>JBIKXW010000030.1:0-15538 GCA_044355565.1 Candidatus Planktophila sp. | reverse complement strand
AAGCTATTGAAACTCGTGTGATCAAGGGTGAAGAAAAGACCTACCTAGTGTTAAAAGTTGCTCAAGGAGATCTAACGGTCCGCGTTCCTGCAGACAATGTTGATTTAGTCGGTGTTCGTGACGTTGTTGATTCAGCTGGTCTTGATCGCGTATTTAGCGTATTGCGCCAGCCATACACAGAAGAGCCAACAAACTGGTCTCGTCGCTACAAGGCAAATCTAGAAAAGCTTGCTTCAGGTGATGTTATTAAGGTTGCCGAAGTTGTTCGCGATCTTTACCGTCGCGATCTAGACCGTGGTCTTTCAGCAGGAGAAAAGCGCATGCTCGCCAAGGCGAAGCAGATCCTAGTTTCAGAGCTGGCTCTTGCAGAGCGCACCGATGAAGAAAAGGCTGCAGTAATCCTTGACGAGGTTCTAGCTTCCTAATTTCATGACACCTTCTCTGAAGGTTGTTGTGGCGATTACCTCGCCAATTGTGTTCCATCAATTAAAGAATCAAACAATTCTGTCTACCTGCATTCAATCTGCGCATGGCTTTGCTGCATCAGTTGATGGGGCACTTCTTGCAATCGCAGGTACCACCGAAGATTTAGCCAAGGTTGCAGATATTGATTGTGAAAAGTTTGTCTGCAATCCGAACCAGCCAGCTGAATTAGCGGCTGCGCTGAAGAGTTCAACCCCAGCCGACTTAGTGATGATTCATGATGCGTTAAGACCTCTCACCCAGCAGGCTCAATTTGAACGTGTTTATTCAGCGCTAACCGGAGATATTGATGCGCTCCGCCCCGTCTCGCCCTTTACTGAGACCTTAAAATCAATCAACACTGATAACTTCATCGATCAAACAATTGATCGCAATTCCATGATGCGTATCTCAACACCAGAGCTAATTCGCTACAGCGCAATTGATTTCAATGCGAAGGCTTCAACTTGGTTTATTCCATTAATTAGCTCTGCAAAAACTGGGGCAGTTGCCGCTGACCCAGAGAGCGCCCGAATTAACTCAGAAAAAGAGATTGAATTAATGAGTTATTTACTGGACTGGAACAAGTAGTTCAGCGATAGCTAAATCCTGCGGATAGGTAATCTTGATATTAAAGATATCGCCAGGAACAGCTACGGTATTTACATCTGGAAAGAACTCCTCCATACAAGCAGCTGTATCGGTACCAACAAACCCACTTACTGCCGCTTTCTCATAAGCATCTAGCAATTGCTGGGCTCTAAATCCTTGTGGGGTTTGTACCCGAGCAACGGTCTCGGAACGTGCGGTGTCCATTTCATGTGGATCTAATGCGATTGTTGGAATAGCGCCACCATGCGTGCGTGCACCATCTGCGATAGCTGCAAAAATTTGTGGTGTTGCTAATGGACGCGCACCATCATGGATTAACACCAATTCAATGAGGCCCGCTTTAATGTCGCCCTTTAAAAATTGGAGTGCTTTGTACTCACTCTCATGTCGAGTTGCTCCACCATGAACGATCTCAGTCGAGGCAAGAACTCCATCTTTGAATAGTGCTTCACGAGCAAACTCTTCATCATCGGGATTAATCACCAAGATGCTGCGGACATTGGAAAAATTTTTGCGTGAGTTTTCAAGTGATCTGGAAATAATGTGTTTGCCCTGTAACTGCAGCCACACCTTGTTCATGCTGTGACCAAAGCGGGTTCCAGAACCCGCTGCCAGAACAACTGATGCAACTGCGACCTGGGTGCTCATCTTTACTTCTGGCTTGGTGCGTAGGTAAGACCTAATTCATCCTGCTTCTTACGCAAAGCGACGATAAATGAATCTTGATTCAGCTCCACATGGTCGTAAGTAAGTAGCTCGCCAACGGCTATTGGCTTAATTATCTTTGCGCCAGCAACTAATCCAATAGGAACCAAGTTATCCCGCTTGGCATCAAGCGCGTTATCCGCGTATCCACGCACGGTAAAACCACCAATACCGTCAATAACATCGCCTACTTCTAGGTTTTTCTTGGTCATTGTTACGACTTCAGCGTTCAAGTGAGGTGCAAATAGCGATGATTCGCGATCCAAGATCGCACGGTAAACAGTGATTGGGGCTTCAATTGAGGCCAAATGGAATGGACGGTACAAAGTAAAGTAAGGACCAGGGCCCATCGCTAAGTAACTCATCTCATGTGCGATGTAGGGATCATTGTGGCGAACAATCACAAACACACCTGGTGCAACATCACCGGTGCAGTAATCAACAACACCTGGACGATCTAAAACACCGCCATCTTCGGAAAGTGCAAAGGTATCCTGCAAAGTTTTTACTGATGAAGCAGGGCCATACATTCCACGCTTTGAAAGTTGCAACCCTGTTGTGTTTGCTAGCGCAACCATTTCAGTCATTGTTTTGGATCCATCTGTAAATGAACACAACATCTTTGGGTTCATCTTCTTTTGGATTGCGATTTCGCGGACAGTATCTGGAGTGCTCAACGGCTCAAAAGGATTGTTCTTTCCCTTACCTGCACAAATAATCTCAAAGTTAAGATCGCGGGCGTAATCAACAAGAACTTTTGCCTCAATTGGCTCATCACCATGGCAGACCGCATAGATAACTCCGTTATCAGTTGCAACTTTGTGAAGTAATGGTCCGATCGTGACATCCATTTCAACATTAAGAACCGCAACATCCTTTTTAGCAAGAAGTGAAGAGTATGTAATCTGTGCACCGATATCTGGAACGCCTGTTCCTTCAACAACTAAATCCACTGGAAGCTCTGACACCAATGTGGCATCGGTGCTTCCGGTGTGCTTACCCTCCAAAATAGCCTTTGATAAAACAGCTACATCATCGCTGAAAACAATGTCGGTGATTCCTAAATCTGCGTAAACAACCTTTATTCGGTCAAGATTTGAATCGATAACGATCGAGAGAGAAATTCCCTCTTTGCGACCCAACTGGTTTCCAAAACCGCGGCCCATCTGGCCAGCACCTACTAATGCGATGCGGGTATCGCGGCCGATCTTTAGTGCATGATCTCGAAGTCGAGATGTATAGGTCACTATGAACTCTTTTCCATGGATACAGCCTGTATGCGTATTAAACACCACCCACCAAGCCGATACTCTTAGACAATGAACCTTTCCAAGATGCGTACCGGTGTCGGTGTAGATGCGCATCAATTTGGCGATAACGGACCGTGCTCGCTTGCTGGGTTGCAATGGCCAGATGCTCCCCGCTTGGTTGGGCACTCTGATGGCGATGCCGCAGTTCATGCGCTGTGCGATGCGGTCTTATCTGCCTGTCAACTAGGAGATGTTGGAACATTCTTTGGAGTCGATTCCCCTGAAATGGCTGGAGCTACAGGGGTTGCGATGATTGAAAAGCTTCGCGAGTTTGTAACGGGGAAAGGATTTGTCATCAACAATGTTGCGCTGCAGATTGTTGGTAACCAACCAAAGATCACTCCACGTCGCGATGAGGCACAAAAGGTTTTATCTGCGGCCCTTGGCGCACCAGTATCCGTTGCTGCGACAACTTCAGATCAAATGGGATTTACCGGCAGAGGTGAAGGAATTTACGTAGTTGCAAATGCATTGGTGATTGCTCCATGACTTTGAAGTTATATGACACAGCTACCCGCGAAGTAAGTGAGTTCAAAGCTTTAGAGCCTGGCAAGGTTTCAATTTATGTTTGTGGTGCAACGGTTCAGTCATACCCGCACATCGGCCATGTTCGCAGCGGAATTAACTTCGACATTTTGCGCCGTTGGTTAATGAAGAATGGCTACGAGGTAACCTTTATTCGTAATGTCACCGATATCGATGACAAGATTTTGCACAAAGCTGTCCATGAAAAAATGCCTTGGTGGGCGCTAGCAATGAAGTACGAGCGCATCTTTGCCGATGCGTATACAGCGCTCAATGTTTTGCCGCCAACATATGAACCACGCGCTACTGGGCACATCACTCAGATGGTCGAATTGATGCAAACTCTCATTGAAAACGGTGCTGCATATGCGCCTGGAAATGGCGATGTCTACCTAGAGGTACGCAAGTTGAAGCGTTACTTAACTTTGTCTCGCCAACATTTAGATGATCTACAACCAGCAGCTGATGCTGATGACACATACAAAAAAGATGTGCGTGACTTTGCTTTGTGGAAGGCAGCAAAGCCCGGAGATCCATCATGGCCAACTCCTTGGGGTCCAGGTCGTCCAGGATGGCACTTGGAATGTTCTGCAATGGCGCATGCTTATCTTGGCGAAAAGTTTGATATTCATGGTGGTGGATTAGATTTAGTGTTTCCACACCATGAAAATGAAATCGCGCAATCAGAGGCCGCAGGTTACGGTTTTGCCCAACGTTGGTTGCATAACGCTTGGGTGACACAATCTGGCGAAAAGATGTCAAAGTCATTAGGTAACACCTTGCAGGTGCATGAGATTTTGAAATCTTTCCGCGGAATCGAACTTCGTTGGTACCTAGGTGGCGCGCATTACCGTTCCATGCTCGAGTACTCACCTGAGGCGTTACAAGAAGCGGCAACAAATTTTCGACGGATTGAAAACTTCTTGAACCGTGCAACAGAAGTTCTAGGTGAAGTCCCAACTCCATTTGTTGGGGATGCATTTACCGGGGCCATGAATGATGATTTAGCTGTTCCTGCAGCGCTTGCAACGATCAGCGAAAATCTTCGTTTAGGTAATCAAGCGTTAGCTGATAATGACACTGCTGCGATTTCTAGAAATGCCAAAGAGATCCGTGGAGCGCTAGAGATTCTGGGCTGCGATCCATTTGATGCAGTATTTGCTTCATCTGGTGGTTCAGAGCTGTCTGCAGCCCTCGATGGCACCATTAAATTAGCGTTGGCAGAGCGCGCAGCTGCCCGTGAGCGTAAGGATTTCGCTGCTTCAGATGCCATCCGTGATGGGCTTGCTGCTTTAGGAATTACAATTGAGGACACTGCTCAAGGACCTCGCTGGTCTATTAATTAATTACTGAAACGAGATCTCATCATGGCTGGCAATTCATCCCGAAAAGGCGCTATTCGCCAATCAAAAAAGGGGCCATCTGCCGGTACTGGTGGAAACAATAAACGTCGCCTTGAAGGAAAAGGTCCAACTCCAAAGGCGGAAGACCGTCCGTATCACGCAGCCGCAAAGCGCAAGAAGGCTGCTGAAAAAAAGGAGACTCGTTCACCTCGCATGCCAAAGGGTGATCGTCCTCGTGGTGAAATCGTTGCAGGACGTAACGCGGTTCTAGAAGCGCTGCGCGAGAATGTTCCATCGACAGAGTTGTTAGTTGCACGCAGTATCGATGTTGATGATCGAGTTGCTGAAAGTTTAAAGCTTGCCTTGCACCACGGACTTCCAATTCGTGAAGCACACCGTGCAGAGGTTGAAGGCATTTCACCTAACAGTCAAGGAATCATTCTTGCAATCAAGCCTTTCCAGTATTCAAGTTTTGAAGAGATCATGGAGCGCGCAAAGTACCCTTCACTAATCGTTGCTCTTGATGGAGTTACAGATCCACGTAACCTTGGTGCAATCATTCGTTCTGCTGCAGCCTTTGGTGCAGCAGGTGTAATCATGACTGAACGTCGCGCAGCAACGATGACAGCATCGGCATGGAAATCATCTGCAGGTGCAGCAGCACGTTTACCAATTGCACAAATTACAAACCTTGCTCGCACAATCGATGCAGCCAAGAAGGCTGGAATGTTTGTAATCGGATTAGATGGTGAATCTGACGAGTTAATCAGTGACATGAAGGTTGCAACAGAACCCTTAATGGTCATCGTTGGCTCTGAAGGTAAGGGTCTTGCACGATTGACTAAGGAAAAGTGCGATCTTGTAATCTCAATTCCAATCAGTACTTCAACAGAATCCCTGAATGCAAGTGTTGCTACCTCGATTGCGCTGTTCCATATAGACCAACAGCGCCGCGCTAAGTAGGTAAAAGCCTTGAAATACAACCGTTTTATCGCTATCGGCGACTCATTTACCGAAGGTATGTGCGATGAAAAGAGGTACGGCCAGTACCGAGGCTGGGCAGATCGTGTCGCCGATGTCATGGCTCAAGCACAACCTGGTTTTCAATATGCAAACCTTTCTGTTCGCGGAAAGCTGCTCAAGCAGGTTGTGGATGAGCAGCTAGATGCTGCAATTGCACAAGTGGTTGACAAGACAACACTTGTCTCATTTCACGCAGGTGCAAATGATGTGATTCGGCCCAAGTACAACCCCAATGTGATTCTGCCTTTGTACGCCGAAGCTGCACGAAAGGTGGCAGCCTCTGGTGCAACGGTCATGCTGTTTACCGTTCTTGAAGACAGTGGCAGCGAAGGACGTTTAGCTGAAACTTGGAAGGCGCGATTTAAAGATTTTAATGAAAATGTCCGCGCAGTTGCAGATGAGATCGGCGCAATCCTGTGCGATGCAAATGAAGAAGCCGCATTTAAGGATCCACGATTTTTAGCTTTTGATCGTTTACATTTGAACCCAATGGGTCATGACCGAGTTGCACAAGCGGTACTTGAGACTATTGAGCTTCCCTTTGATCCATCATGGCGCAGACCATTGGCCCCAGCAGAGCCAATGCATAAGCTTGTAAAGATCGCTATTACAACTGTGTGGTTTGGAACCTTTGCACTGCCATGGATGTGGCGACGTGCACGTGGAAAATCATCTGGTGATGGTCGTACCTGTAAATACCCGCAGGCAATTAACTGGCCGTTATCGCATTTGGATTAGCAACTTCTTAAATTGAGGTAACTGTCCACTCCCAGGTGTGTACACCGGTCTTGATGATGTACTTATCTAAAGTATCTGGACCACATGATGCGGTTCCAACTCCACGATGAGCGGCATCGATATGGACCACAGTGTTTCCACATGGTTTTACCTCTACATCGTGCGTGGAATCGGCCAAATCTGCATCCCTGTTAGGGGTTACCGATACCTGAGCAGGTTTACCCATGACAAAGCGCAGACCATTTCCTTGAGCATTTACTAGCTCAAACCAACGAACCGCTGCATGTCCACCATTTTCTTGTGGGCGAACATATGGAATGTATTGAGCAGCAACAGTGGAAACATAACGACCTATGCGTCCGATCTTGCGATCTGGGTAGGTTTCATGTGCACCTGTTCCAAAGTAAACCAGTTCACTAAGTGACCCATCTAATTCAAAGAGAGTTCCCACACGAGCTAAATCATCAAAGGCTTTGGGCACCGTTACAGACTCCTTGACATTGAATCCACCAACTACTGGTGTTATCAATTGCGTGTGCTTGAAGTTAACACCTGTGCTTGTCTGCCAAGTATTTGTAACCTTAATAGATGTTGGAGATTGTTGAACAAGACAATCTGTTCGTGAAATTTCACGAACACCATATCGTTCCCACTTAGCTGCGATATGTCCTATGCGATCATTGTCAGTTGGTGCACGCCACAATGAAACAGATGGTGCAACGATTCCATATGGCAAGACAATTTGACCGTGCTCATCGACAACATCTCCAAGATCCTTGGTCTTCTTAGCAGGTGTTAGAGCTTGTGATGGCAGGGCAATTTGACTCCAGGCAACCTCGGACATTGGTAGCGCCCAAGGTGTAGTGGAAACACAAAGTAATGAGAAGTTGATGAAGCGCTCCCCACGGGATGTTCCCTTTGCTAACTTTTTTGAACTAACTTTAAAGTTAACGAATTTACGTGGAGCAACCTTGGGTAGTTTCACAACTCCGCTATCTAGGATTTCGCCATCGCAACTTATGTTCCACTGCAATTGGTACTCGCTCAGATCCTTAAAGAAGTGCTTGTTAAATACCTTGAATTGGCCGGTTGTGGCCTTAACAGCGGTAATCAGTACAGGGGCGGCTATCGCTTTAAATTCATGCATTGCAGGCTTAGGTGTGCGATCTGGAAAGACCATTCCATCACAGCAGAAATTGCCATCATGTTTTTCTTCTCCGTAATCGCCACCGTATGCGTTGCGTTTGGTGCCATCTGCAAGTGTTTGAACAGGACCGTGATCCCACATCTCCCAGATAAATCCACCTTGCAGACCACGAGTTGATTCGATTGCCTCCCAATATTCGGCAAGATTTCCATTGCTGTTACCCATTGCATGCGAGTACTCGCACATAATCAATGGACGATCCGCCTTAGGAGATTTCGCATACTCCTTGATCGCGTTGATCGATGGGTACATCGGTGCGATGACATCGGTCAGTGAATGACTACCCATCCAATGGCCACGAATTCCACCTTCGTAATGCAGTGGTCGTGATGGATCAAAACTGCGGGCATATGCTGCAGCAGCTTCATGGTTTGTTCCAGCACCGGACTCATTTCCAAGTGACCACATAACCACAGATGGATGGTGAATATCGCGCTGAACCATACGACCCACGCGATCAACAAAGGCTGTTAAATACTTTGTGTCATTACAGATAGATGAAATAAATGCATGTGATTCGATATTTGCTTCGCCAATAACATAGAAACCCAATTCATCACAGAGATCTAAGAAAGCTGCATCATTTGGATAATGTGATGTTCGAACTGCGTTGAAGTTCCAACGCTTGAGTTCGAGCAAATCCTGGCGCATGTCATCACGGGTTAGTGCTCGACCTGTAAATCTATTGAAATCGTGGCGGTTGATGCCATAAAAAATGATTGGCTGGCCATTGACTAAGAAGTCCTGGCCCTTAATCACAATAGAGCGGAAACCAATACGTTGTTGAGAAACTTCAATTACCAAACCGTTCGGATCTAGTAATTCAATGCTCAAGGTATAGAGATGTGGGGCTTCGGCAGACCACGGATTTACCTTAGGAATTCGGGTATCTAGGTGCACCTTGCCGTGTGGCCAAGGCTCGTTCTCCATGATGGCGGCTTTAGCATCTGCCGGAAGATTTCCGTGCCAGTACTTACCGTGGAAGTAATCATCGCTGCGCTTTTTTAGATTTGCATCCCGCTCGGTCCACTGAGGTGAGGTGAAGTTTTTAACGGTCTTAGAAAGATTGGCACTCTTTACTTTAGGAAGTTCAGTGATCGATGCACGAAGGGTGTACCCATCTGTAGGCAAATTATCAAGTGCACCTAAATCTGCTTCAATAGATAAAGTTCCAGTTGTTCCATCTTTTTCAAGACCGGTTACTGTCTTGAAACGTTCGATAAAGACTTTATTGGTGGCATACAACTTTACGGAGCGAGTTATTCCACCATGCCACCATTGATCTTGGTCTTCGATAAAGGTTGCATCTGACCACTTGGTTACATCAATGCGAACAACATTGTTGCCGCTTCTGACAAAATTGGTGACATCAAACTCAGCTGCTAATCGTGAATCTTTGGTTAAACCAACTTCAACACCATTAATGTATAAAACCGCAACTGATTCATAACCTCCGAGTTGAAGGACTACACGCTTTCCCAACCAGCTTTTTGGTAGATCAAAATCTCTCTCGTAAACACCGGTTGGATTTTCCTCTGGAACAAATGGGGGCTGCTGCGGAAATGGCATTTGTGTATTTGTATAAATTGGTTTGTCGAAAAATACATCAGATGGTTCCTGCATCGTCCATAAACCCGGAACTGGAATAGATGTCCATCGCTTGCCTAACTTTTCAGTTGGCTTATGCAATAGTTGGAAGCGCCAGGTGCCATCTAAGGAAATTTGCTCAAAGTGCTCAATATTGAGCATCGGCAAACGGTTGATAGAAGTGGTCTCAGGGCTCATCCAATAGTTATTCATCACGAGCGCAGTCTCTCAGGAAAACCACCAATTCACACACGTGATCACCGCTGTATCTCAGGGTTGGTTTAACCAGTGGCCTTATTCCGATTACCTATTGTTCACACAAACAGGGGAGAATTTGGGCATGAGCATGGAGCACTTAACCGATCGAGAGCTGAGTTGGCTCTCCTTTGACCAGCGTGTTTTAGAGCTAGCCGAGGATGAATCAACCCCATCTCTTGAGCGTTTGAGATTCCTTGCTATCTCTTCTTCTAATCTGGATGAGTTCTTCATGGTCCGCGTTGCCACATTGATGAGCAAGATAGAAAATGACATTTCTGCACCCAATGTTGCAGGTCATCGCCCTAAAGAGCTTTTAACTTTGATATCCACCAAAGTTAACGAGTTGGTCAACCGTCAAAGTTCCACCTTGCATAACAGCATTTTGCCAGCACTCAAAGATCAGGGAATTGAATTTGTAACATGGCAAGATTTAACGGAAACTGAAAGCACATATGTCGCCAGACTTTTTCAAGATCGAATCTTTCCAGTTTTAACGCCTCTTGCTGTAGATCCAACACATCCTTTCCCATACATTTCGGGGCTATCACTGAACCTTGCAGTAATTGTAAAGAATCCTGCAAGTAATGAAGAGTTTTTTGCTCGCGTAAAAGTTCCAGAAGTTTTGCCACGTTTTATTGCTACCACAAAGATCGGTTCAACACGATTCTTGCCACTTGAAGATTTAATTGCGATTCACTTGCAAGAGTTGTTCCCTGGAATGATCATTGAAGATCACTACACCTTCCGTGTAACTAGAAATCAAGATATCGAACTCGAGGATGAAGAAACAGAGGATTTACTCGTAACTCTGGAACAAGAGCTATTGCGTCGTCGATTCGGACCACCCGTTCGTTTAGAAATTGAAGTTGGAGTTGATGAAAAGTTAGTTCATCAATTGGCACAAGAATTAGGAATTGGTGAAGAGAATATCTTCCAGGTTCAAGCCCCGTTGAATTTAACCTCGCTGCATAAGATCGCGGATCTAGATTTCCCTGAGCTCAAATTTGCCCCCTTTAGATCCCGTACCGCAAAAGCACTTTCTGAGGTTGAAACCGGTGATTTAGATATGTTTTTCGCTGCAATCCGTCAGGGCGAAATTCTGCTCCATCACCCCTATGAATCATTTACATCTTCAGTGGTTCACTTTCTGCAGAACGCCGCACAAGATCCACAGGTATTAGCTATTAAGCAGACTTTATATCGCACATCTGGAGATTCACCGATTATTGAAGCGCTCATCGAAGCTGCTGAAGCAGGTAAGCAGGTTGTAGCGGTTGTCGAAATCCGCGCACGTTTTGATGAACAAGCTAATGTGCGATGGGCGCGAAAACTAGAAGCTGCAGGAGTTCATGTGGTTTACGGTTTGATGGGATTAAAGACTCACGCAAAGCTCTCACTTGTTGTACGTGACGAGCCTCAAGGAATTCGTCGCTACTGTCATATTGGAACAGGAAATTACAATCCAAAGACTGCTCGCATGTATGAGGATCTCGGAATGCTTAGTGCTGATGTGGAATTGACTGAGGATTTAACGCGGTTGTTCAACCAACTGTCGGGATTTGCCCCGCAATCAACTTACTCACGTTTATTGGTTGCACCTCGCACTCTGCGCTCAGGGCTGATTGAAAAGATTGATCGCGAGATTGAACATTCAAAAAATGGTCGATCTTCCGGAATCCAATTTAAATTAAACTCTATTTTAGATGAAGGCTTTGTTGCCAAACTGTATGAGGCATCTCAAGCAGGAGTAAAGATTGAGTTGTTGATACGCGGAATTTGCGCGGTACAACCTGGAATCAAAGGTGTATCGGAAAACATCACAGTGAAATCTATTTTGGGTCGCTTCTTAGAGCATTCACGTATTTATCACTTCGTCAACGGTGGCGATGATGAGTATTGGATTGGTAGCGCAGATTTAATGGGACGAAATCTCGATCGAAGGGTTGAAAGCCTGGTAATGATCTCCCGAAAAGAGCATGTAAACCGACTGCAGGCCCTATTGGACCTTGGTTTATCTCCAGATACCTCTTCGTGGGAGCTCCAAGAAACGAGTTGGAGCCGCAGCAAGAAAAAAGGATTAGCCAACGCTCATTCAATTCTCATTGAGCATTACTCAAAGGATCGATAGATGGATGTAATCCAGGCAGCAGGTGCCGTTCTGTGGCGTCGCCTTAGGGATGAATTAATCCAAGTAGCTCTAATTCATCGTCCACGATATGACGATTGGTCATTTCCTAAAGGCAAGGTTGAAGTAGGTGAAACTGAAATCGCCTGTGCCTTCAGAGAAGTTCTAGAAGAGACCGGCTTTCAAACAGTATTTGGTCCTGAACTCTGCAAGATTGAGTATCCAGTAGCAGAGCTCACTAAAACGGTTCGATATTGGTCTGCGCAAGTTATTGGCGAATCCAACGGCCCACATGACATCACCGAAGTTGATCAAATGATTTGGGTGACTGTTAATGATGCCTATCAAAAACTTTCACGCGAGGGTGACAAAGAAGTTCTAAAAAACTTTGAAAAATTCGACACAGATACCATTCCGCTGATTCTGCTCCGTCACGGAAAAGCAATCGCTCGCGAAGAATGGGAGGGCGATGATGGGGATCGTCCACTTGCTCAACTTGGTCAACAACAAGCCAAGCGAATGCTTGCAACATATTTGCCCTATGGAATAACAGAGATTCATACCTCAGATGCTGTTCGCTGTTATGAAACCGTGGTTCCAATGGCTCGCTCACTTCAACTCGATACAATTTATTGGAGCGAGCTAAGCGAGTATGCATTTGAAAAGGATAAAAAGGCAGCAGTTCGAGTAGTTCAAGAGATCATCGAGAGCGAAGCACGAGCAATTGTGTGTGGGCATAACCCTGTTCTTCCAGGAATGGTCGCAAAATTCATCGGGAAGAAGAGTTTTAAAGAGTTAGATCATGGATTAATGCCAGGGGAGTCTTGGATTTTGCACCACCGCGAAGGTGAAATTGTGGCTATCGATTGGATGCCAGCTCCAGAGAATTAATCCTGCAGCCAGTCTAAGCGGCGCAGAACAATGCCTTCACGTAGCGCCCAAGGGCAAATTTCAACTTCATCAACATCTAACCGCTCCATAACTGCAAGTGCAACGATTCCGCCCGCGACAATCTGTTGAGCACGGCTTGCCGATACTCCTGGTAGCTCTGCCCGCGACTTATTGTTCATTGCAATTAATTTTGGGACTGCGGTTTCTAAGGATTTTTTTTCTAAGAACTTGGGATTATCTCCGTACCAATGTCCGCAGATTCGGGCCAAGGTGCGAAATGTTTTACTTGTTGCGACAAAATGATTTGCATCGTGCGACAACAAAGAACCAGGAATAGAACTCTTTAGCATTTCCGCTGCATGTTTTTCTAAGGCACGAATCCCTTTAGATGTGTATGGATCCGTTCCTAAAAATTCTCGTGTAGAGCGAGCGGCACCTAAAGGCAATGACAAAGTAGCTTCAGGAAGTTCATTGTCACCGCTTGCAATTTCTAATGAACCGCCACCGATATCTAAAACTAAGAGTTTTCCTGCCGACCAACCCAACCAACGGCGCACCGCCAAAAAAGTCATTGAAGCTTCATCATCACCACCAAGAACCTGCAGATCAATTTCATAACGCTGATTGATATCAGCGATTATCTCCGCTCCATTCTTAGCCTCTCGCAGAGCAGAAGTCGCAAAGGCCAAGATCTCATCCGTTGCATTCTCTTGGGCATGCTTAACCGCATCCGAGATCGCGGTATTGAGTAACTCGACACCAGTTTGCGAAATCTCACCATCGGAGTTCAAATATTCAGTTAGCCGCAGCTCGACTTTGTAATTTGTAGCTGGGGTAGGTCGTGCTCCTGGATGGGCATCCATCACCTGAAGGTGAATGGTGTTTGACCCCACATCCAGAACACCTAATCTCATGTGGCCAACCTATCGGTGAGCGAGCCCTAACCCTTGGATTTTAAGATTTGGCCCAACACTGCCATAATTACGGCTGCTGTATTCGGGGGAACTCGAAGAGCAGGCCTCTCTAGCTCAGTGGTAGAGCAGCGCACTTGTAATGCGCAGGTCGTCAGTTCAATCCTGACGGGGGGCTCTTGTACTACCTTTTTATGGGGGGAGTAAATGATGATGAACAACTCATTTCCTCATGATTCATTTGCTGCCGAACTTGCCGCAAATGATGAGTACATCAAAACCTTCAAATACTCAGGCCTAACCGGAGTCGCCCAAAAAGGTTTAGCGATAGTTACCTGCATGGATTCACGCATCAACCCCTTGTCCATCATGGGAATGAAATCAGGAGATGCGAAGATTTTGCGAAATGCTGGAGCTCGCGTGACAGAGGATGTTTTGCGTACCTTGGTTCTTGCTACATATTTACTGGGCGTCAAGAAGATTCTAGTTATGCCACACACAAACTGCCGAATGGCATCTGCCGAAGAGGCAGATATTCATGAGCATATTCAAAATGAATTTGGTGTTGATACTCGCAGTCTTGAGTTTAGAACCGTTAAAGACCAGGAAAAAGCGCTCGCACTAGATGTCAGCAGAATTCGTGCATTCCCATTTTTAAATAAGGATGTTGTTGTAGGCGGAGCGATTTATGATGTTACAACAGGAAAAATTACTCCTGTAGATTGCTAATCGGATTTACTCTGCGATTTGGCACCATCGTTACTGGGTAACTCAAATCTTCTAAAAACTGCATCATTATTGCGATGAAAAGCTCTGGCTTTTCCTTTACTAATGCATGTGATGTGCCTGGAATAACCGCCAATTGTCCTAACGCTAAAGCTTCATACAACTCTTGTGTGTGCTTCAAGGTAACCATGTCATCATCACCTGAAACAACTAATACAGGGCACTGAATATCGGACAACTGTTGTGTTGAAACATCTGGCTCTGAATCCCAAATTTTGAACATACGGGTTACTTTTTCAAGCAAGGTATGAGGGGCATCAGGTGAAATCAATGTGTACTCAGCTAAATCATCCTCTGAAACAGATGGATCTCCCATCTCGAAATCAACACCTGAGTAATGGAAGTTTCCACCGATAGAAATAACGGATTTAACGAGATCTGGACGCTGGATCGCGACTAACAAAGCGATAATCGCTCCATCGGAATATCCAATTAAGTGTGAAGGCTCTTTTACAACGGTTTCTAGATATGCAATCGCTTCGCGGGTTTGAAAATCAAAGTGCAAACTGCCGGGGCGATCAGCGGTAAAGCCATGGGCTGTGCGATCGTAAGCGAAAACATGGAAATCATCTTCAAGTGCAGGAACTAGTAGGTAATCCCAACTAGAAGTTTTACTCAATCCGCCGTGGAGTAAAACAACAGCTTCGCCATCGTTATCCCATTCGTAGCAGTAGAGATCATGTCCATCGATCTTTATGTACTCGGGCATTACACCGAATCCATAATGTGTCGATTACCTCGATCAAATGTTAAATAGTTATAGGTCCAGTCAGCCATGGTGCCGATCTTGTTGCGTCCACCTAATAGGTAAAACAGGTGTAGCCACAACCATGCATACCAAGCAGGAATTCCGGTCATCCGCAAGCCTTTGACTTCAACGATTGCTTTGTGCCGACCGATTGTTGCCATGGAACCCTTATCGATGTAATTGAAAGGCTTCAATTCTTTGCCAGCAGCAAAACTCTTGATCTGCTTGGCAACGTGTCGACCTTGTTGCATTGCTACCGGTGCGACCATCGGCAACATACGGCCATTTTCTCCAACAAAACCTGCGA
>JBIKXW010000067.1:0-5141 GCA_044355565.1 Candidatus Planktophila sp. | reverse complement strand
CTCTACACGGGTTCAAATCCCGTTCCGACCTCCACTGCTGTCACGCGAAAGTGTGCAGAGGTGGGTGAAGTTATAGACTTCACGAAAGAAGTACCGAGGACGATTGGCTCAGCGGTAGAGCACCACATTGACATTGTGGGGGTCACTGGTTCGATCCCAGTATCGTCCACTCTCTTTAGATATCCATCAAAATCACCCTTTCAACTCACTAGTACATCAATGTCTACTCGCGAGTTCGCATACCGCCTCCATAGAGTTAATGCATGCACCCAGCCACCACCTATCCCACGATTATCCAAGGTGGCATGGGCATCGCCGTTTCATCATGGCAGTTGGCAAAAGAGGTATCAATTGCTGGTGAACTTGGAGTGATTTCAGGAACTGCGATTGATTCTGTAGTAGCTCGCCGCTTGCAAGATGGTGACTCAAGCGGCGATATTCGTAGAGCTATGGCTGCATATCCTGATCAAGAAACTATCAGAGAGATTATGGATCGCTTTTTTATGGAGGGCGGACGACAAGAGGGTAAGCCTTATTTGGATGTGCCAAAGTTAAGCATTAAAGGAAATCTTTTCTCTAACAAACTCTTGGCGGTATCAAGTTTCGTCGAGGTATGGCTTGCAAAGGAGGGACACAATGGATTGATCGGGATGAATATTCTCGAAAAGATTCAATTGGCGATTCCAGCTCAGCTATATGGGGCGATGTTGGCAAATGTTGATTACATCCTTATTGGAGCAGGTATTCCCGCCCAGGTTCCACATTTGCTCAATGAAATTTCATTAGGTAACAAGGTTGCGATGAAGGTAGATGTTGCTGACACGAAAGATAAGCACTATTTGCACTTTGATCCGCGGACTCTAGGTATCGATAATTTCCCAATCAAAAGACCCCTCTTCTTAGCGATTGTTACCTCACATGCGCTCGTTGCGTACTTAAACAAAGATGAAGAAACAAAACCAGATGGCTATGTCATCGAGTACCACGTTGCCGGTGGTCACAACGCTCCCCCTCGCGCAAAAAATCATGTAAGCGATGAAGGCGAAGCGATATACAACGAATTAGATACACCAAACCTTGAAAAGATCTTTGCCTCAGGATCCCCTTTTTGGTTAGCCGGTGGATATGCAACACCTGCAAAGGTGAAGGAGGCAATCTCTTTCGGAGCTCAAGGCGTACAGGTCGGATCATTATTTGCACTGGCAAATGAGTCAGGCTTCACAACTGAAAATCGCTCATCGATACTTACATCCCTTGCCGATCCGACGATGCGTGTAATGACCGATGCAAGCGCTTCCCCTACCGGTTTTCCCTTTAAGGTAATTCAAAATAACCAAACCCTTTCAAATGAAAGTTTGTATGCAGAGCGCACTCGAATCTGCGACTTAGGTTATTTGCGAACCATGTTCCAACGCGAAAAGGGTGGCATTGGATATCGCTGCCCAGCAGAGCCATTGGATAATTACGAGTTCAAAAATGGTCAAGTTGATCAAGCGCTGGGTTCGAAATGTTTGTGCAACGCGTTGATGGCAGATATCGGTCTAGGTCAAGTCCGTCCCGATGGTCGCACTGAAATTTCACTTCTTACATTTGGTTCTGATCTTGATGGTCCACGCGCACTTCGCGAACTTCATCCAGAAGGATGGAGCGCGATACAAGCCTTGAACTTCTTGAAATCTGCGATCTAGTACCTTTGCACTTGTGTCGCAGCTGCTGAGCAACCTACCGTCCTTCATCTTCACCACAATTTTGCTTGTGATGGTTCCTGGTCAAGGTGTTGCAATGGTTTTGCGCCAATCAATTATGGGTGGTCCATCAGCGGCATTTCTCTCATCGCTGGGCAACTGTCTTGGGATCATGGTGTGGAGTACATCTAGCGCCATTGGATTATCTGCAATTTTCAACAGTTCTGATACGGCTTATTCAATTCTGAAGTGGTCTGGAGTAATTTTCTTAACGTTTATAAGTGCTCAAACTTTTCTCTCGCTACGCAAGGAGTTTGGGAAGTTTGATCTGCAGAGTCAAGCGACCACCACCCATTGGGCTTCTTTTCGATTAGGACTGATTACAAACCTCACTAATGCAAAGGCCGCTGTTTACGCGGTTGCTTTCATCCCATCCTTTATACCTAAGGAAACCTCGATGGGATTTGGAATCATCGCCCTAGGAACGGTGTGGGCTCTAATATCAATTACTTGGAATATCGCCTTGATTTGGAGTGTAAATAAGTCTTCTGCTTATATCCAGAAACCATCGGTGCGCAGAGTGCTAACAGGGGTCTCTGCCGTTGGAATCTTGGGAATTGCGATTGGTCTTGCACTTTCCTAAAACTACTTTGATTGTGCCTCAATGAATGTCAGCGAGTTCTGGAAAATCAACTCTTGGTCGTAATCCATCGTTGCAACATGGTAGCTATTTACTAATTCGATTCTGCTCTTATTGATTGAACCAATCTCGGACAAGATAATTTCGGTATTTGTGACCGGCAGAGTGTGATCTTCTACCGAATGAAAGAGTTGAACCGGAATCGTTATGTTCTTCAGATTTCGTCTGGTGATTCGCAACATCTTCAACAATTGATACACGCCGCGAGTAGGCAGTGCGTCATAGCCCCATTCAGTTACGCCTGGACGTTTAATGTCATCTCCAACGCTTGTGCGCATCTTTTGTAAACGGGATAGGAAAAATGCAAGTTCTACGGGTACACCTTTAACGTGAATCATTGGATTAACCAAAATAACTCCAGCTAATAATTCATTATGAGAGGCGGCAACATTCAAAACTGTTCCACCACCCATCGAAAGCCCAACGAGAAAAATGTGATCACAGCTTTTGCGAAGCTCACTTAATTCAAACTCAACTTTGGCTGGCCACTCTTGCCATTTCACCTTATTGAGAAGCTCCGGTTGCGTGCCATGACCTGGAAGTAGCGGAACTCGAACTGTGTACCCCTTGGAATGTAAAAATTCGCCCCACGGACGCATGGAAGCTGGTGATCCCGTAAAACCGTGGACTAATAGAACACCTACTCGGGCATTTTTTCCCGTGCCTGTTGCAGCCCAATCTTGCAACCAACCAATTGGTGCTCCTTCTACCGCCATATCCCTAGCCTACGACCGAAGCATTGTCGTAGCAATGACCTACGATTGTTCGCATGTCCAAGGTTGCAGATAGAAAACTCGCTGACACAACCTTTGCAGTTCTCGATCTTGAAACATCGGGTGGCTCCCCTCGATTAGGTGCGGGGATAACTGAAATTGGAGTTGTAAAAGTTAAAGGCGGCCAGGTACTCGGAACCTTTCAAAGCTTTGTTGATCCCGGTCATGCGCTGCCGTACTTCATTACAGAGCTAACGGGCATCACTGATCAGATGCTTGTCTCTGCACCGTTTATTGATGAGATTCTTCCAACACTTTTTGAGTTTCTAGGTGACCCCGAAGAGACGGTGGTCGTTGCGCACAACTCGCCATTTGATCTCAGTTTCTTGAAAGCCGCTGCCCTAACACATGAGATAGATTGGCCAGAGTACTTAACAGTTGATACCGCACGGCTTGCTAGGGCTGTCCTCGATCGGGATGAGGTATCCAACTGCAAACTTTCAACTCTGGCTCAATTTTTCGGAGCCACAACATCACCTAATCACCGAGCTCTGGATGATGCAACAGCCACCGTTGATGTTCTCCACGGCTTAATCGAACGCCTTGGTGGATTTAATGTTTACAGTTTTGAAGAGATGCGAAACTTTCCATCCAAAAAGAAAAGAGCTAAGCGCTCAATCGCTGAGTAAGTTCAGCCCATTTAATAACCAGCTCTTGAGCAGCACCAGAATCGATTGCAGTATTAGCCGCCTTCACGCCCTCTGAAATTCTTTGATGCAATGTCTCATCGCTTTTTCCCTCGAAGGCTGCGATCGCTGCAGCCGCGTTGAGAACACACGCATCTCGGTGAGCGCCCTTTTCCCCAGTAAAGATCGCCCGGGTGATGCGAGCATTTTCCGCTCCATCTCCCCCAACCAATGCACTAATAGGCGCTTTGGAAATTCCAAACTCTTCGGGATCCAATAATCCACTCGTTATTTCCTCTGTCCCGATGCTCAATACAGCGGTCGTCGTAGCCAAGGTAATTTCATCGAGTCCATCATCTCCGCGAAAAACAAATCCATCGACTCCGCGGTCACCCAAAACCTGCGCCATCACTAAATGCATTCGCTCATTAGCAACGCCAATAGCCGCTGCCTTTGGTCGAGCCGGGTTTGCAAGGGGTCCCAAAATATTGAACACCGTCGGGGTACCAAGCTCCTTACGAGCCGCTGCAGCAAACTTCATAGCTGGATGAAAGATCGGAGCAAAACAAAAACCAATTCCCAAAGTTGCAAAGCTCTCTTCAACCTGCGAGCCATTGAGATTGATATTGATCCCTAGATTTTCCAGAAGATCAGCTGATCCAGATTTAGAAGATGCAGCACGGTTTCCATGTTTAATTACCTGGGCCCCAGCAGCGGCAGCAATGATCGCCGATGTTGTCGAGATATTGATTGTGTGGGCACCATCTCCACCAGTTCCAACGGTGTCGACAGCTCTCTCGGTGATTTTAATAGGAGCGCAGTGTTCATACATTTGAGCAACGAGTGCCCCCACCTCTTCGGCGCTTTCGCCCTTATTTTTTAGCGCAATGAGAAACTCTTTGATTGTTTCATTCTCGGTTTGCCCAGTAAGGATTTGATTCATGCACCATTGAACTCGGTCGACCTCAAGATCTAGGCCTGAGTTTACGATCGCTATGTGTTCACTCCACAGCGATGTACTCATGAGAAAAGTTAAGCAGAAACTACAGTGGTCCCGCGCAGTAATTCTGCGGCGGTCTTTGCCAAAGTAAAGGGATCGATAGGGTGTACAACAGATGCCTCGGCCAGGGACCAAGCCGCTAGCCACTTATCTTCCTTACGACCTGTAACAACAAGAATTGGAGGGCAGTTGAAAACCTCATCCTTGAGTTGTCGGGCCATTCCTAAACCGCCCTCTTGTGCCGCTTCCCCATCTAGAATGAAAAGGTCGGCACGAAAACCTCCCGCAAGATTTTTTGAGTCCACATAGGCACGTAATGCCGGGCCTGTAGCAAATTGGTGAATCTCATGTTCGGGG
>JBIKXW010000066.1:0-5225 GCA_044355565.1 Candidatus Planktophila sp. | reverse complement strand
AAAGCACTCGGCAAGCGGAATCCGTGCTCAACAAGGGTTCGTTTACGTGAAGCATCGCCCTCAAACATCGCTCCCAGCTGTGGAACGGTGACATGGCTTTCATCGATCACCACAAGAAAATCTTCAGGGAAGTAATCTAAAAGACAGTGCGGTGCAGAACCCGCAGGACGATCATCAAGATGTCGCGAATAGTTCTCGATACCACTACAGAAACCAATCTGCTCCATCATCTCGATATCAAAGGTTGTTCTCATGCGAAGGCGTTGCGCCTCTAATAACTTTCCCTGCTTCTCGAAGAGATTAAGTTGAACTTGTAGCTCATCTTGAATATCCCCAATGGCTCTCTTCATGGTTTCTGGGCCTGCCGCATAGTGAGTCGCGGGGAAGATAAAGATCTCCTCCTCATCTCTAATGATTTCACCGGTTAGCGGATGCAGAGTTGAAATCTTTTCTACCTCATCACCAAACATTTCAATGCGAATCGCCAGCTCTTCATACATGGGGATGATCTCAATAGTGTCTCCACGCACTCGAAAGGTCCCCCTTTCGAAGGCCATGTCATTGCGTTTGTACTGCACATCTACGAAGCGGCGCAGCAAGGCGTTACGTTCAAACTCATCTCCCACGCGAAGGCGGATCATTCGATCTACATACTCTTGCGGAGTACCCAAACCATAAATACATGAAACCGTCGCAACAACGATTACATCTCTCCGAGTCAACAATGAATTGGTAGCTGAGTGTCGAAGTCGCTCTACCTCTTCATTAACGCTTGAGTCCTTTTCAATAAAGGTATCTGTTTGTGGAACATAGGCCTCAGGTTGGTAGTAGTCGTAGTACGAAACAAAGTATTCGACAGCGTTGTTGGGTAGTAATTCACGAAACTCATTAGCTAGTTGGGCTGCCAGAGTCTTGTTCGGTGCAAGCACAAGGGTAGGACGCTGAAGTTGTTCGATTAACCATGCTGTTGTTGCAGACTTACCGGTACCAGTTGCACCCAGAAGAACTACATCCCTATCACCAGCATTAATCCTCTTAGTGATTTCTGCTATCGCGGCGGGTTGATCTCCAGCGGGAACATAGTCACTGATGACCTGGAAGGGCTCAACTCTGCGTTGTAATTCAGATATTGGCCGCATTTGCTAAGAGTACTTATTTCTTATCGTGAAGGCTATCCCAAATGTTCTCGACCTCGCGCAAAAGCTCATCTTCCGTTCCATCATTGTCGATTAAGAAATCAGCGACCTCAATGCGCTGTTCACGAGTGGCCTGAGCCGCTATGCGTCCTTCAATGTCTGAGATGCGCATACCTCGTTCACGTAAACGGGTTATCCGATTCTCTAAGGTTGACTCAACTGTTACTACAACATCAAAGCGATCCTGTGCACCGGTTTCGACAAGCAGAGGGATCTCGTACACCAATACCTCATCACCCTTTAGAGATGCGACCGCTTCTTCAAATTCACGACGAACAAAGGGATGAACAATACTTTCCAACTTCTTTTTAGCTTCAGCATCCTTGAAAATCAATTCCCCTAAAGCTCGACGATCTATGTCTCCGTTGTTGAGAATAGAATCTCCGAAAAAGCTCACTACCTCATCAAATCCCTCTGAGCCTCTTTCAATTGCAGCACGAGCAAGTTGGTCGGCATCTATGACAAGTGCACCAAGTTCGGCAAAGTATTGAGCAGCAAGTGACTTACCGCAGCCGATGCCGCCGGTTAATCCGATAACTCGCATGGAGAAAGAATAGAGGCTAAATGAAAGAAGGCCCCGCAGTTACGCGAGGCCTTCTTTACAGAATTACTACTATTCAGCAGAAACTGCTTCCTCTTCAGGAGTTGCAGCAGCGTCAGCGGCCTTGGCCTCTGCCTTCTGCTTCTTGTGTGCCATGAAACGCTCTTGAGCTTGGGCGTACTGCTTTTCCCACTCTTCGCGTTGTGTTTCAAATCCTGGCTTCCACTCTTGTGAATCTGCATCAAAACCTTCAGGGTAAATGAAGTTTCCTTCTGCATCGTAACGAGCAGCCATTCCGTACTGAGTTGGATCAAATGCTTCGATCTCAATCTCTGTACCTTCATTAGCCTGCTTCAATGAAAGTGAGATACGGCGACGCTCTAGGTCGATATCGATGATCTTTACAAATAGCTCATCATCAACCTGTACAACCTGCTCTGGAATCTCAACGTGACGTTCTGCTAGCTCTGAGATGTGAACAAGTCCTTCAATTCCTTCGTGTACACGAATGAATGCACCAAATGGAACAAGCTTTGTCACAACACCTGGAACAACCTGATTGATTGTGTGTGTGCGAGCAAATGCCTGCCATGGGTCTTCTTGTGTTGCCTTAAGTGACAGCGATACACGCTCGCGCTCGAAATCAACTTCGAGAACCTCAACTGTTACCTCGTCGCCAACTTCAACAACCTCGCCTGGGTGATCAATGTGCTTCCATGAAAGCTCTGACACGTGAACCAAACCATCTACGCCACCAAGGTCAACGAATGCACCGAAGTTAACGATTGATGAAACAACACCTGTGCGAACCTGGCCCTTTTGCAGCTGGTTAAGGAATGTTGTACGTGATTCTGATTGTGTCTGCTCGAGGAATGCGCGACGTGAAAGAACAACGTTGTTGCGATTCTTATCGAGTTCGATGATGCGTGCTTCAACCTGCTTACCAATGTATGGAGTTAGGTCGCGTACGCGGCGCATCTCAACGAGAGATGCTGGAAGGAATCCACGTAGACCGATGTCCACGATAAGTCCGCCCTTAACAACTTCAATAACAGTTCCGACGACAACCTCGTCGCGCTCCTTCTTGCCTTCGATATCTCCCCATGCACGCTCGTACTGTGCGCGCTTCTTGGAAAGAATCAGGCGACCCTCTTTGTCCTCTTTTTGAAGAACGAGAGCTTCAATAATCTCACCGACTTTAACGATTGAGTTTGGATCTGCATCGTGGCGAATTGAAAGCTCGCGAGAAGGAATAACACCCTCTGTCTTGTATCCGATGTCGACAAGAACTTCGTCGCGCCCAACTTGAACAACCGCACCTGAAACTAGGTCGCCGTCATTAAAGTTTCTGATTGTGCCTTCGATAGCTGCTAGGAAATCTTCAGCTGATCCGATGTCATTTACTGCAATTTGTGGTGTAGACAATTGTGCTCCGTAGGGATAGAAAGTAGTAGTTCCCGCTTTCGCGGCTGAAGGGCAAGGGTACGGTTTCTGCGCTCATAAGGGCAAATCCACAAGATTGCTTAAGCGTAATCGATAGACTTAACCACGTTATGAATAGATATCGAGAGCTAATCGCCTTTCCTCAGGTCATTCGACTCGGTATCAGCGCATTTCCTGCGCGATTGGCCTACGGAATGATCGGTCTCGGCATTTTCTTTAAGGCTGAGCAGGAAACCGGATCGGTCGCTGCAGCGGGGTTTGCCATTGGATTGAACTCATTTGCAGGTGCAATAACAGCTGGAGTTCGAGGATCTGTCATGGATCGCTTCGGTCAAAAATGGCCAATCCGAATTCTTGTGCCTTTGTATGCGTCTCTGATCCTCTTGCTTAACACGATGGAAACACGACAATCAATTTTGATTACCGCCTTCATATTGGGAATTACAGCACCGCCTATCAATCTTTCTGTGCGTCCTTTATGGAAGGACATTGTCCCGGACTCTTATTTACGAACCGCTTACGCTTTTGATACATCGATGATGAGTAGCACATCTGTCATTGGACCCGTTGTGATCACCGCACTCTCGCTCTCATCAAGACCTGGATTGGGGCTTGGAACAACAGCCGCACTTATGTTCATGGGTGGAATTGCACTCTCCCTAACACCAGTTTCTCGAAATTGGATTCCTGAGAAGAAGCAAAAAAATCAACAAAGATTGTGGCGCGATCGTGCAATTCAGTTGCTGATGTTTGAAGGTTGCTTTATTGGTTTTGGATGGGGCGTCTTTGATGTTGCTGTTCCTGCTTTTGCAACACAAGAAGGAGTACAACATCGAGTTGCGTGGATCTTTGCCGCTTTTGGTGCAGCAACGGTTGTTGGAGGCTTGTTGGGTGGATTGGTTTCGAAGAAACTCGCACCTCTGTCTGCTCTGCGATTTGCCTATCTCCTATGGTTGATGGCATGTATACCGATCGCATTTACTTATCCAGATTGGAGCATGGCGCTATTTGGCGCATGCATAGGTTTCTTGGGTGGTGCGGTTCAGGTCTTCTACTTTGAGGTGTTGGAGGCGGTGCGTCCAAAAGGTACCCAAACATCTTCACTCGGTTGGATCTGGAGCGTTGAAGGAACCTTCATGGCATTAGGTGCGGCTGTGGGTGGTGTTGTATCCGAAACATTCTCCCCACGTGTTGGTTTAGCAATGTTGCCAGTTATGATTTTTATTGGGCTAATCATCTTGTCCATCGGTCGCGGACGATTGAGCGCTGCAAATGATGTTCCCACTGATGAAGAGGATCTTCTTGCTATGAAAGATAACTCAAACGAGGTCAAGTAATTAGTGTGCGGCCTCATGCCAAGTAAGGCCAAGCCCTGCATTCACATCTAGTGGCGCTTTAAGTGGGTAAGCAGAACCCATCTCGCGCTTCACGAGATCAGTGATCTTCTCCTCTTCACCGCTGACAACTTCCAAAATCAACTCATCATGAATCTGTAGAAGCAATCTAGATTTCAACTTCTCTTTTTCAATCGCTCGATGAACGTTAAGCATTGCAACCTTGATTATGTCAGCTGCAGATCCCTGAATAGGAGCATTGAGTGCCATCCGCTCTGCTACTTCGCGACGCTGGCGATTGTCATGCATTAAATCTGGCAAATAACGGCGACGGCCCATGATTGTTTCGGTGTACCCGACCTTGCGTGCATCCTCAACAACGGTCTTCAAGTAGTCTCGTATTCCACCAAAGCGTTCAAAGTAGGTATCCATTAACTGTTGTGCCGCCGGAGGTGAGATATCAAGTTGCGCCGCTAAACCGTAGGATGAAAGTCCATACGCTAATCCATATGACATCGCCTTCATTTGACGACGCATTTCAGGGTCAACCTCAGAGGGTTTAACACCGAATACAAGTCCAGCAACCGTGGCATGTAGATCCTCGCCAGATGCAAAAGCAGCTAACAACTTCTCATCATGTGACAGGTGGGCCATGATGCGCATTTCAATCTGGCTGTAATCAGCGGTTAATAATGCAACATAACCCTTTCC
>JBIKXW010000004.1:0-49414 GCA_044355565.1 Candidatus Planktophila sp. | reverse complement strand
ATCCAGCAGGTTTCAAGTACTTAGCTCCTTACACCGGTTCTGCAATTGGTCAGCACTGGATGTACAAGGGCGAGCACGTTCTTATCGTGTTTGATGATTTATCAAAGCAAGCTGAGGCGTACCGTTCTGTCTCACTTCTACTTCGTCGTCCACCAGGCCGTGAAGCGTACCCAGGCGATGTTTTCTACTTACACTCACGTTTGCTAGAGCGTTGCGCAAAGCTTTCCGATGAATTAGGTGGCGGTTCAATGACCGGTTTGCCAATCATCGAAACAAAGGGAAATGACGTTTCAGCCTTTATTCCTACAAACGTAATTTCGATTACCGATGGTCAGTGCTTCTTTGAAACAGATCTTTTCAACGCCGGTGTTCGCCCAGCGATCAACGTAGGTGTTTCTGTTTCTCGTGTAGGTAGCTCTGCGCAGACAAAGGCAATGAAGAAGATCGCTGGTCGTCTACGTCTTGACCTTGCTCAGTACCGTGAACTCGAAGCCTTCGCAGCTTTTGGTTCAGATCTTGATGCTGCATCAAAGGCTCAGCTTGAGCGCGGTGCTCGCATGGTCGAACTTCTTAAGCAGGGTCAGTACTCACCATACTCATTGGAGCGTCAGATCGTTTCAATCTGGGCGGGTACTACTGGAAAGCTTGATGATGTTGCAGTTGCAGATATTCGTCGCTTTGAAGCAGAGCTTCTCGACTTTATCGCTCGCGAACGCAAGGAGATCAACGCTGTTATCTCTGAAACTAAGCAGCTAGATGATGACACCATTGCAAAGATGGATGAAGCGGTTGCTTCATTCAAGAAGCAGTTCAAATCATCAGCATCACAGGCTCTTAATGAGGCTCCAGCTGAAGCCCTAGATGGGGAAGATGCAGAGCAGATCACTAAGTTTGTTCCTCCGGCGGTGAAGAAGTAACCCATGGGTGCCCAACTTCGCATATATCGCCGACGGATGCGATCCGTTAAAGCGACTAAAAAGATTACGAAAGCTATGGAGTTAATCTCTGCTTCTCGTATCGTTAAGGCGCAGCAACGAGTCGCAGCTTCAACTCCTTATGCAAATGAGTTGACCCGTGCGGTATCTGCAGTTGCCACTTACTCTTCAACAAACCACCCATTAACAACAGCTTCTGAACGACCAATCCGTGCAGCAATTTTGATTATCTCTGCAGACCGCGGAATGGCTGGCGCCTACTCAAACAATGCAATCAAGGAAGGGGAGCAGCTTGCAGCCCTTCTTCGTGAGCGCGGTCTTGAGGTTGAGCCATACCTCGTTGGACGTAAAGCTGTTGGTTACTACAAGTTCCGTGATCGTCAGATTGCAGGACAGTGGACAGGTTTCTCAGATAACCCAACCTATGAAAACGCTAAGGAAGTTGCTGATGCGTTGATTAAGGCCTTCATCTCTGATGCACAAACAGATGCAGCTGGCGTAGATGAGATCCACATCGTCTTTACAGAGTTCAAGTCAATGCTCATCCAAAATGCAATGGCAAAGCGCATGCTTCCTCTGGAAGTTGTTGAAAGCGATGCACCAGCACCAGCTGGATTGCTACCTATGTATGAATTCGAACCTAATGCAGGTGTAGTGCTTGATGCACTCCTACCTCGTTACATTGAGGCTCGAGTATTTAACGCGATGTTGCAATCTGCAGCTTCAGAGCATGCAGCTCGTCGTCGCGCTATGAAGTCAGCAACTGACAATGCTGATGATCTAATCAAGTCGCTAACACGACTTGCGAACGCGGCCCGTCAGGCCGAAATTACACAAGAGATCAGTGAAATTGTTGGCGGCGCAGACGCGTTGGCCTCAGCTAGTGCAGGGAGTGAATGATGTCGAACTCAAAAAAGGGCCGCGTAGCTCGCGTTATCGGACCGGTGGTGGATATTGAATTCCCCGCTGATTCAATGCCAGCGATCTTTAATGCGCTACATGTAGAGACAACCATGTCAGGTACTACTCGTACCTTGACACTCGAGGTTGCTCAACATATTGGCGATAACCTCGTGCGCGCAATCTCGATGCAGCCAACTGACGGCATGGTCCGTGGCGCAGAAGTTTCCGATACAGGGACGCCGATCTCAGTTCCTGTTGGTGATGTGACGAAGGGCCATGTGTTCAACACACTTGGCGAGTCACTTGATGTACCAACCTCTTCACTCGACATCAAAGAGCGTTGGCCAATTCACCGTGATGCACCAGCATTTGATCAGTTGGAGTCTAAAACTGAGATGTTCGAAACCGGAATTAAGGTTATCGATCTACTAACACCTTATGTAAAGGGTGGAAAGATCGGTCTATTCGGTGGTGCAGGTGTTGGTAAGACAGTTTTGATTCAGGAGATGATTTACCGTGTAGCTGAAAACTTCGGTGGCGTGTCTGTATTCGCCGGTGTTGGAGAGCGTACCCGTGAAGGTAATGACTTGTTCCTCGAAATGACCGAGACCGGAGTTATCAATAAGACCGCGTTAGTGTTCGGTCAGATGGATGAGCCACCTGGCACGCGTCTTCGTGTTGCTTTGTCAGCGCTAACAATGGCTGAGTACTTCCGCGATGTTCAAAAGCAGGATGTACTTCTGTTCATCGATAACATCTTCCGTTTCACACAGGCAGGTTCTGAGGTTTCAACACTTCTAGGCCGTATGCCATCTGCTGTGGGATATCAGCCAACATTGGCTGATGAAATGGGTCAGCTACAGGAGCGCATTACATCAACACGTGGTCACTCAATTACATCTATGCAGGCGATTTACGTCCCTGCTGACGATATTACCGACCCAGCTCCACACACTACTTTCGCGCACTTAGATGCAACAACAGTGTTGTCTCGTCCGATTTCAGAGCTTGGTATCTACCCAGCCGTGGATCCGCTTGACTCAACATCACGCATCTTGGATCCACGCTACATCGGTGAGCACCACTTCCGTGTTGCTAACCGCATCAAGCAGATCTTGCAGCGTTACAAGGATCTACAGGACATCATTGCAATTCTCGGTATCGATGAATTGTCAGAAGATGACCGCGTACTTGTAGGCCGTGCTCGTCGTATCCAGCGCTTCTTGTCACAAAACACATTCGTAGCGAAGGTGTTTACAGGAATCGATGGATCATTCGTTCCTCTATCAGAGACAATCGAAGCATTCGAAGCACTTGCAGATGGAAAGTACGATCACATTCCAGAGCAGGCATTCTTCATGTGCGGTGGTCTTGCAGATGTTGAGCGCAACGCGGCTGAACTTGCAGCAAGCTTGGCGAAGTAATAGATCATGACACTTAAAGTCGAACTAGTTTCTCCAACAGCGCGTGTATGGTCGGGTGAAGCTACTTCAGTTTCTGCTCGCACCATCGAGGGTGATATCGGAATTCTGAGCAATCACTCACCGCTCTTTGGAGTACTTGTCGACGGCCAGGTTGTAATCCACGGCACCAATGGAGAGGCAACAGAGTTCAAAGTCTCTGGCGGCTTCCTATCAGTTGCAAACAATCGCGTTTCAATTCTTACGGAGTCCGTCAACTAACTATATTTAACAAATAAAAATAAGATTTTCAGTGTAGAAAAGTGTGTAGTTGCTTCTTCATCTTTTCGAAACTGAAAATCTATTTTTATTTCCGGACTTACTCGCGGGTGACCTTGGCACCGAGGCTTTGCAACTGTTCGGCGAAGTTGGGGTAGCCGCGGTCGACGTGGAAAGCCTGATCTACAGTGGTTTCTCCCTCTGCAACTAATGCGGCAAGGATTAAGCCTGCTCCTGCACGGATATCGTGGGCTTCAACTGGTGCGCCAGATAGCTCTTGTACGCCTGTAATTGAAGCGTGGTGGCCATCAACGCTGACCTGAGCGCCGAGGCGGCTGAGTTCATTGACGAACATGAAGCGGGATTCAAAGACATTTTCAGTAACTAATGAGTGGCCTTCTGCGATTGAATTCAGGGCGATCACCATTGGAAGCAAGTCGGTAGGAAAACCTGGGTAGGGAAGTGTTGCAACATCAATTGATTGTGGTCGCACATCCATCTTTACTCGAATTCCATCTGCAGTAGATGTGATGATCGCACCAGCTGATGCCAGCTTTTCAAGTGGAAGTTCAAGATGTTCAGGTCGAGCACCATGGATGGTGATATCGCCGCGGGTCATTGCTGCTGCAAATGCCCAAGTACCTGTGATGATGCGATCTGTGATTGTTATGTGATCAGTTGGTTGCAATACCTCGACACCTGTAATCGTAATTAATGGTGACCCAAGTCCTTCGATCTTTGCACCCATGGAAATAAGAAACTCACCAAGATCGACAATATCTGGTTCGCGAGCTGCGTTATCGATCGTGGTTACACCCTTTGCCAGAACTGCAGCGGTCATGATGTTTTCAGTTGCGCCCACACTTGGAAAATCTAATTCGACTGGTGCACCGGTTAAGCCATTCGGAGCTTCAGCAATAACGTAACCATGTTCAATATGAGCCTTTGCGCCTAACGCTTCTAAGCCTTTGATGTGAAAATCTAAGCCGCGTGAGCCAATTGCATCTCCGCCAGGTAGTGCAACATCTGCTCGGGCAACACGTGCGACCAGAGGACCTAACACATTGATTGATGCGCGCATTTTTCGCACTAGGTCATAATCGGCGCGGTGTGCAGGCTCTTGCGGGACGGTAATTGTGACCATATCTGTTCCACGAACAACTGTGCATCCAAGACGGGTCAATAGATCAGCCATGATGTCTACATCGGCAATATCGGGAACATTTCTAATTGTTGATGTGCCCGATGCCAGCAAAGAGGCGGCCATAAGCTTTAAAACTGAGTTCTTAGCCCCGCTCACTGAGACCTCTCCACGCAATGAGGTGCCCCCGACTATACGGAAGCGATCGTGGGATGCCATAGGTGCAGTCTACTTATAAGGTAAGCACATGGTTAATTTAACGCGCATTTACACAAAGACTGGCGATGATGGAACAACATCTCTAGGCGACATGAGCCGTACCTCAAAAAATGACCCACGTCTTGAAGCATATGCAACGGTTGATGAGGCTAACTCAACAATCGGCGTTGTTCTCTCTACCGATGGTTTAACAGAAGATATGCGTGCGCTGCTAGTACGAATTCAAAATGATCTTTTTGATGTGGGTGCCGATCTTTGTACACCAGTTGTTGACTCTCCAGCTTTTGAGCCACTACGTGTTCTTGAGTCACAAGTTACTTACTTAGAAGAGCAGATTGATAAGTACAACGCTGATTTAGAATCACTTCGATCATTTGTTTTACCGTCAGGAACACCGGCTGCAGCACATCTTCATGTTGCCCGCACCGTTGTTCGTCGCGCGGAGCGTTGCACATGGGCTGCTATCCACGCCTTCGGCGGGGGAGTTAATCCATTGACTGCTAAGTATTTGAATCGTTGCTCTGATCTTCTCTTTGTTCTTGCACGTTATGCAAATAGAGAAGTCGGCGATCAGTTATGGGTACCTGGAGCTAATCGCTAGGGAGCGACTGTGTAGGTTGTTGCAGGTACTTTTTCCTGAGGTACATCCTTCCGGCACGATGCTTTTATACTTGCAATCGAGTGCTGTAATTCAATCGGCTCTTGGCTAATTATCAAGATGGTTGCGTACTTCTTTGCACCGGTCTCACCTATAGTAGTTCTCACCGTTCCAAAGGTTTTCTTTGTTGGATCCTCTGCCGAAACTGCACCTCTGACATTTGCGGTCACTACCCACCAGGTGCAACCAGTTATTGAGGCTACTTGAACAGCGCCACATGAGAATTTTTCACAGACAGGCACTCCATCAACCTGTCGTGCCAACGCGCGAGTTAAACTTTTGTCATTAGAAGCTAGCCCCACAAGCTCTTTAGCGGTTGGAATCTTTGCGAAGGTGTTCCCATCTTTGCTCTTCACAAACCCCTTGGGAGGCCAGGCGGGGGATGGTGAGGGAGTTATCTTTGCCTTCTTTGTTGCTGCCACAGTTGAGCTCTGAGCAGAGTGAGCCACTGGCGCAAGAAGGATTAGCGCTAGAACAAGTGCAATTACTTTCTTAATCGCGATCCCACTTGAACTTACGGACGCTAAAGAAGATTCCGATTATCAGCCAGATGAGCAAAACAACAAAGGTGGTTTGCAGTTCCCAGGATTTTGCGACTTCTTGCGAAGCAAATGAATCAGGTAAAAATACAGATCGCATGCCTTGTGTTAACCACTTCAATGGGAAGATCGCCGCGACCTGTTGCATCCATGATGGTAGTTGGGTAAATACAAAGAACACTCCGCTAAAGAACTGCAAGATAATGACTATCGGAGAAACTACTGCAGATGCTCCGCGGCCACTCTTAGGAACAATTGAAAATGCAATTCCTAAGGCGGTGGAACATGCGCTACCAAGCAGAACCAGCCAAGCAAAGGTGAGCCACTTGCTAGTTTCAGTTGGCATCTCCAATCCGAAGAATGCAACTCCAAAGCCCAGAAGCAGCAGAATTTGAATGACCATGCTGACAAAAATTAGGATTGCTTTTCCAATGAAGTAGCTTGATGCTGGCATTGGAGTACCGCGCAACCGCTTTAATGCACCAACATCACGTTCCATCGGGATGGTGATCGCTAGCGCTTGAAAACCAGTGTTAACCAGACCTGATGCGATCATGCCAGCTACAAAGTATTGAGAAAAGGTTACTCCGGGTGCGATTGTGTCCTGAAATACAGAGCCAAAGATAGCCAGCAATATGACGGGGAATAACAGAGTAAAGACAACAGATTCTCGTTGACGAGCAAATTGTCGGATCTCTAAACCACCACGACGAACGCCTAATTGAAGTGCGCTAGGAACCTTATTCATTGACGCCTCCAATCATCTCAAGGTAGATATCTTCAAGTGATGGACGAGTAACAATCAACTCAGGGACTTCACCATTAAATCGCGAAGATAGTGTTGAGACTAACTCCGTTGGGTTATCTGTCTTCTGAGTTTTAATCTGATCCCCGTCTCGCCACTGAACAGTGGCTTGCGAGGTGGCTCTTCCACCTAGTTCAGCGGGAGTTGAAACTTCGACAATTACACCCTTGTTAATCACTGCAACACGATCAGCAAGTGCTTCAGCCTCATCTAAGTAATGAGTTGTCAGAAGGATCGTTGCCCCATCGGACCGTAACTTCTTGATCAAGGACCAAAATGCACGGCGGGCTTCGGGATCAAATCCTGTCGTAGGTTCATCCAGAAAAATCAGCTCGGGGTTTCCGATAATTCCCAAGGCCACATCAACACGCCTGCGTTGCCCCCCTGAAAGGTTGCGGATTAATGCGCTTTCTTTCTCCTTCAGGCCAACAGAGTAAATAACCTCATCAACATCCCGAGGATTTGAGTAGTAACCGCTGAAGTGATTAATTGTTTCAAGGACAGTTAAATCACCAGCATCTGAGGAGGTTTGTAAAACGATTCCAATTCGGTTGCGCCACTGTCTAGCCTGATCTCCTCTTGTATTGGGATCAAAGCCCAATACCGAAACCGAACCCGAATCGCGATCTCTAAAACCTTCGAGAATTTCTACAGTTGTTGTTTTGCCGGCACCATTGGGGCCGAGAAGTGAAAAAATCTCACCTTGCTCAATTGTGAGGTCAACACCACGAACGGCATCGACATCCCCATAACTTTTTTTGAGGCCTTTTACTTCGATGAGACTCATGAGGCAACTTTACTATGCGAAAATACACCTGTGAGCCCGCGTAGAAACTACCCAAAGAAGCGACAAAAACCCGAGGAACCTCGGGAGATTAATATCGCCTCAACGGGTGAGAGTATTGAAGAGCACAGCGATGGCATTTATGTCGTGAGACGCTTAACAGGCTCAGGATCTACAAAGCCTTATCGCTGTCCTGGCTGCGACCAGATGATTCCATTAGCTACACCACATGTGGTGGCCTGGAAAGATTACGATGAGGATGGACGTCGCCACTGGCACACAGCGTGTTGGTCAAAAAAAGATAAGCGCCGACCAAATACTGAACGCACTCGAAACGCTCCACGTTTTTAATCTAGAGATAGTTAAGTATTTAACCTAGACGGCCTTTAAGTATTCGTGAGGCTCTGACTATGAGTCGATCAGTGCCAACACCTCTCTTGAAGCTCAATATCTTTAATGGAAGATTGAATCGGGTGCGCACTACTGTTCGGGCGTAGGTGTATTCAAGTAAACCTTCTGGCCCATGAATTCGGCCATAACCGCTCTCTTTGACACCACCAAATGGAACAGATGAGATCGCTGCAAATGAAAATGTGGAGTTGATGGCGACCATTCCGCAATCTAATTGAGAAGCGATCTTTTTGCCTTGTCGCTTTGACCAAATATTTGCACCTAAGCCATAGCGAGAGTTGTTGGACAGATGGATAGCCTCGCTCATCGATTTAACACGATTGATAATGATGATTGGTCCAAAAGTTTCTTCACGAACAGCAGCTGAACTTTCAGGAACATCAACCAAGATAACTGGCTGCACAAAAGGCTCCTGAATGGATTTCATACTTCCATAAGCAAATTTTCCACCATCTTTAATGGCTGCTTTGATGTGAGATGTGATCACACCAATCTGGGATGGCATTGTGGAAGCACCATAATTTCCTTCGCCAGGTGCGCCAGCTTTAAGTGTTGATGCCAGAGCAATCGCCTTTTCAATAAAGATATCTGCAACTCTTTCATCGACATATACGCGCTCTGCACCAATACATGATTGTCCAGCATTGGCCATGGCTGACCAGATGGTTGCATCTACGGCGCGATCAATATTGGCATCTGAGGCGACAATAACTGGATCTTTACCACCGCATTCCAAAACTACAGGTGTCATTTGGGTTGCACATGCAGCGGCTACTAGCTTTGCGGTTCGAGTTGAACCAGTAAAGGAAAGTTTGTTAATCGCAGAAGTACAGAGAGCATTTCCGGTTTCCGCTAATCCAGTAATTGTCGTGAACACATCATTAATTGGCGTTACCGCCTTAAAACTCTCATTGAGCCACACGCCAACGCCGGGGGTGTACTCACTGGGCTTGAATACAACTGTATTTCCAGCGGCTAAGGCGTATGCGATAGAGCCAACTGGTGTGAAGATTGGGTAGTTCCAAGGTCCAATGACGCCGACTACACCCAATGGAGATCGTTCAACTGTGGCGGACATATTTGCCATAAGCGCACCCGGTGCACGATGAGAAGTGCGCATGATCTCTTCTGCATGGCGAGCAGCCCATCCAATGTGGTTCACAGCATTTGATACTTCTAAACGAGAATCGCTAAGGGGCTTTCCTGTTTCCAAGGAGATTAGGTGTGCAATTTCTTCAATGTGGTTAATTATGTAAGTGCTCCAGGCAAGTAAAGTTTTCTTACGCCCACTAAATCCTAAGTTGCCCCACCCATTAAAAGCTTCCTGCGCTTTCGTCACGACCTGTGCAACCTCTTTAGCCGAAAGAATTGGATAACGACCAAGAATCTGCCCATCAGTGGGGTTATAGGAGTTAAAAGTTTTTGCCATGTCACAAAGCCTAGTCAGGTATCGATAGGATTTGAAGTATGACTCAGACAGTTCGTCCTAGTAGTGTCTTTGAAGCGATACGAACTCCATTTCATGTTTTAACTGAGGATGGCGTGGATCTGATTGGTGAAGTTGCGGCCCCTATAGGTGCTTCTAAAGGTGGGATTTTATGCTTACATCCGCTGCCAACCGCCGGCGGAATGATGGATAGCCATGTATTTAAGAAGGCTGCTAATCGTCTTCCTGCTATGGCGGGCATAACTGTTGTTCGTTTCAATACACGAGGTACAACAAGTGAGGCAGGAAGCAGTACAGGAGATTTTGATAATGGAGTATCTGAGCGATTCGATGTTGAAGCGATGTTGCGCTACTGCTTTGATACCTTGAAGATAGAGAATCTCTGGGTAACGGGGTGGTCTTTTGGAACTGATCTTGCGTTACAACATGCAAAAGATCCGCGCCACAAGGGCTTGATCCTCTTGAGTCCACCGCTGCGCACAACAACAGTTTCTCAACTTCAATATTGGAATACAGATCCGCGACCAATTACTGCATTTGTTCCTGAGTTAGATGATTTCTTACAACCTGAGTCTGCGCGTAAGAGATTTGCGGTAGTACCAGCGCTCAAGGTTGTGGCCGTCGATGATGCTCGGCACCTCTGGATCGGTGAACCATCTGTAAACAGAGTTCTCTCCGAAATAACCTCGATTGTTACTGGCGTGCCTATAACACTGCCATTGGAGTTTTAAGCCTTATTTGCTCGCGGAATTACAACCTCATCAAGAATCAGGATTATTGATGCGGCAACGGGTACCGCCAGCAATCCACCGACAAGCCCCAAAAGTGATGAACCAATAAGAGCGGCAATGATTGTGACCGCACCTGGCACGGACAGCGTTCGCTTCATGATGCGAGGTGTAACTACATAATTTTCAACTTGTACATAGACCACATAAGCGACAAAGGCGATGACGCCGATCACTAATGATTGGGAGAGTGCGATCAAAGTGAAGATTCCAGCCCCGATGAAATGGCCAATAAGTGGGATGAGAGCTGCAACCAAAATAAACATACCGATAGCGATAGGTGAAGGAAGCCCCAGAATTATTGAGAGAATCGTGACAAATACCGCTGCCATTGCTGCGATCAAAATTTGGCTACCAACAAATGAGCCCACCCGTGCGATCACTGCATTCGTCAGTAAACCAACTCGATCGCGGCGGCTTGCAGGTACCAAAGAGAGCCCAAGATCTACCGCCTGAGGTAGCGAGGTAATGAAGTACAGTGTCAAAACCAAAATTGTTAGAGCTGTGAAAAAACCTGACAACACAGATTTTCCAACGCCGATGACTCCACCAAAAGTAGAAATCAACAATGTTCCATCGGAGGTCACAGATTTCAATCTCTCTTGCAAGGTATCAATTAACCCATATTGAGTATTGAGTTGGTTGATTGTTTCATTCTTCATTAAATCCTGAAGTAGTTGAGGAGCTGATTCAATCAAGTTAGTTCCTTGGGTAATCACCGGCGGAACCACAACTAGTGCGAAAAAGATTACGAAGAGAATAACGGAAGAGAAAATCACAGTGACAGCTGCGCTTCTAGATAAGTTTCGCTTTCGTAGAGCTTCGACCGCTGGGTTTAAACCAGTTGCAAGAAAGAGAGCGATCAAGATTAAAACAAAAATCTGACTGACGCTGGCCAATGCACGCATCAAGAGGATTGCAGTCAGAGCTCCAAGGGTTGCAATGAAGCCAAAGTAAAAGGGATGAGAGCGATTGATCGGTGCTCCCAGCGTTCCGTAATCATCGGCAATCTTGACTTCTTTGGGTGAACGTGTTGCTGCCTTCTTGATTCGCTGTGTTATGGCCATAAGGACATTCTAAAGTGCATACATCACTCTTATTGAGACGTGGTGTTCATGTTCCCGTCACATTTATACGAGAGAATACCGACCATGGCGTTACGAATTACAGGCTTAGGCGAGGAGATCGCAGCTGTTACCGGCCTGCCATGGCACCTACCTCTTGAGGAGTGGCCCGAGGACCCAGCGCTTGCTGAAAAGCGCGGTATTTCTCGACATATCGTGCGGTTAGTACGTGCAAGCAATGATCCCAACGCTGAGGTCTATGCGGTGAAAGAGACGGTTTCAGAGTTTGCAAATCGCGAGTACAAAATCCTGCGAGAACTATCGCATTTAAATGCTCCCTGCGTAGAACAGGTAGCGGTGGTTGAAGGTCGCGTTGATGCAAATGGTGAAGAGCTGCCCTGCGCAATTGTTACTCGATTCCTGCCGTATTCCTTGCCTTATCGAGTGCTTCTATCGGGAGCTGTGACAGCGCATGAGATTACAACTATGGCAAGTGCCTTAGCGCTGCTTTTGGTGCGCCTGCATCTTTTAGGATTTTGGTGGGGGGATTGTTCACTCTCTAATACCCTGTTTCGACGGGATGCGGAAGGCTTTGCCGCTTATCTCGTTGATGCTGAAACAGGAGAGTTTCAGAAGACTTTAAGTGATGGTCAACGTGAACATGATTTAGATATCGTGCACTTTAATGTTGCCGCAGAGTTAGAGGATTTAGCACTATCTGGTGTTTTATACCCTGGCATGGATCCAGTGCGAGCCTCCGATGCGGTTATTCGACGTTATCGACGCATTTGGGCAGCGCTCAAAGAGCGACAGTTGTTAGATCCCAAAGACCGCCATGCCGTTGAACGGGCGATGCGCCAATTACATGATCTTGGTTTTGCAGTTGAAGAGGTAGCAATCACAATTGATGGTGATACCCAGATGATTTCCTTCCAGCCAAAACTTGTCGCGGCTGGATACCACACACAACGGTTACGTGATTTAACAGGACTTGATGCCGAGGAGCTACAAGCCAAGCGTCTCTTGGCATCCTTTGATCGATATAACGCTCGTGAAAATCAGTTTGGGCTTGCTGTTCAAGAGATGGCGAAGAAGTGGATCTCAGAAGTTTTTGAGCCGGTGATTAGCAGAGTCCCCGATCACATGCGAGGACGAGTTGAGCGGGCCCAGATGTTCCATGAAATCCTTGAAAATCGCTGGTATTTGAGTGAAAAAGTGGGCTACGACGTTGGGTTAGAGGAAGCTACTGATAATTACTGCGCAGAAATTTTGCCACTTCGCCGCGACTCAGGCGTGGACGTAGTCGGTAAATAGATAGGATGGCAACATGAGTTTGCCACCTAACTTTGGGCAAGCCTTTGATTTAAGCTCATTGACTAAGCCAAAGGTGAATCCTTCTGAGCCTTTACCAGGTATCGAGGTTTCAGTTGAAAACTTAAGCACCGAGATCCTTCCTCTCTCTTTAGTGCGCCCCGTGATTGTTGTGATGTGGTCACCGAGATCTCCAGAGTCTGTCGAAATGGTAAAGACTCTTGGAAAGTTAGAGTTGGATTACAAACAAGCATTTGCTGTAGCTCGAGTCGATATCGAAGCTCATCCTCAGGTAGGACAAGCCTTTCAAACTAAATCAATTCCATACGCTGTTGCGATCATCGCTGAACAAATGGTTCCTTTGTTTGAACAGTCATATCCAGAAGCACAAGTGCGAATGGTGATCGATAAGGTTTTAACTCTAGCTTCAGAGCAAGGAGTCGGTCAGGCTCCCGTCGAATCTATGGAGGCTGAAGAGATTGAGGCGATGGATGCGCTCGAGGCTGGAAATTTTGTGGCGGCAGAAGCTGCTTATAAGAAGTGGTTATCACGCAAACCCAATGAAAATCTTGCAAAACTAGGATTAGCTCAGACACAGTTATTGATGCGGACCGAGGGTTTACAGCTCGATGATGTAATTGCTGAATCCACTAGTAATCCAACCGATGTAACTCTTCAACTCAAGGCGGCTGATGTCGAGATTGTTAATGGAGGGGTCGAAGCAGCATTCACTCGGTTACTTCATGCGGTCCGTGCGACATCTGGAGAAGATCGCACAAAGGTTAAAGATCACTTGCTCAACCTTTTCTCTCTTGTAGATCAGAGCGATCCCCGATTGGTTGCAGCACGTAAAGAGCTTGCGAGCGCCCTATTTTGAGTCAAAATCTCAGTGTTGAGCGAGAACTTCGCCTCATAAAGGCGCTCTTTTTCCTCTTTGGATTACTCATTATGTCCTGGGTCCCACGATTTCCCGAGGTTAAGGCTAATTTGAGGCTAACCAATGGTGAATTTGGTTCCTTAGTAAGTATGGGAGCAATTGGAAACCTTGTCGCTCTCTTAACTATTGGTCATCTCGTCCACAAATATGGAGCGAGATGGATACTTCATATTGGCTCATTTCTATTGGGAACCAGCCTTATCTTGCTCACCCATAGCACTTCAAGCTTAGTTTTCCTTGTCTTCGTAATTATTCAAGGTGGAGCGATTTCTGCTTTCCATATCTCAATTAATTCACAGGGCTTCTTTTTTCAAGATAGAACAAAGAAGCAGATTATTACCTTGCTGAGCGGTTTTTGGAGTAGTGGGGCATTACTGTCATCAATCATTGCGGGATTCTTAGTTGATCGAGTTGAGTTGGGAACGTATTCAAATTTCCTAGCTACAGTTTGCTTTATCGTAATGACAATTTTAATTAACAAACTTTCCCCCAATTTAGTAAAAGCTGACACAAATCCCGATTCAGATCATCGAGCCCGCGACATGTTTAAAGGCTTCACAATCGACAAACAAATTTCCGGAGTCTTGCTTCTCGTCATAATGCTTGAATACGCCGTTAGCGACTGGGCTACAATATTTGTAAAAGAAGATATGGATATTGCTGGTGGTATACATACTTTGCCGTACATTTTGTTTACCGTTGCCATGATCGCAGGTAGATTAAATCTTCATAATCTCCTCAAACGTTATGAAATCGATTACTTAGTGGTTCGGGCCTCCTTGCTTTCTGGAGTATCGATGATCCTCGGAATCATGGCTGTAACTCTTGTCGGTACATCCAATAAGAACTTAGTGTTAGTCATTCTCTCTATAAGCTTTACAGTTGCGGGACTTGGCTCATCATTCTTGGGGCCTTCTGTCATGAATGCGGCAAATACACGCTCGAAGTACCCATCGAGCGTCGTAATTGGTCAAATAGGCGTAATTAACATCATTTTGGTCTTTATCTTCCGATGGGTGATCGCCTGGTCCGCTCAAGCGACCTCGCTATCAATCGCCTTACTAATTCCAGCGGTTATGTTGTTGACCGTTCCATACTTTGCAAAGATCTTTAGGAACGCTTAAACCACACTGTTGCTAATGGTGGTATTCGAACAGAGGCAATCTGTGATGCACCAACAATTAGAGGCTCATTACTTACACCGCTTCCTCCAAACTCAGGATCATCGGTATTGAGCACTTCACACCAGACTCCTGCATTTGGAAATGGCAGCTGATAATTTTCATGTGGGACTGGTGAAAAGTTGGTGACACAAACAAGCGCGGATGCGTAATCATCCCATCGTGCAAATGCCACTATGTTGGCTGCACCATCATTTCCCACTAGCCAAGTAAAACCTTCAGGGTTTGTATCCTTCTCCCATAACGCTGCCGTTGATCTGTAAACAGCATTCAGTTCGGCGACAGCCTTCTGAACACCTTGATGCTCGGCATACTCAGTCAGATGCCACTGTAAGCCAGCGCTTTCACTCCACTCATCATTTTGTGCAAACTCACTTCCCATGAATAACAACTTTTTACCAGGGTGCGCCCACATAAATCCATAGAGCGCTCTTAAGGTGGCGAGCTTCTGCCAACGATCACCGGGGAACTTGTTGACTAACTGTCCTTTTCCATGAACTACCTCATCATGGGACAAAGGAAGCATGAAGTTTTCACTCCAGGCATACAAGATAGAGAAAGTAATCTCATTGTGGTGGTGTACACGATGGATTGGTTCGTGGGACAAGTATTGCAAGGTGTCATGCATCCAGCCCATGTTCCATTTAAATCCAAAGCCAAGTCCACCACCTGAAGTATCTGCGGTTACACCAGACCAAGCCGTTGATTCTTCAGCGATCATCATGATGCCGGGATGGTTTTTATAGGCTGTAGATGTAGCTTCTTGAAGCAGCTGCACCGCTTCAAGGTTTTCACGCCCACCATGCTTGTTGGGCAACCATTCTCCTTCTTCACGGGAGTAATCCAGGTACAGCATCGAAGCCACCGCATCTACACGTAATCCATCGATGTGAAACTCAGTTAACCAGTACAGAGCGCTAGCGACAAGGAAGTTTCTAACCTCATTGCGTCCAAAGTTGAAGATCAGAGTTCCCCAATCAGGATGCTCTCCTAGACGGGGATCTGCATGTTCATACAAAGCAGTTCCATCAAACTTTGCTAACGCCCATTCATCCTTCGGGAAATGTGCAGGTACCCAATCCAATATAACTCCGATGCCTGCGTTGTGGAGCGCATCAACTAGGAACTTAAATTCATCAGGAGAGCCGAACCTTGAGGTTGGAGCAAAAAATGAAGTTACTTGGTATCCCCATGATGGTCCGTATGGATGCTCAGTGACTGGCAAAAACTCAACGTGCGTGAAACCCTGTTGTTGGATGTAAGCAACTAACTCCGTAGCAAGCTCTACATAAGTTAAACCGAGTTTCCATGAGCCAAGGTGTACTTCATACACCGAAACAGCAGACCTCCATGATTGAAAGTGAGAACGCTGCTCAATCCAAGGACCATCGTTCCACTGATATGTAGATTCTTCGACAACCGATGCGGTCAGAGGTGGAATCTCTGTTGCGCGCGCCATTGGATCTGCATGGTCGATCCATCCGCCATTAATCCCACAGACAGCAAACTTGTACTTTGTTCCCGCGCCGATATCGGCGACAAAGATCTCCCAAATTCCTGAAGATCCGATCCGATGCATTTGATGTGAATTACGATCCCAATAATTGTGATCACCAATCAAGGAAACAGCTTGAGCATTTGGAGCCCACACTGAAAAAGCAGTACCCAGTAATGCTCCTGAACCATCACGCTTAACCTGGGCTCCAAGGGCTTTCCACAACTGCTCATGACGTCCTTCGGCAATAAGATACAGATCTAGTTCGCCTAACGATGAATGTGGGTTCAGATATGAGGCAGGTTGAATACCTTTGCTCTCTCGACCTTTGAAAAACTGTGAAAAAACGCCCACGTTAGATCTTTACCGAAACAATATGGGCAACTTTTCCAACAGGACGTGTTGGATTGAGTGAAACATAAGTATGAGGACTCCAAGTCATTGTTGAACCTTCAAGTAAATCCTTCACCTCAAACTCATTGCTCGAAAAGCCTAGAGCTTCCATATTCCAGTGAACCGTTGTTCCTTGAGCAAAACTTGGATCTAGGTTTACGACTACTAGAACAAGATCATTTCCTTCTCGCTTTGAATAGGCGATGATTGCATCAGAATCAGTGTCATGAAAAGTTAGGTTTCTTAGGCGCTGTAACGATGGATGGGCTTTCCGGATCGCATTTAGTTGTGTAATAAATGGTGCAAGAGTTAAACCCTTTTTACCTGCACCTTCCCAATCACGGACCTTGATCTCATACTTTTCAGAGTCCAAATACTCTTCGCCACCCTCTTTAAAGGCGCGGTGTTCATATAACTCATAACCTGCATACATTCCCCACGATGGAGTCAGCGTCGATGCCAAAACGGCACGAAGTGCAAACATGGCCGGGTTTCCGCTTTGTAAATGGAAAGGGTTGATATCTGGGGTATTCACCCAAAAGTTTGGTCGGAAAAACGCACTTGTACGATGGGCTACCTCTCGACCGTATTCAGTGAGCTCCCATTTACTAGTTCGCCAGGTGAAGTATGTGTATGACTGATGGAAACCAGCCTTACCCAGTGCGTGCATCATCGCAGGACGGGTAAAAGCTTCAGCTAAGAAAACAACCTCTGGGCTCTCTTTGCGAACAATTGCCAGTAACTCCTGCCAGAAATGAACCGGCTTTGTGTGCGGGTTATCGACTCGAAAAATCTTTACGCCCTTAGATACCCACAAACGAATTACTCGTAGCACCTCGTCGCGGATACCTTCATAATCATCATCAAAGTTAATTGGATAAATATCTTGATACTTTTTCGGTGGATTCTCTGCGTAAGCGATGCTTCCATCGGCACGCTTGTTAAACCATTCTGGATTGCTCTTTACCCAAGGGTGATCAGGTGAGGTTTGGAGAGCTAAATCCATCGCAATTTCGAGCCCTTGCTTACCAGCAGCTTTGACGAAATCTTCAAAATCCTTCATTGTTCCAAGTGCAGGATTAATCGCATCATGACCGCCATCAGAGTTTCCAATCGCCCATGGAACTCCACAATCATCGACCTTCGCATCCAAGGTGTTGTTTTTACCTTTGCGGTGAGCGATACCAATTGGGTGAACTGGTGGTAAATACAAAACATCAAATCCCATTGCAGCAACACCAGAAAGTCTCTTAGTAGCGGTGGCGAATGTGCCACTTACAACTGTGCCATCAGGATTTCTTTTCGCACCTTCGCTGCGTGGAAAAAATTCATACCATGAACCAACAAGTGCGCGATCTCGATCTGCCCTAACAGGATATTTTTCAGACTCACCCGTTACGGTTCGATACTTTGATGTGCTGGAAGCCTTGATTACAAAGTAAAAATCACCTTCGGCGGGAACAGTGAATTGACCTTCATATCTATCAGTACCTTGTGAACGCTGAACTAATGGCTGACAATCAACTATCTTCTCTTTAGCGTTGAATAAGCAAACTTCCGCAGTAAGAGTTTCATGACCTTCAATGATGATTGTTGCTGATACAGAGACAACCTCTCTGGCAATTGCTTTTATCGCAACAAATTCTCCCCCGAAGTAAACCGCGGGGGAGACATCTGTGATTGGAATTCTAGAGATCAACCTGAGCCTTCTGTATTGCCAGCATCTGCAGCTGAAACATCATGGATACGATACTTATCCATTGCTTGCGTGACAATGCTCTGCTTGATTTCACCTTGGTTACAGAGTTGCTGCAACACGGCGATCGCGATTGATTCCCCATCAACCTTGAAATGGCGGCGTAGGGCGCCACGAGTATCAGATAGACCAAAGCCATCTGTTCCAAGTGAGTAGAAGGGACGATCAACCCATGGGGCAACTTGATCCTGTACAGCGCGCATGAAATCGCTGACTGCAACTACTGGACCCTTTGTATGGGCCAGCTTCTTTGTGATGTACGCGCTGCGACGATCTGTTGGATTGAGCAGGTTGTGACGGTCAGTTTCTAGGCCATCACGACGAAGTTCATTCCATGAGGTTACAGACCAAACAGATGCGTTCACTCCCCAGTCATCAGCAAGAAGTTGCTGTGCCTTAATAGCCCAGTTAACTCCGACACCCGATGCCAAGATCTGCGCATTCTTTTTCCGAGATTTTTTAGCAGGGGAGTACAAGTAAATACCCTTGAGCAAACCATCAATATCTAGATTTTCTGGCTCTGCAGGATGAACATATGGCTCGTTGTAAACGGTCATATAGTAGAAAATATTCTCGCTGTTTTCACCATACATACGGCGAAGGCCATCTTTAACAATGTGGCCTAACTCGTAAGCAAATGCAGGATCGTATGAAACCACCGCTGGGTTGGTCGCAGCAAGAAGGTGTGAATGACCATCTTCGTGTTGCAAACCTTCACCATTAAGGGTTGTCCGGCCCGCTGTGGCACCAATGACGAATCCACGAACCATTTGATCTGCAGCCGCCCAAAATGCATCACCTGTGCGTTGGAAACCAAACATTGAGTAGAAGATGTACATCGGAATCATTGGTTCATCATGTGTTGAGTATGAAGATCCAACAGCTGTAAATGATGCAACAGATCCTGCTTCATTAATTCCTTCGTGAAGAATTACACCTGAAGTTGATTCCTTGTAAGACAACATCAATTCACGATCTACCGCTGTGTACTGCTGACCGTGTGGTGAGTAAATCTTCATCGTTGGGAAAAGTGAATCCATACCAAAGGTACGAGCCTCATCAGGAATGATCGGAACAATTCGATTTCCCAGAGCCGGATCCTTAACAAGATCCTTCAACATGCGAACAAAAGCCATTGTTGTTGCAATCTCTTGATGTCCTGAACCACGCTTTACAGATTCGTATACAGAATCTGCAGGCATTGCTAGCGGACGAGAGATTGCCCGACGACGGGGAATTGATCCGCCCAGCTCAGCACGACGTTCAGCTAAGTACTTAGCCTCTGGCGAATCATCCGATGGCTTGTAATAAGGAGGTAGATACTTATCTAACTTCTCATCTGGAATATCCAAGTGCAATGTGTCACGGAACTTTTGAATATCTTCCAGCGTCATCTTCTTCATCTGGTGGGTTGAGTTACGACCCTCGAAGTGAGAACCCAGTGTCCAACCCTTAACGGTCTTTGCCAGAATAACCGTAGGGCGGCCATTCTTTTGAGTGGCCGCTGTATATGCAGCAAATAGCTTCTGATAATCATGTCCACCGCGCTTGAGGTTCCAAATTTGATCATCTGACCAATTGGCAACCATTGCAGCCGCGCGAGGATCGCGCCCGAAGAAGTTATCGCGCACATACTTTCCAGATTCAGCCTTAAATGTTTGATAATCACCATCAAGGGTTTCATTCATAATCTTCACAAGAGCGCCTTCACGATCCTGTGCTAGAAGTGGATCCCAGCCACGGCCCCAAACAACCTTAATGACATTCCAGCCAGCTCCACCAAAGATGGATTCAAGCTCTTGAATGATTTTTCCATTGCCACGAACTGGACCATCTAGACGTTGCAGGTTGCAGTTAATAACAAATGTTAAGTTGTCTAATTTTTCACGAGTTGCAAGACCAATTGCACCTAGTGTGTCGACCTCATCAACCTCACCATCGCCCAGAAACGCCCAAACATTTTGATCACTTGTGTCTTTGATTCCTCGGTTGTGCAAGTAACGGTTGTAGCGTGCTTGATAAATTGCATTAAGTGGTCCGATACCCATGGACACAGTTGGGAACTGCCAAAAATCTGGCATCAAACGTGGGTGAGGATATGAAGAAAGCCCCCCACCTTTATGTGAAAGCTCTTGGCGGAATCCATCGAGTTGGTTTTCCGTTAAACGTCCTTCAAGGAATGCACGTGCATACATTCCGGGGCTTGCATGTCCCTGGAAGAAAATCTGATCTCCGCCACCTGGGTGATCCTGTCCACGGAAGAAGTGATTGAAACCAACCTCATACAGCGCAGCAGATGATGCATATGTCGAGATATGTCCACCGACTCCAACGCCTGGACGCTGTGCGCGGTGAACCAACATCGCTGCATTCCAGCGGTTAATACGGCGAATCTTTCTTTCTAGATCTTCATCACCAGGAAACTTCGCTTCATGCTCTGGTGGAATCGTGTTGATGTAATCAGTGGTGCGAAGTGAAGAAATTCCTACATTTCGCTCTCTGGCATGATCGAGAAGGTTGAGCATCAAGTAGCGGGCACGTACAGGGCCAGCGGCTTTGAGAGCGGCATCAAAGGAGGCTCTCCATTCAGCTGACTCAGATGGGTCGGTATCTACAAGCTGTTCAATATTGACTTCTGACGCATCAAAGATTTCGCTCATGGGCCTATTCTCGCCCTTACTGCCCCGTAAGTGGAAATTGAGCAGGTGTGAAATTGAACGGGTCTACCCCTTGCGCTCACGCCCAGCAAAGTGTGGACTTAGCCCGTGCCTACACGTATGGGATTGGCCAAGGATGACCTCGTCCTTGAGGTTGGCCACGATAGTGACTGCGATTCCACACTTCGAGATCAGCTGATGGCAATTACAGGAACACAATTCTTAGAAGGATCAACATCTGAAGTTGTCGATGCGGTCATCATCTGGTGGCGCGAAGGCGATGGAGATTTAGTGGATGAGCTAATGGATGCACTTACCTATCTCTCTGAAACCGGTCCTATTTGGGTCTTAACACCAAAGGTAGGCCGCGATGGACATGTTGAGCCAAGTGATATCCAGGATGCGGCACCGATTGCTGGATTAAGTGTCACATCCACAATTGCGCTCGCAAAGGATTGGACCGCAACTCGATTAGTGGCACGCAAGGCGGGCAAGAGGTAAGTTTGCGGCATGACTTTAACTATTGGACAAGCCGCACCAGATTTTGAAATCCCTAATCAGCATGGAGAAAAGGTTTCACTCTCCTCATTCAAGGGACAGAAGAACGTGTTATTGATGTTCTATCCATTCTCATTTACCGGAACATGCACCGGCGAGCTATGCGCATTGCGTGATGATCTTTCATCATTTCAAAATGATGATCTTCAGTTACTCACCATTTCATGTGATTCTCCTTTCACACAGCGTGTTTTTGCTGAACAAGAAAAGTATGAGTTTCCAGTTCTTTCAGATTTTTGGCCACATGGCGCTGTTGCATCTGCTTACGGTGTCTTTGAGGAGTCAAAGGGTTGTGCACTTCGCGGAAGTTTCTTGATCGACAAAGAAGGAATTCTTCGTTGGGAAGTTAAGAATGGCTGGGCAGCGCGTGAGAACGCTGATTACAAGGCGGCAATCGCTGCTCTGTAAGCGTGATTTAGGAGATTGTGGACTCGTAAGTTAAGATTTGGGTCTGCAATACCGGGTGGTTAGCTCAGTGGTAGAGCGTCTCGTTTACACCGAGAATGTCGGGGGTTCGAAACCCTCACCGCCCACAAGATTTACTTCAGCGGGAGTTTTCCCACTTTTCAAAAGACCATAAATCAATCTCATCAAGGTTAAGCACATCCATCTTGTTTGCGGCCAAAATATCTGAAATCTGCGCTCTGTGTTCTGAAGCGTGATGAACCGCTTGAACCAAGATGGTTGATGTCAAGAACTCAACCTCCTTGCCATATCGAACAAAGGCCCGCTTCTCATCAGGTGTGTCAATGAGTGAAAGAAGCTGCGCATCACGTTCTTCGCACACATTAATCAGCCCAGATATATCTGATGCAGATTTAGATGGATCGAATTCCACCGGTGCTGCCTGTTGGGTGATCCGAGAGATCAAGCGTCCCTCTGCGATAACAATGTGATGCGCGATGGTTCCAACGGTCCAATCAGGATTCCACGCTGAAAAGTTAATTGCTTCATCTGGCAAACCTTGCAGAATAGAAAGCATCTGCTTATTGGCCCACGCCATGTGCTTGAAAGAACGTTCTACCAATGGATTACTCATAGTTTTACTGTATTACAGAGTCGCCGCCCGAGGAAGATTTCTTCGAACTTTCTAAACTCATTTCTTGATAGCGTAACAGCGTGAATGCAGCATGAAGCCGCACCTCTTCTTTATCGGACTCAGAAGCGCGCTTCAGTGGCTCAATGATTACATCACCCAAGGCACAGATAAATCTGGTCAGATCAAATTGCAGATCTGAATCACCTCGGCCGAGCTGACTAATTAAAATTTTGGTCAGAGCAGATTTCTCGCTGTCGGGGACTAAGACTGATGCAGCACGCCAAGCGGTTACTGCCACCTTGTCCACTGAATTAAAGTGGTGCTCATTGGTTATCAATGGGTAGAACTGTTTGTCACCTATTTTGGACAATGTGTGTAGCGCCTGGCTCTTGGCCTGCGAATTATCAGAGTTCAGTTCAGATTTAAGTCGGTCTACAACTTTGCCGATGTCATGTCGCATGAGTGCCCAGGAAAGTGTGTCTCTGACGAAAAAATCTGATTCATGAGCACATTGAGTCACAAGCACTTCAATGTATTCATCCTCTGGGTAAGTGCCAGCTGCCAACGCCGCCTGCAAACGCACAGATTTATCGGGTGATTCCAGAAGTGATTTCAGAGTTGCCACTTGAAAACGCTATCAGGCTCTCAACCGTTAAGACTTCCACCGAGTAAAACCGCTTAACGGCTGTATTTGGCTTTCACTACCCCCTGACCTAAACTTAAGCCACACTTAAATAAACGGTCGGGGGAAAACATCGATGAAGGCATCTCCTAGCGACCAGCGTTCGATTTTAGATATTGCACGGTTTGACCAGCAGACAAACTCTCTACGTCACAAGGCTGCAACACTTCCCGAGATTGCAGAGCTTGCAAGCACAACGGTAAAAGCAAACAATGCACGTGACCTTCGAATCGCAGCTGAAACAGAGCTCAGTGATGTTAAGCGCGAACTATTACGTGCCGAAGCTGATGTAGAACAGGTCGTCTCTCGGATTACCCGCGATGAGGCACGGCTAATCAGCGGAACGGCATCTCCGAAAGAGTTGGAACAGCTTCAGCACGAGCTCGGAACTCTTGGCGCACGCCGAGCCGAACTTGAAGAGGTCGAACTTGAAATCATGATGCGGGTGGATGCAATTAATGAACGCATCACAACCTTAAAGGCCGAGGAAGCAGAACACTCAGCAGTTATTGCAGATCTTGAGATTCGCAAAGAAAACGCATTGACAGTCATTCATAGTGATCTTGATGCAATAGCTAAAGATCGCTCCGAAACAGTTAACGGGGTAGCAAAAGAGTTAGTTGATCTTTATGAAAAGATTAGGGAAACAACGGGTGGGGCGGGTGCCGCAGCACTTTCTGCCGGATCTTGTACTGGCTGCAACCTGTCAATTAATGCGGTTGAGATAAAGCGAATGTCAGATTTGGCCGAAGATGAAGTTGTTCGGTGCGAAGAGTGCCGTTGCATCTTGGTGCGTGGAGTTTAAGTGGCTCGCCATTTCTTACTGACCGCTGATGGTGGATCTCGCGGAAACCCAGGCCCAGCAGGTTATGGCTCTGTAATAACAGAAAACGGCAAGATCATCGCAGAGCTATATGACTTTATAGGAGTTGCAACAAACAATGTCGCTGAATACAGCGGCCTTATTGCGGGTTTAACCGCAATCAATGAGATTGATTCTTCGGCAACAGTTGAAGTAAAGATGGATAGCAAGCTGGTTGTAGAACAGATGTCAGGCCGTTGGCAGATCAAGCATGCGGATATGAGAGTGCTTGCTCAATCTGCGCGATCTGCACATAATCCATCATTAGTCAGTTACACATGGATTCCACGAGATGAGAACTCTCATGCAGATCGACTTGCGAACAAAGCCTTGGACCAGCAAGCTGGCGGCGGAGAAATTATCCAAACTCAACAAAATTACTTATCGGAACGATTACTTTCTGCGGAAAAAGCGACAACTATATTTTTGATTCGCCACGGAGAAACAATTTTGACTCCATTTAAGAAGTTTTCAGGTGATGGACCCTTGAATCCAGAGCTAACTGCTATTGGCTTAGAGCAGGCGGAAAAGGTGGCTGCAGCGGTTGCAAAACTCAATCCTGAAGTAATTATCGCCTCGCCATTAAAGAGAACGACACAGACGGCGGAGGCGTTGTCACGTGCAACTGGTCTACCAATCACATTTGAAGAAGCATGGATTGAATGTTCCTTTGGAATCTGGGATGGATTGTCAATCGATGAGGTAAAAGAAAGGTATCCAGCTGATTACCAATCCTGGATCTCATCAACAGGATTTGCCCCACCCCAGGGGGAGTCTTACGACAATGTGGCTATTCGCATCGAGGCTGCGCTCAGCCAAATAGCTGCAGAGTTTCCAGGCCAACGTGTTGCAGTAGTTACTCACAACGGCACCATTAAATCTGCCGCCAAGGTTGTAGTTGGGGCACCAGCTGAATCCATCTTTCACATCGATGTTTCGCCCTGTTCAATAACAACTGTGAGTATTTGGCCTAGCGATGGCCTAAGAGCTCTTCGAACGCTTAATGAGCAGGCACATCTGCATTAAGCAATACTTTTAAGCCACAACCGTGCCATCTCTTGATGGCCAAATGGTGTTGGGTGAATCCCATCCTCTGCGATATCAGCCATTGGGATTTTCTCCGCCAACGCATTGAGATGCTGATCAAAGGGAACTAAAACCGCCCCAAATTCATGAGCCATTTCATGGACAACTGCGATCTTTGGATCAAGATCCTCTCGCCACGAATTCATCTCTTCACGAACATGAAGTAAAAATGGTTCGCACAGAACAAATTGAGGGTTGAGTTCTGCCTTTGTCCAAGTCAATATGCGGTGGTAACGATCTCGGAAATCTTCCACACTGGTCGGATCGTTATCGTCATATCGGCGCCACATGTCATTGATACCGATGGCGATGGAGAGCATTGTCGGCTTATGATCTAAGACATCACTTTGCCAACGCTTTTCAAGATCAACCAAACGATGCCCGCTTGTTCCAACATTAATGATGTCACCTGTGAGTATTCCAGTACGTGAAATTTCACGAACATAGCCATCACCAAAAGGTGGCTCTATATCTCGACCGCAATCAGTGACGCTATCGCCGATAAAAACTATACTCATCAAACGCCCCTTAGCTTTGAAGTTCAGCCATTAATTCATTTATTGGACCCTCAATTTGATCTCCAAAAAGATTCTTTCGATGAGCCTCTAATCGATCCTTAAGTTGTGCTAACTGGTCTACCTGTTCGTTGGTTCCAGAGATACATCTCTTGTGGGTATCAAAGGTACATTGCTTGAGAACATTTCCTAAGCCCTTTAGAACCTCGCCACCAATCACATATTTTTCTAACCATTTCTCAACTTCTGCAATCATCTCTGGACGAGAAAACTCTGATGATGTTAGAAAACCGTGATTCGCAATAATCTCTTGTCCGGCATCAATAAAGACCTGCCCCGCTTGATCAAGCTCGCCTGCTCGCCAATGGGTTACACCCGCGCGAAAGACCCTTCGCAGATCTGGTGCGGGATCTCCGCCAACAGCTGTTCCCATACTGGTTCTCAAAAACTTACGAAGTGCAAGACGATCTTTCTCATTAGAAATTAGATGTACAAGAGCTTTTTCCCATGAAAGATCTGGGTTATATGAGGCTGAATTCCAGAGATATTCACCAATGGTGAATAAAGGAAGCTGCGACATTTCAAATTGCAGCATTGGGTTAGAGACCAAGCCAGCTGAGTATTTGTGAAGACCAACTTCACGACCTCTGACAGGTCCGATGTAAAGATTTTTCTGCAAGCCTCCATCATTAACTGGAAAGTTATCCCAGTACATCGGTGGACGTAGGGTGGTGCGCTCAAAAATCACAGCATCGGAGATATCTAAGTACTCAGAGATAATTGATCGGCCGGTCCACATCAAGTTGATTCGAGAATGTAAGGACCGACCAAGCTCATGAAGATACGGCTCATTTCCTCTGCCGGAATAATGCATCGGGCAAACAGTAAGAGCAACCTTGGGATCGAGTGCCTGCAACTTGACCCACACTCGATTAGTAAAGTCGGCATGGGCTGCTGCCGTCGAAAGATAGGAATCCATATCTTCTTGATGCTGGAGCTCCCACGCTATGTCATCCCATAGCAATCCAAAGTGACGCGCTCCTAAATCAAAGAGCTGCCTGTAACGTGTAATTACAGCGTCGACATCATTTTCATCACTGTACTTAACGGATAGGCCAGGGGAGACGCAGGTGACGATATCAATCGCATTGAGTCGTCCGACCTCAATCAACTCTTGTGTAGAATTTAAGAACTCAGACTCAAATGGTTGGCGCCAGTTAAATCGTTGCCAAGGCACATCTTTCGGCGCTAACAAATAGGTGTTCATGTTGAAATCGCCGAAGTTTTTTAATCCACGAAGTCGTTGTTCATGTGTCCACGGCTTGCCATAAAAACCTTCAACAACACCGCGAACAGTAAAATCAGGCCCAATATCAACTGAAATCTCCTCATCTCCACTTAAAGCAAAGGAGAGCAGATGGTTAAGTGCGTATCTCAAAGAATAATCTTGCGCTATGCCAATAGTTGCGACAACGCCGCTAGTTGTTTTGGATGCAACAAGGGTGTATCCCTCTAAATGAGTTGGGCGAGCAGATGCAACCTTGATTTCAAAGGAAATCTCGACTGAATGCGATCTCCAAAACTCATCTGAAATCGCCTGCTGTAATGGATTCAAAGTATGGATGGACACTAAATAGTCACCTTCTGTGCTGCGTTATTGAGATTCTTTATAAAGCCATCGGGGGTAATTGCAAAGTATCTTTGCGCTGCATGAATAATTGCGCCATATACAGGTGCAACATCTAGAACTGAGATCGCAGCTTGAGGCACTAAGGATTTAAGCTCTGTTTCAAATGTGTGATCAAAGACAGCATTGCCAGCGGTATGCAAGCCTCCAGCGCGGACAACAGGAATAGATCCAGAAGTAAAGTTAAGTTGCTTCACAACTCCATAGATATCTAATGCATGTTGTTTTGCGACCTGTGAAACAACCTTGATCGCTTCCGTATCACCACTGGCGCAAAGATCAAAGATGAGTGGAGCGGTTGACTCATCGGGATGGATTCGATCACGTGCAATCGCAGTGAAGAACGCCTTTGCTTCATCAAATCCGTGAAAAGTTACAAGCTCTGTGTACAAAGCGGTGCGCGGTTGGATACCGTGGAATGAACGGCCAATACTTTCAAGGGCAAGCGAGATTAGCTGTCCAGCGCCACCACCTTCTCCTAAATCCATGCCCATAGTTTGAATAGTTCGAACGCCATCACGGCCTGCGCTCTTTCCGCCAGTGCCTGCAATTGATACACACCCAACACCATTGGGTGCACCCGCGAATAAGGCCGCAAATGAGTCATTAATAAGGGTGCAACGAGCTTCAAGGCCAAGTGCGGTAACCACTGGAATGAAGAGTTTCTGATCTTCTTCCCAGTCAATTCCTGCTAGAGCAAAGGTGGAGTCCACTATCTCTTCTCGAGTAGCACCAGCAGAATGAAGCGCTTCCTCAATAATCTCATTCAAACCATCCTGAACTGAGCGAATTCCCGAACGCTCCCAGTTGGCACCGCCATTGGCAGCTGTTCCCAAGATATTTCCTTCAAGATCGACGATGCAGGCATGGGTCTTTGTTCCACCACCATCTACACCTAAAAGTACTTTACTCATTGAACGCTCCGATCATGCCAGCATTCTCTTTTCTTAGATCCGCCCAGAGTTCTCTTGCTTGAGAAATATCGGGACCAATAGGATTTGTAATCAATGCACGCAAGGCGCTGTCTTCTTCTCCATGAACTGCTGCCTGAATTGTGAGAAGTTCAAAATCTTTTACTGAGCGAACTAATGCATCGATGTCACCACGCATCGCCTTGGTCTTAATTGATTGAGCACCCTTGGATGTAATAATTGCAGGCAGCTCCATTACAGCCTCATCTGGAAAGCCAGGTACCGCACCATTGTTGAGAGTATTAACTATGTGTGTAGTTCCAGCATCAGAGTAAATATCTGCCATTAATTCAGCAGCAGAGTCGCTGTAGTAAGCACCACCTCGTTGCATCAGCTCTTCTGGCTTAGTGACCAATGTTTCATCCTTGAATTTTTCAAGCAAGATCTCTTCAATTTTCATTACCTCGCTTGCGCGGGTTGGATTTTTCGATTGATAGTCGATCCACTCTTTTTCAGAGTAGTAATACAAAAGATAGTAATTAGGAATTGCCTGCAGTAAATCAATGGAGCTCTGAGTCCAGGCAGGGGAGTCCCCAGGCTTTGCCTTATCAATTGTGAGCCCACGAAAGGCCTTTATTGCCTCAAGACTACGATCCTTGCCATTGATCTCAACGCCACGTATCCATGACAGATGGTTTAATCCGATGTAATCAAAGTTGACTTCATGTGAGGAGACCCCCATAGCCTCCGCAACTTCGATCCGTGTATTCCAGGGAACATTACAAAGACCGATTGTCGTTAACTGGGGAACCTCTTGAATAATTGTTTGTGTAATTAGACCAGCGGGATTGGTGAAGTTCAGCAGAATGGCATTCGGGGCTTCTTCAACAATTATGCGAGCAACATTAAGAGCAACAGGAATAGTTCGAAGTGCTTTTGCAAAGCCCCCTACCCCTACTGTTTCTTGTCCAACAAGCCCATATTTGCGACCTAAAAGTTCATCACGATGACGTGCAGCTTGTGTGCCAACACGAAACTGGCTGACAACAAATGAAGCACCGCGTACGCCTTCACGTAAATCCGTACCTGTTTCAATCTCGATATTTATTTCTGCTGCAGCAAGCATCCTCTTTGCAAAGGCTGCAATAATTGCCAGCTTTGTTGGCTCAATATCTATCAGGAAAATGTGTGTAATGGGTAGGCGTGAATGACGTTTGATAACTCCATCAATCAATTCAGGTGTGTAGGTGGAGCCGCCTCCGATAACCGCTAATTTCATTACATCGACTCAGCGAGAGGGCCGGTTGAAGATTTATGGACCTCTTGGAAAACAATCTCACAGCTTTTTGCCGTAGCGATGCTTAGCGCTCCAACCAAAATACCGGTATCTCCTAATGTGGAGACCTCGATTGCTGGAGGGTATGGAACAATTTGGCTGACTAAATTCTTAATTGGTTCAATGAAAAATGATGCTTGGCGACCGATACCGCCAGAGAGAACTACTAGCTCTACATCTGTTACCGCGGAAATTGCAGCTATATACAAGGCGATTCTCTCTGCCTCAATGTGGACAACCTCTTTGGCTAAGGCATCTCCATCCTTAGCCGCTTGTAAAATATCTACCGTTGAATACGGTTCAGCTAGGGCTGAACCTTTGTATTTCTTGGCTAATGAGCGAGCGATTTCAGCGACACGATCTCCTGAAGGATTTGTTGCATCGCGATGTGAATCCAATGGATCACCAAATGGTATGTAGAAAATTTCACCCGCTGCGCCTCGGTGACCACGGTGAATTTTGCCATTGAGAACCAATCCAGAGCCGAGACCCGAACCAACTGAAAGAACGGCAAAGTTTTCAATACTTACTCCATGCCCAGCTGTTTGCTCGGCAACGGTCACTAGATTGATATCGTTTTCAACAGTAGGTGTAACTCCAAACTCGGTCTTAATCAACTCTGAGAGATTGACTCCATCGAGCGAGGAGATAGTTCCAGCAATCGATACGACTCCTGTGTGCTGATCAATCACGCCAGGAGTTCCTACAACTATGGATGCAACATCCTTTAATCGATACCCGGAGTCTTTAAGTGCTTGATTCACGGCTGAATGCATAACAGCTGTCAGATCCTTTAGATTCAAAGATTTAACAGAGACTGATGCTTGGGCGAGCATCTTTTCATTAAGATCTCCGACAGCTGCGCGAATAAATCGAGAGCCGATATCAATTGCAAGAGATACCTTTAGGTCGCTTACAGCCTCATATACAGAACGGGCACGTTTTGGATCTTGTGCTCCAGGGGTGTACTCCTGAATTAATCCCGTTTCAATAAGAGATCGTAAAATATCTGCGGTAGTTGGTCGTGAAAGTCCTATATGTCGAGCGATTTCAGCAGCATGTAACGCACCGTTGCGCCTTAATGTTTCAAGGACGCGACGTTCATTCAGCTCTCGTATGAGAGAAGGAACGGCAGGCGTTACATTAGAAATCATTTATCCCTTAACTCCAGTCAGAGTTACGCCTTCGAGGAAGACTCGTTGTGAGAAGAAGAAAATGACAATAGCAGGTAGCATAAACAAAACCGAGGCTGTCATCATGAGATTCGTCTCCGTGTGATGGTCGCCTTTAAATGCATTCAATCCAATACCTAACGTGTACAGGTCAGGGTTTTCTGCCAGGTATAAAAGTGGCCCAAAGAAGTCATTCCATGAGCCCAAGAAGGCAAAGAGGGCGATCGCAGAAATTGCGGGTTTAGCTAATGGGATTACAATCCGCATCATTAATTTAAACTCGCTGCAACCATCGATTCGCGCAGCATCAGAGATCTCATCTGGGATTGATGTAAAGAACTGTCGCAAAAGGAAAATTGAAAAAGCGCTAGCGAAGAAGCTAGGAACAATCATCGGTAGAAATGATGGAATCCATCCAAGCTTGGCGAACATAATGTAAACCGGAATCTGTGTTACCTGACCAGGAAGCATCATTGTTCCCAGAATTACGATGAAGGTTGTATGTCGTCCACGCCACTGCAATCGAGAGAGTACATAGGCTGCAGGAACACTTGAAACAACAGTTCCGATAGTTCCCATTACTGAGATAAATAGGGTGTTGAGTGTCCACTTTAAAAATGGAACCGTCGTGAACACATCAACGTAATTACTCCAAATAAATGGTGAAGGCCAAAAAGATCGAGTTTCGGCCTGACCTCCTGTCATAAAGGAGATAATTACAACCATATACAGCGGAAAGGCAAAGATTAGTGACATCACAATGAGAGCGGAGTGGTCTCCTGCTGCTTGTAGAAAATCCTTCATCCGCTTCTTGCGGCGCAAGATGATAGCCTCATCATCAATTCTCTTGATTTGATCTACAGTTAAATGGCTCATTTAAATAGGCTCCCGTTTGGATAGTGGACCCATCGCTTCTGAGTCTTCAAAATAATCAGAGTTGAGATGAGAGTTATAAGCAATAGGAACCATGCGAGAGCAGATGCATAACCCATCTCGTAGGTTTTAAATGCCATCTCGTAGATATGTGTTGCATAGAAGTACATCGCCTTTGAGTAATCATTAACCTGCCCGGAGGCGACGAAAGCTTGAGTGAAGTATTGGAAGGAGCCGATGACGCCAGTTACACCAGAGAAGAAGATAACTGGTGTCAATAATGGAAGGGTTATGTATCTAAATGATTGCCATCCAGATGCGCCTTCAAGTTCGGCCGCTTCATATAGGGATTTAGGGACATCTAGAAGCCCCGCCAAGAAAATAATCATGGTGTCGCCGATACCCCAAAGTCCAAGAAGGATCAGACCCCACTTAGACCAGTTCGGATCGAGGAACCAATATGGAGGGTTATCAATTCCAACCGTTTCTAAAGTTCTATTGATAGGACCGTAAATTGGGTTAAAAACAAAGGTAAAGACGATGGTGGCAGCAACAGCTGGGACCATCGAAGGAAGGAAGAAGAGGGTTCGATAAATCTTGCTGCCATGCTTTGGACGAGTCAGCAACCAAGCGGTGAAAATCGCAAAACATATGCGCAAAGGAATACTGATAACTGAGATCCAGATCGTATTTTTTAGGGCCTTCATGAAATCTTCATCTTCGAAAAACATGCGGCGATAATTATCAAGACCAATGAACTCTGGTGGGTTAATAATATTAAACTTTGTAAATGATTGATAAAAACTTGAAATCATCGGATACGCGGTAAAAAGAATTAATCCCGAAAGCCAAGGGAGTAGACACAAAAAGATAAAGAGGTAGGGGACCTTTAATTTTCTGCGTGGAGGGGCAACCTCCCCCTTCTTTTTGAAGAGGGAGGTTGCCTTGAGTCCATTTGTTAACATGAAGTTATTTGTTCGCCTTAGTCTGTCTGATTCCGGGCGACTATTGCATCAACTTTGTCAGCAGTATCTTTTAGAGCACCCTTGAGGTCGTCAATTGCACCGTCCTGCCAAGCTGCCATAAGAGTTGCTAGAAGATCCTCATCCTTGTGCTCACCAGTGTTTGGTAACAAGTGATACACAGACTTTGGATGAGCTTGAATTGAATAGAACGGCTCATACCAAGAAGGAAGACCTGATGGCTTTGCTGCCGCGCTCTTCAAAGGTGATGGAGCTCCACCAACCTTGTCATATTGGAATGAAAGAGTTGTATCAGTTGCAAGACCCTTAAGTACGATCCAGGCACCCTTTACATTCTTTGATGTCTTTGAGATACCAGCTAATGGGTATCCAACAACACCTGAACCACCATGGGTTGAGGTCACTGAAGCATCTGTTGGGAATCCTGTTACACCCATGTTGACCTTTGTGCACTTATCAGCAAGTGACCATGAATCACCTGTGCAGTACAAGGTTGCCATCCAGTTTGCATCCATCTTCATCGCTACACGTCCTGTGATGAAGTCATGCTTTTCTCCCCATTCACCGCCGCGTGATGCGGTGAACTTGGTAAGTGCCTTAGTTCCCTTGCTGAAATCTCCACCACCATAAACATCGGCGATGAACTTCTTCTGCCAGGTAAGCATCTTTGCCCAACGTGGATCTGAGCCAAAAGCTGATGATCCATTTGCGTTGTACCAACGTGCACCAAATGCTTGGCCAAGCCACATTGATTCCATGCCCCAGCCGTAGTAACCGGACTTAGGAACAAATCCAGCGCGAGTGATATTTCCATCCTTATCAAAAGTTGTTAACTTCTTTGAGTACTCCATGATCTCAGCAGTTGTCTTTGGAGGGTTCTTGTACCCGGCCTCAGCTAAGAGATCCTTGTTGTAGAAAAATCCGAAAACCTCTGTTCCAGGCATAGGAAGTGCGCAACGAACTCGACCAGAAATCGTTGCAGAGACAGCAGAGGTTTTAAATGTTGAACTTAGATTAATCCCAGAGGTACGGTTTGCGATCATTGTGTTGAGTGGAAGCCAAATTCCTTCGCCGCCTCCACAGAACCATCCCAAGTTACCATTTCCATTTGAGATTGAAATATCTGGACCATCTGATTTGTTGGCCACGATAGCTTTCATCGATGTAGCCATGTCAATTCCAGTTTTCAAAACGATGTCGAGCTGGGGATTAGCTGCTTGAATTCGAGCAATGGCGGCTTTCCATTCAGCAACCTGCCAAGCACGGGTATGAGGTGTCCACACAGTTACGGTGTTTGAAGCTGCCGAAGCGGAACTGGAGACCGCAACTAAACCGCTCAAAACTAGCACCGCGACTGTGAGTGAAGCGAAGAAGCTTTTCTTCATTGATTTACTCCTGTCACAATAACTTTTGGTAGATCCACAATAAGCCCATGCCATTGTGTTAGGAAACCTACCGCTTTGTGTTAGGTTACCTTACAGAGATTTTGGAGCAGGTCAAGGGGTTGAGAGGAGAAATTATGAAGGGGCGTGTCGCGGGGGTCGTACTTCTTTCCTTCTCACTGGTTGCTTCCACCATCGCTTTTGATCAGATGAGAACAGGTAAACCTTCACTTGAGGGTTCACTTATTTATCATCGCTACAGCGAATACAGCGCTTGGGATGCCACGATGTGGCTGCTTGACCTTCCAACTGGTGAGCTCAACCAGGTTGGAGCTGATTGGCAGTCAATGGTGTCACCTATTAATGCACATTTCTCTGCCGATGCCCAGACAATCACCTTTATGGGAAGCCCGTCGGGCCTTCCGGAGAATGAGTGGGATGTATTCACCTCTCATTGGCAGAACGGAAAGTGGCAAGAGCCCAAAAATCTGACAGGTCCTAACGGCGCTCGCGATGAGGATCCAAAGTTCTCACCCGATGGCTCAACAATCATTTATAAGGAAAACGGGGTATTGGCAACGGTTTCAATCAACGGTGGCCCAAAAACATATCTAACAGTTGGAAAGCCGCAATCTTCAATGCCGTACTTCAGGAGTAATGGCAAAGATGTTTTGTTTGAAAGAGAGGGAGATATCTATCTCTTGCAGGATGGAGTCGAGAAAAAAATGTATGCAGGAGAAGGGATTTCTTCATACTATCCAATAGGTATCGATGAGGACTCCTATCTCTACACACGTATTCAATACAACAAGCATGACTCAATTATGAAGGGCTTTTATGATGGCTCACCATCTGAGAATTACTTCTTTAACTCACTTGATTGGGATACCTCAGATTCATATCCATATCAGAATGCAAAGAAAGTCATCTTCTTTGTGTCTGGCGATGAGATGATTTTTCATGGTGGTTATAACTTAGCTCTTGCCGATCTTCGGAAGAAGAAGGTTTACGCAATTGATGAGCTGTATCCCAATAGAGACTCTGACATTAACTCAGATTTTCAAGAACTAGGTCCGGCTTGGACCGCATATCGCTTTAATGAGTGATCGCAACTAGCGAATAACTCGGTAACTCTCCAAAGTTGGATCGCTCGCATATGCGATTCGAACCCCCGCCTTTTGCGTTGCTGACAAGCCCGTAAGGATCACCTCTGTCAGCACTTCACCGGGTGCTACGACGGCAACGCCTGGAGGATATGGAGCGATCAAATCGGCGCTGACTCTTCCAACGGCATCTTTCACCGACACATACTCAGTATCTGCGAAGTAAGCATCACGCATTGATACCGCAACGGTCGGAACAATCGACCAGCTAAGAGAAGTTTGCGTTGCACGCGGTTCACCTTGTAACGATTTTAGAATTGGAATTAATGCTGCAGATAAAGTGGAGAAATCAGCTGCATTATCTGCAAGTGTTGCAAGGAAAACAATCGTGTCTCGATCTGCCATTTCAACGCGGATATTGAGTTTTTGTAGAGCATTTTCAACATCTACCCCTGAAAGACCAAGAACATTAGCTCGCAAAACAATCTTGACCGGGTCAAAGCGTCCGGCAGTAAAGTCGTCAGTGTTAAGAAAGATTGGGTTTTCAAAATTTGATTGGAGCTGTGCCTTAAAATCATTGACATAATTCAATAGAACGCCGGTTAATTGTTCGCCGCGAGTTTCAAGTAATGCTCTGCAACCATCAATAGAAGCAAGAGGCGCACCTGCAGGTGAAGTTGTATGAGTTGTTTCAAAACTTTGTTCAATTCGTGCAAGGTTAAGTAACTTGCCCTGGGCCAATAGCAATGCTGATGCACTGTAACCAGGTAGCGCCTTATGTACACTTGTAATCAATGCATCTGCACCTAGTTGTAAAACATGTTGTGGAATCTGTGAGTTGAATCCAAAGTGTCCACCCCATGCTGCATCGACAACTACAGGGATTGAATGTTCATGCGCCTTTGATATCAATGCAGGAAGCTCAGAGATTGTTCCTAGGTAACCAGGTTCGGTGAGTAGCAATGCAATTGGTTTCTGATCTAATGCGCGCTCTAACTCTGAAACCGGAATTCCAGTCGGCACACCAGTGGCTTCATCAATCTCTGGTGTTAACCAGATTGGTTCTAAACCTGTTAAAACAAGTGCACTTAAAACTGAGCGGTGAGCGGTACGGGTGATTGCAACCTTGTCACCTGGTTTTCCAAGAGCCAAAATAATTGCTTGATTAGCATGAGTCGAGCCACCAGTTGAAAAACGTGCGTAATCAGCACCCCATAGTGATGCGGCTAACTCCTCAGCCTTTTTAAGAGTTCCCTCAGTAAGTTTTATCTCATCAAGTCCGCCATACAGCGGAGTATCTGAGTCAACAACGCTTCCGAGGCCTTTATCTAAGCGATACGCCTTTTGTTTGTGCCCTGGAATTGTGAAAGCTGTACGCTCGGTTTCGAAATATGACAGATATGCATCTAGCAATGGTGCGCTATCTCTTAACCGTGAGTTCATCTTCTAAGCCTAACTTCTCGGCTCGCAACTGCGAAATGATGGCTTAGACTTCACCTATGACAACACTTACCGCATTGACTCAAGAGCGTCGGTTGGTTACCGCTATTCCGGGACCAAAATCTCTCGAGGCGCTACAGCGCCGCAGTGAGGCGACATCTGGGGGACTAGGACTAGCTTTTCCAGTGGTCATTGAGCGCGCTAGTGATGCGATTCTTTTGGATCTCGATGGCAACCAGATCATTGATCTTGGTTCAGGTATCGGTGTAACAAATGTTGGAAACTCTGCACAGCGCGTAGTCGATCGAGTAATTGATCAGGTGCAAGCATTTACACACACATGTTTTACCGTCGCTCCATACATGGGTTACATCGAAGTGTGCGAAAAACTCAATGCAATGACTCCTGGAACATTTAAGAAGAAGTCGCTGCTTGTGAACTCAGGTGCTGAAGCGGTTGAAAACGCCGTCAAGATCGCTCGTCATTACACAAAGCGTCAAGCGATCGTTGTTTTCGAACACAGCTATCACGGTCGTACAAACCTAACAATGGCGTTGACTGCAAAGAACATGCCATACAAAGAAGGTTTCGGACCTTTTGCTCCTGAAATTTATCGCGTACCAATGCCTTACTCATTCCATTGGGTAGGCGATCAAGCAACAATCACTGAAGATGCGATTGAAATGATTACGCACAAGATCGACAAGGAAATCGGTGCACACAATGTTGCAGCGATCTTGATCGAGCCAATTCAAGGTGAGGGCGGATTCATCGTTCCACCGAAGGGATTCTTGCCAGCTCTTTCCAAGTACTCAACAGACAATGGAATTATTTTCATTGCAGATGAGGTTCAGACAGGTTTTGCTCGTACGGGAAATATGTTTGCTGTTGAGCACGAAAATGTTGTGCCAGATATGGTTGTTACCGCTAAGGGAATTGCAGGCGGATTGCCTCTTGCAGGAGTAACAGGCCGCGCAGAAATCATGGATTCAGTTCATGTTTCAGGACTTGGTGGAACATACGGCGGTAACCCAATCGCATGTGCAGCAGCACTTGGCGCGATGGAAACAATGGAAGAAGAGAACCTTGTTGCTCGCGCAAACCACATCGGCCAAATCCTTGGAGACTCACTTCGGGCAATGCAGGCTAAGTACCCCGTAATTGGTGAAGTTCGCGGTCGCGGTGCGATGCAAGCCATTGAATTGGTTATGCCTGGTACAAAGGTTCCAAATACAGCAGCGATGAATGCAATTACAAAGTATTGCCAGAGCAAGGGCGTTTTAGTTCTTACCGCCGGCACATACTCAAATGTTGTTCGCTTCTTGCCACCGATTGTTATTACAGATGAACTTCTGAAAGATGCTTTGAGCGTTGTTGAAGAGGCTCTGGCTTCACTTTAAACCCCTGAAGCCTGGCCTTCGCAACGAGGGTCAGATCCAAATGCAAAGGTTCCGTTAGAAAGAACTTCCATCATTTGTACAGATGATCCATGTCCCCATGGAGCCAATTCATGAACTTCATGGCCCTTAGCACGCAATTGATCTAGGACTTCAGTTGAAACTCTGTTTTCAACCTGGAGCACACCGGCTCCCTTTTCTTCCTCAGAGCTTTGACCAGGAGCGTTGAGGTGTTGCCAACGTGGTGCCTCAATTGCTTCCTGCACATTCATCTTCAAATCAATCATGTTTGTAATGAGCTGAAGATTAGTTTGAACTTGAATATTTGCTCCAGGCGTTCCGCCAACTAGATACAAAGCACCATCCGCCTTTACTGCAGTGAATGCATTCAAAGTATGTGCGGGGCGCTTACCCGGTGCGATGATGTTGGGGGATTGTGGATCAAGTGAAAAACCAGTTAAACGATTATTCAAAATGATTCCCGTTTCTGGAATGACCCATGAGCTTCCAAAGCCATGGAATACAGATTGAATCCACGAGACGGCATTACCTTCAGCATCTGCGACCAAAAAGTAGGTTGTATCGCTGCCTTCGCTGACTGGTGAGATATCGCTACCTGCAGAGCCCATGGAAATTTGTGCTGCACGTTGGGCAATATGTTGCTTAGAAAGAATCTTTTCGGTATTGACAGCAATGAACTCGGGATCACCCAGAATTTGATTGCGATCAGCAAAACCAATCTTTTTGGACTCAACACCCACATGAATGCGATCTGCCTCTGACAATGAAGCGATATCAAACCTTTCATTGAGCAGAAGCTCCTCCATCAGGATCATTCCCTGTGTTGGGGGAGGCTGACCGTAAATAGTGATGTCACGATACTTAACGGAAAGCGGATCCAATACTCGAGTTGTGTGGTTTTTGAGATCTTCTTGATTAAACCAACCCTCAGATCCTTTAATTAACTGCTGAGCGATACGGCCCTCGTAGAAAGCAGCTCTTCCACCTTCAGCGATTTCACGGAGCGAAGTGGCTAAATCTTTTTGAACAACTAAATCGCCAACCTTGACATTGATATCTACGCCCATGTTTTTGAAAAGCTGAGTCCCTGGCGCAACCGCTAAGTGGCCAGCAATTCTGCGAACAAAACCTGTATTGGCTGGAAATCCATTTTCTGCATAATCAATTGCTTGCGCCAACAAAGTTGCCATCGGCAACTTTCCATAGCGGCTGTGTGCTTCAAACCAAGTTGAGACTAATCCCGGGACGGTTCCTGACTTGTATCCATGCAGAGGAATTCCATCTTTATAGTTTTCAGGGGTTGCAGCATGTGAACCTTCACCACTGCCATTAAAGGCCAAGTTTGTTTTGCTAGCAGCATGATGAGTTACAAGAAATGCATCTCCACCTAAGTGAGAAGCACCAGGTTCAACCACACAGATCACCGCGCTTAATGCGATCGCCGCATCTGTAAATGAACCACCCTGCTTCAGGATGGTGGTCGCAGCGCTAACTGCCAATGGCTGACTTGCCGCAGCCCCACCATTACGGGCATAAACAACGCTTCTACCTGTTTGCATTTGTGAACTGTGTCCTATTCCTAGCCTGATTACAAGATGAATATACGCATCTGCGCGATTCAATTTGCATGCACAATTCTATCTACCTACTATTTACCCACGTTAAGGGGAGTACCTCGTTCGGCATCTTCGTCAATACGGATAGAAATATCCCGGAGCTGCGACCACATAGCTTGCAATTAACTAGCGGTTGAGGGAGACCTTGGCACCAGGCCCCTTTAACGAAACAGGTGTATGTATGGATGTAACTTTTTTGACGTGGGCACTCGTAGTGGGTGCAATCATCGCTCTGATCGTCGTTGATTTATTGACTGTGAGCCGCAAGCCACACGATGTAATGTTCAAAGAAGCGGCTATATGGTCGATCTTTTACATTGGCGTTGCAATCGCCTTTGGCGTGTGGGTTTGGCAAACAGCAGGTTCACAATTCGGAACCGAATACTTTGCCGCATACTTAGTAGAGAAATCTTTATCTGTAGATAATCTCTTCGTCTTTATTATTATTTTGGCCCAATTCAAAGTTCCATCCATCTTCCACCAGCGCGTATTGATGTTTGGCGTGATCCTTGCACTAGTTCTACGTGCAATCTTCATAGCCGTTGGTGCAGCAGCACTCGCTGCCTTTAGCTTCACCTTCGTAATCTTCGGTGCAATCTTGATCTGGACCGGTGTGGGTCTATTCAAGCACTGGGATGAAGATCCTTCACCTGAAGATAACAAGCTCGTAAAGATCATCAAAAAGCGCGTTGCTATGACTGATGAGTACGACGGCTCAAAGATCTTTACGCGAATTAATGGAAAGCGCATTGCAACTCCAATGTTCTTAGTGATGATTGCAATTGCATCTACTGACTTGTTGTTTGCCCTTGATTCAATCCCTGCAACATTTGGAGTAACGCAAGAACCATTCCTGGTCTTTGCCGCGAACGCATTTGCATTGCTGGGATTGCGTGCCCTGTACTTCCTGCTCAAGGGACTTCTGGACAAGTTGGTCTATCTATCTCTTGGTCTTTCAATCATCTTGATGTTTATCGGCGTTAAATTGATCATGACATACGTACACGAGATTTGGTATGAAGTCCCCAAGATCCCAACTTTGGTCAGCTTGGCAGTAATTGCTCTGATCTTGATTGTTTCAACGGTTGCAAGCTTGATTAAGGTCAAGAAGGACCCAACCGCACATGCACACGCTGGACGTATTACCGGGGGCGAGGAAGTCAAGAAGTAGTTTCAGAATGTTGAACTGAGGGCCCGGTTTAGTTACCCGGGCTTACAGTCGACATATTGAAATCTTTTATAACCATTGGCGGAACGGACATGCTTGTCATGTCGCCAGCCCATTCGCGTGGTTGAGTCCACTCAGTAGCACCCGCATGCGAAATGCGAGACAAAGCGCTGACTGGTGAATCATTCCAACGGAAGTTGTTTGTTGCTCCTTGAACTTCACCATTCTTAACATAGTAAACGCCATCGCGAGTAAGACCGGTAAGAAGCAATGAGTTTGGATCAACCATGCGGATGTACCACAAGGTAGTTAGAAGCAATCCGTTATCAACCTTCTTAACGAGATCTTCTAACTTTCCACTGGCGCTATCAACACTCATAATTAAGTTATCACCAAATGGCGTGTACGGAAGTGATGTTAACTCGGCACTTGCACGAGTCTGAACCAAGGATTGCAGCACGCCATCCTTGATCCAATCAACCTGTGATTGCTTTTGACCGTTATCAAAAACTGAAGTAAATGAACTACTAGTTGATGCGGATACGAATGGAGATCCAGCAAGTACAGGATGCGTTGGCGTACTAAACAACTGCAGCCCAACATTGGATAGCTTTTCACCAACACGAGTACCGCCGCCCTTCTTTGAAAAGACGCTCTGACCTTCAAAGGCATCTCGTCCACCAGCAACCCACATCATGTAGACGTAGATGTCAGCAATAGATCCTGAAGGAAAAATAGTGTCGTAGCGTCCTGCGGGGATATCAATCTTCTTTGCTTGCCAATCCAAACGCTGGCGGATATTTGCATCGATTGCAGATACTGAAACATCCTTAAAATCATGGGTTTCGACCCCATCCCAGGTTGAACGAGAGCGCTGATGGGACTTACCTGTCATCTCAACGCGACCAACTGGTGAATCATGACGCAATCTCATTCCGCCCTTTGATCCAACCCAAATTGTTTGGTGGGTGTGTTCGGCGTATCCAAATAATTCAATTGAATCTGACTTTGATCTACGCATCATCTCGCCAAGTTCAGGTGCAAACCCACTGAAAACTTCTGGGCCAGTTGGAGTATGAGGAGCGCTCCAGTTTCCAAATGCAACATCACGTGCAAGAGGTGCGAAATCTTCAGCCGCACCAGATGCTTTTGCTGCAGCGGTAGCTTCGGCAAGAATCGCATCAATATCGCCCTCATCAACATGGGTACGAGTAACCGCACCTGATGCCATTGATCCGCCCATGGCAACAAATGAAATCACTGTGACATTGCGCTGTTGGATAACACCATTAGTTGTGAGGGTGCTACTTGCCCAGCGAAGATTTGCTTGCGTGCTGTCTTGAACTACAACGATGCAATCATCTGTTGTCGAACGAGCCAGAATCTTTTCAACTAGATTTTGAGCTGAAATCATTTGCTCGCCTCCGCAACTGTATTAAGAACATTGACTTTGTCGAACACCGCAGCCGGACATCCATGGCTTACCGCCGCAACTTGTCCTGGTTGAGCCTTACCGCAGTTGAAGGCACCACCTAGAACATAAGTTGATGGACCGCCAACAGCCTTCATTGATCCCCAGAAATCTGTAGTTGTCGCTTGGTAGGCAACATCCTTCAACTGTCCAACAAGCTTTCCATTCTTAATGCGGTGGAACTGCTGACCAGTAAATTGGAAGTTATAGCGCTGCATATCGATTGACCAGGACTTGTCTCCCAAGATGTAGATACCGTCTTCAACGGATTCGATTAACTTCTCAAGGGTTGGCCCAGTTGGGTTTGCCTGCAAAGAAACATTTGGCATGCGCTGAATAGGCACATGGGCAGGAGAATCAGCGTAAGCACAGCCATTACTGCGATCTTTATTCACAACAGCTGCAATACGTCGATCTAGTTGGTACCCAACCAAAACGCCATCTTTCACGATATCCCAGCGCTGTGCCGCAACACCTTCATCATCCCAACCAACGGTGCTTAAGCCATGTTCAGTACTGCGATCACCAGTGACATTCATTAAATCAGATCCGTACTTCAACGTGCCTAGTTTGTCTGGGGTTGCAAATGATGTACCTGCGTAATTAGCTTCATAACCAATTGCACGGTCGAGCTCTGTTGCGTGACCAATTGACTCATGAATCGTTAGCCAAAGATTTGATGGGTGAATCAAAAGATCGTAACGACCTGGTTCAACAGAAGGTGCAGCAACCTTTTCAGCAAGTAAAGTTGGAAGCTGATCGATCTCTGCATCCCAGTTCCAGATTGAGTTTCCCATCCACTCCCAACCGTAACCAGCAGGTTGAGCAAGAGTTCTCATCGATTCAAAACCATGATCGCCCGTTGAAATCGCTTCGATCTGTGTTTGAACGCGAACACGTTGTTGTGTGGTGCTAGTTCCAGCAGAATCTGCATAATGCTTTTGTTCTTTTACATACATCGTATGTGCGCTGGTGTGATTGACGCCCTTTGCTGCAAGCAGCTTTGAACTAAGTGATGCAAGGCGATCCTTCTTATCCGCATCAGTAACAGAGAATGGATCGATCTCGTAAGCAGAGACCCAACTCTTCTTCGCATAAACAGGTTCTGGAACTAGAGAAACCTCATCGGTTGAAAGCGGCTTGGAAGTCTTTGCCATCGCGACCGCAGTCATCGCCAACTTCTGCGCAGTTTCAACACTTACATCTGGAGATGAAGCAAAACCCCATGCACCGTTAACAATTACGCGCACTCCAATACCAAAGTTGGTTTCATCTGATTGAGTTTCAGGCTTTGCATCGCGCAAGGAGAGCAACCCCGTTCGAGTGCGCTCAATACGCACATCTACATGAGAAGCACCAGCGCCTGTGGCAGTACTTATTGCCGCATCGGAGGTTTTTTCGAGAGGTAGAGCTAGGAAATCGGCATCAACAGTCGTAATCATGGGTGCCACCCTAAGGGAACTCATTCCATCGCGCCACTATCCATTTGGTTCAGTGCCGATATTGTTCACCCCATGACAAGCACTTCACGCATCTTGCATGCCGCAACAGGCTCAAATCTAACCGCTAAGGGCTGGGCTCAAGAAGCTGCAATCCGTATGTTGCACAACAACTTAGACCCAGCTGTTGCTGAACACCCTGAAAACTTGGTTGTTTATGGCGGTACAGGCAAAGCTGCTCGTAACTGGCCTTCCTTTGATGCGATCGTTAAGAGTCTGACTAACTTAAAAGATGACGAAACACTTCTTGTGCAATCAGGTAAACCGGTCGGAGTTTTTCAAACCCACGAATGGGCACCACGCGTATTAATCGCAAACTCTAACCTCGTGGGAGATTGGGCTAATTGGCCAGAGTTTCGTAGGTTAGAACAACTCGGTTTAACAATGTATGGCCAGATGACGGCTGGTTCCTGGATCTACATAGGAACACAAGGAATTTTGCAAGGCACATATGAAACTTTTGCTGCAGTTGCACAAAAACGCTTTAACGGAACTCTGCAAGGAACCCTGACTTTGACTGGTGGCTGCGGCGGCATGGGTGGAGCGCAACCTCTTGCTGTAACAATGAATGGTGGAGTCTGTTTAGTAATTGACATAGATAAGTCACGATTAGAAAAGCGAATTGAAACTAGATACCTAGACGAGATTGCAGATAACCTTGAAGATGCAGTTGAACGTGTACTGAAGGCTAAGAATACACGTGTTCCACTCTCAGTTGGCTTAGAAGGAAATGCTGCTGAATTATTCCCGCTGCTTCTTTCAATGGATGTGCCAATCGATATCGTTACTGACCAGACCTCAGCCCATGATCCTTTCTCGTATGTTCCAGTGGGAGTTGATGTTCATGAAGCTGCGCAGATGGCACGAGATAACCCAGCTGATTTCACCAAACGTTCACAGGCATCTATGGCTAAACATGTTGAGGCGATGGTTGGTTTTATGGATAAAGGCGCTGAAGTATTTGATTACGGCAATTCCATCCGAGATGAAGCTCGCCAAGGTGGCTTTTCACGGGCCTTTGCTTTCCCAGGATTTGTCCCTGCCTATATTCGTCCACTCTTTTGTGAAGGCAAAGGCCCATTTCGATGGGTGGCACTTTCAGGAGATCCTAAAGATATTTATCGCACAGATAAAGCAGTTCTTGATTTATTCCCAGAAAATGAAGGTCTGCATCGATGGATAACAATGGCGCAAGAGAAAGTTGCATTCCAAGGATTGCCGGCACGAATCTGTTGGCTAGGTTATGGAGAGCGTGACAAAGCAGGTCTTGCATTCAATGAATTAGTAGCACGAGGTGAAGTATCAGCTCCTATTGTTATTGGACGTGACCATCTCGATTGCGGTTCTGTTGCATCGCCTTATCGTGAAACCGAAGCGATGCTAGATGGATCTGATGCAATTGCCGATTGGCCATTATTGAATGCGATGGTCAATATCTCATCTGGTGCATCATGGGTTTCTATTCATCACGGCGGTGGCGTTGGTATGGGACGCTCTATCCACGCAGGACAAGTTTCTGTTGCTGATGGCACCAAACTTGCAGCACAAAAATTAGAGCGAGTTTTAACTAATGATCCTGGTATGGGAGTTATTCGACATGCTGATGCTGGCTATGACCTAGCTGTTGATACAGCAAAGCATCGTCATGTGCATGTTCCTATGTTGGATACTGAATGACAAGCACGCTTGTTCACAACATTGGTCAGTTAGTGACCAATGATCCACAGCATGATGGGACAAAGCTGGGAGTAATTGAAAACGCTGCGCTGCTGATTGAAGATGGCGTGGTTGCTTGGGTAGGCCCAGAATCAGATGCGCCTACACATCACATCAGACATCGCGTAGATGCCAGAGGCCGCGCAGTTATTCCAGGTTTTGTAGACAGTCATACTCACATGATCTTTGCCGGGGATCGCAGTAAAGAGTTTCGAGCACGCATGTTGGGTGAAAGTTATAGCGCTGGCGGCATTGCTGAAACAGTGCAGAAAACTCGAGATGCAAGTAATGATGTATTGCGTTCTAACGCGCAAACACTGCTGAATGAGGCGTATTCCAGTGGTACAACAACCATTGAAATCAAGTCTGGCTACGGCTTAACCGTTGAAGATGAGCACAGATCACTTGAAATTGCAGCCTCCTTCACCGATGAAACTACATTTCTTGGCGCTCATGTTGTGCCAGTTGAGTACAAGAAGAACCCCAAAGATTATGTTGATTTAGTAACTGGGCCAATGTTGGATGCGGTCCTTCCCTTTTCAAAGTGGATCGATGTTTTTTGTGACAAGGGTGCATTCTCGGTCGATGATGCCCGAACTATTTTAAAGGCGGGCATGGCGAAAGGTTTGTTGCCACGAATTCATGCCAATCAACTGCAAGAAGGTCAAGGAGTTCGTTTAGGCGTAGAACTTGATGCTGCATCTGTAGATCATGTTTCACACCTGAGTGAGAGAGATATTCAAGCGCTCTCAACATCAAAGACCGTTGCAACTCTTTTACCAGGTGCCGAATTTTCTACTCGCTCTGCCTATCCTGATGTTCGCCCACTACTTGAAGCTAGCATTACTGTTGCATTAGCTTCAGATTGCAATCCGGGTTCTTCATACACAACCAGCATGCCTTTCATTATCGCGGTTGCTGTTCGTGAAATGCATTTTTCGCCAGAGCAGGCACTGTGGTCAGCAACAATGGGTGGCGCAAAAGCACTTCGCCGTGATGACATCGGACATCTTTTTGAAGGTGCTCGCGCTAACTTTTCTATTCTCAAGGCAGATTCATACATTCACTTGGCATACCGTCCAGGCGTTCAATTAGTAGAACAGGTGTGGCGAGATGGCCTCCAAATCAAATAAGACAGTAACGCTTTCAACATCTGGCACGACATTTGCCGATGTGATTGATGTGGCGCGGCATGGCGCACTAGTAGAACTTTCAGCAGCTTCTATTGAAGCAATGAATGCATCCAGAAAATATATTGAAGGCTATGCCGCAGGCGGAGTTCCTGTTTATGGTGTTTCAACAGGATTTGGCGCACTTGCAAATCGTCATATAGATGTTGCGGATCGCGCTCAGCTACAGAAATCTCTCATTCGCTCTCATGCCGCAGGCGTTGGACCTGCCATTGAACGCGAAGTAGTGCGGGCATTGATGTTTTTGCGCCTACGGACCATGGCATCTGGTCGAACAGGTGTACGTGTGGCACTTGCGCAGTCATATGTTGATTTCTTAAACAATGGAATTACGCCAGTAGTCCCAGAGTTTGGTTCATTAGGGTGCAGCGGCGATTTAGCACCACTGTCACATTGCGCACTTGCTTTGATGGGGGAAGGCCGCGTTCACGATGCCGATGGTGTCGAGATGGAAACAATGCAAGCGCTCAACGCGGCTGGTATTAAGCCAATCGAGCTTGAAGCAAAAGAAGGTCTAGCACTTATCAATGGAACTGATGGAATGCTAGGAATGTTGATCATGGCATGTGCAGATCTTGAACAGCTGTGCATGGTTGCGGACATTACAACTGCTATGAGTATTGAGGGATTGCTTGGAACTGATCGTGTCTTTGCACCAGATCTACATGCCCCTCTTCGTCCTCAGATCGGACAAGCTATAAGTGCAGCAAATATCTATGCTTTGCTTAAAGGTTCGGGAATAGTTGCGTCACATCGTGAAAATGATTCACGCGTACAAGATGCATATTCATTGCGTTGTGCCCCACAAGTGGCAGGAGCTGTCCGTGACACTGTTGCCTATGCTTCAACAATTGCTGCTCGCGAACTAGCAAGTTCTATTGATAATCCAGTTGTCTTACCTGATGGCCGCGTGGAATCAAATGGAAACTTCCATGGCGCACCCGTTGGTTATGTTTTGGATTTCCTTGCAATTGCAGCAACAGATTTAGGATCAATTTCTGAACGCCGCACAGATAGAGCACTTGATCAGTACCGCTCTGCTGGGCTGCCACCGTTCTTAGCCCATGATCCGGGTGTTGATTCTGGTTTGATGATCGCGCAATACACGCAAGCTGGACTCGTCAGCGAAAACAAGCGTCTTTCAACTCCAGCAAGTGTCGATTCAATTCCATCATCTGCAATGCAAGAAGATCATGTTTCAATGGGCTGGTCTGCGGCGCGCAAACTACGCAAAGTTATTGATAATTTGGCTCGCATCTTGGCTATTGAGTTAGTAACTGCAGGTAGAGCAATTGAATTTCGAACTGGTTTAGAACCAGCACCAGCTACTGCCCGCGTAGTTAAAGAGTTGCGTGCAGTTGTAGGGGGAGTCGGACCAGATCGTTTCCTATCGCCAGAATTAGAAGCTGCAACAACTCTTGTTAACTCTGGTGCAGTTGTTGCTGCAGCAAAGGAAGTTGTTAAGGAACTTATCTAGAAGCTAGTCCAGCAGCGGCTTCAAGAACAAGGAGTGCAGCTAACCGAACTGTTCGCTGGTCATCTGAATCTATAGCAGCATCAATTTCGGTTATATCAATAGCACGCACTCGCTTATCTGATGCGACAAGTCGGACCGCATGCCGTAATTCATCTGCTGATATTCCACCAGGAAGCGAAGCAGGACAGGCCGGCGCAACCGATCTATCGCAAACATCAACATCAACATCAACATAGATATCCCGACCTTGCATACCAGCAATATCAACTGCCCTGCGAATTAACTCAGGCATAGTTGTCGATCGCATTTCAGCTCGAGTAATTACAGTAACCCCGTGCTCTTTAGCTCTTTCGGAGTACTCTGAACTATTAGCAAAGTCTGCAATACCTATCTGAACTATGTTCTTTCCTGGCAGGCCAGCCTGGATTAGTCGCCATATTGGAGAACCATTTGATTCACCGTCGCGAAGATCATGGTGTGCATCAAAGGTAATTACTCCTATATTTTCAACATTGTTCCATAAACCTTTAGCAAATGAGTAAGTAATTGAATTATCACCGCCAAGAGCAACAATTAATTTATGTTTGTTCAGTAGATCAGCTGCAAAATTAGCAACACGGCTTTCTCCATCTGCAAAGTCGGGAGAATCGACATCACCTAAATCAGTCATAGAGATACTCCGCAGATCAAGACTTGTAGATTCAGCAAATGTTGAGTATCTAGCAAGTGCCTCTCGTACTGCTGCAGGAGTTAAGTGCGCAGAGGTAGATGAAAGAGATGTTCTATGTGCGGGGATACCTAGAAGAGCAAAATCAGCATCCTTCAAACTGCTATCCAAGAGAGTACTTGCGCGCGGCCATTTCTCGTCTTTTGATAATCCCTGAACTGGCATGTGTTAATCCTACGGCTCAAAGGCATAAAGCCGACTAACTCCATCATGGCATCAAGGCGTATCATCTGTGATTGAAGAGTCGCCCGGATCACCGCGTTTCAGAAATGGACCGAGGAAAGTCCGGACTTCGCAGAGCAAGGCGGTGGGTAACTCCCACCCGGAGCAATCCGCGGGAACAGTGCAACAGAAAGTAAACCGCCAACGAAAGTTGGTAAGGGTGAAACGGTGGTGTAAG
>JBIKXW010000003.1:0-49598 GCA_044355565.1 Candidatus Planktophila sp. | reverse complement strand
GATCCAAACTCCTTTGCATCCTCTTCTGATTGAAAATCATTGGGGATGTCATCAAGGAAGACGCCAAGTAAATTGATTCCAATATCTAAGTACTGTTTCAGCCGGCCCTTCAGGGCGTCTAACTCTGTCGCTGATGAATAGGTAATTGTCTGGCCTGGTGAAACCGCGGTACCAAAAACAATTCCCTTGCTTTGTGCATGCGAGACCAGCTGGCTTAACTTTGCTATCTCTGGACTCGGGCGCAGCTCTTGCCAGCTTCTTCTGTGGCCAGGCTCATCCTTAGGCGCGAGAAAATATGTATTTAAGCCGGTTTTAGCCAGAAAGTTGAGCATGTCAATACGCTCTTCATGTGTCCATGGCTTGCCGTAGAAGCCTTCAATAACTCCGCGTATGCCAAAACTTCCCATGGGTGCAAGTTTAATCATGAAAGCCAGCTTTACTCATTAATGCAGGCGCGGACATGACCGGCAAGGCAACCGTTAAAAGAAGGTGCGCTCTTAACAACCCTTTGGCTTCGGTTTTGCCGAACATATCTTTTTGATCTTTGCATTCGCAGTACTCAAACTCTTCAGCGTTGCTGTTAGCTTGGTGTTAAGTGCTAATACCTGGCTTTGAATTGTGCTGATGGAATCTGACATAACCAAGAACTGCCCTTCAATAGCAGTTAATTGCGCGCCAAGATCGCGATTAGTCTTTTGTGCCGCTGCAAGAGATGCATTAGCCGCGGCTAAATCTGCTTGCGACTTCACCAATGCTTCTCGATCTGCTGCAGCCTTGGCGTTTGCTACGGCTAAATCTGCTTGCAACTTCACCAATGCTTCTCGATCTGCTGCCGCCTTGGCGTTTGCTGCGGCTAAATCTGCTTGAGCTTTCAATAAAGCAGCTTTATCAGCAGCGGCTTTGGCATCTGCTTCTTGCTTGGCTTTAAGTTCTGCAGCGGCTTTCGCATCTGCTACCGCTTTCGCTGCAGCATCTGTAGCTGCCTTAATAGCGGCATCAAATGCTGCCTTCGCTTCTGCCTCCTGCTTGGCTTTTAGTTCTGCAGCAGCATTTGCGTCTGCAATAGCTTTCGCAGCGGCAGCTTCTGTGGCTAAACGCTTTGCTTCAGTAAAATCTTTGTCATACACCCAAACATTTATAGGCCAAGAACCACCCGGACCGAATCCTTGTGAAGAGTTTCCAATGACATCCCTCAGAGGGAAAAATAACCATCTCCATACACCTGGAGCTTGTCCAAATTTGACAGTTGCTTCAGCAGTGTATGTTGATACATTTCCTACCTTTGATATTAATTTGGGAAAGGCAAAACCCGTTTGTTGAGTTGTAGTAGTGCTACCAACGTTAGAAAGAGGTTCCGAAATATCCGATTCATCTGAGACAGAAAATTGAATTCGTAACGCTCCATCCCCATTAGAAATATCGGTTTCTAAATCAAGTAACTTCCACTCAAGCAATACTGGTGCACTGGTGTCGGCTGCGAATGCGGAAGGGGTGAATGATAAAATCAAAGAAATAGCTACAAGAATTCGAAGGCACACGGGTTTCATATTGGGAGTCTAGTCCCCATCTGTCCCTTTGAAACTAGGTGATGGCTTATCAGTGGATTAATTCTTTTTAAATCCCACAGGACACTTAGGGGTAATCCCCTTAACAACCTTAAATGCAGTGCCTTTGGTACAAACAATTGTTTCAGATTTAGGTTTGAGGAGTGCAGTTACTTGTACCTGAAGGATCTTTACTACTCCCTGCAAGAATTCAATTTGGCTGGTAGCTTCGTTGTACTTACTCAAGTAGTTCGCATAGCTAGCACTTAAGTTTGAAAAGTCATTTTGAAGTTTCGCCAATAATTCAGAAGTAGTTCGATTTTCTGAAGCCGCACTCTCCTGAGCTATCTTTGCTGCAGCTTCTGCTGCCTTAGCCTCAGTTTTAGCTTCATTTAATGTCTTATCAAGTGCAATCTTTGCTGCAGCTTCTGCTGCCGACTTGGCTTCAGCAACTGCTTTATCTTGTGCAATCTTTGCTGCTGCCTCTGCTGCTGACTTGGCTTCAGCAACTGCTATGACTTGTTCAATCTTTGCTACAGCTTCTGCTGCGGCTTTAGCATTTGCAACTGCTGATTCGTACTTTGCTAACGCTTCTGCTGCTGCTTTAGCATCTGCAACTGCTTTGTCTCGAATAATCTTGGCGGCAGCCTCAGCTGCGTTCTTAGCATCTGCAACTGCTTTGTCTTGTGCAATCTTTGCTGCTGCCTCTGCAGCTGCTACAGCTTTGTCTTGTGCAATCTTTGCTGCTGCCTCTGCAGCTGCTACAGCTTTGTCTTGTGCAATCTTTGCTGCTGCCTCTGCTGCGTTCTTAGCATCTGCAACTGCTTTGTCTTGTGCAATCTTTGCTGCTGCCTCTGCAGCTGCTACAGCTTTGTCTTGTGCAATCTTTGCGGCAGCCTCTGCTGCGGCGCTAGCAATAAGAGAAGTTGAGGCTGCGTACTTCGGAGTTGCATTCCAAGGATTCTTCTCAACTACACAGCTTACAATTACCGAGCAAAGCAAAGGCGTGCCTTGGGCGTTACCGAAACCTTCAGCAATTGAATCTGTTGAAATAAGATTTTTTGATGTCGCTAGACCGAGAACGCGACCAGTGTTATCAAATACAGGTCCACCTGAATTCCCTGGGTTAATTGCGGCGGTGAAAGTAAATCTACTGCTAAGGGAATTGGTGGATGAAATGATTCCAGTGGTGAGAATTCCAGAGACGCCAAGTGGAGAGCCCAATACTCCTACCCACCACCCCTGCTTTGGGTTTGAACCTATCCATTGCATCGAGGGGATCGATGATTTTACTGCAATCCCTGCGATGTCATCATTCTTACTCCAAGACACAATTGTCCCAGCTAGAGTGACCTTGCTATTTAAAACGAGAGTAACAGACTTACTTGTCAAGCAATCCTCGATAACGTGATGGTTTGTGACAACTAGAGACCTATATCCCGCAGATTGAAGGTCGGTGGACATAGTCACGTCTGCACTCCACCCCGTACCCGACCCACCAGCGCATTGGACTGTTACCACGGATGGAAGTAAATCCTCTGAGAGCTTCGACAAATCCTGTGGGGAATCTGAGTATGAATTTGCTGCTTTTGAATCATTTGCTTTCGTTATGGGCAAAGTAAATGTTGCGCCAACATCAGGAACAGTTGTTGAAGAACTACCTCCCGATGTGGTGGTTGGAAGGTTTACCCGGAAATAGTTTGTTGGAGCGTAGTCATAATCTTTGCCCAAATTCTTGTAATCATTTCGAGCAAGTCCTTTGAGACCAAAAGTTTTTGGAAGACCGATACAATCTCGTGAAACCGAGAAGCCAATCCACCGGTCATTTTCATTGATATTGGTGAATACTGAGACAGCACAACTAGAGTAAGTTTGTATACCTTCAGGCCAAGAATTTGCAAACCCCTTGACTCCGGAGAGGTCCGTGGTCAAAGTGATATCTTGGGCGTAGAGTGCAAAATCGTTGTCGTTGTCAAAGTCATAATCTAAGAAAATTGCGCCAAAAGAGCCTTTACCTGTATCAAATATCTTGGTTGTTGGAACTTGCGCAAACTCCAAATAGAAACTTATTTTGTCAGCGTTATTATCGAAAATTGCGGCAGATGAATATTCCAAGTCATATTGCGAGTTATACAAACTGCCATCAAAAGTCGTATCTAATGTAGAAGATTGTGACCAAGTCAAAGCAGCGCTTGCAGACGAAATCGAGCTATTCACCAATGCAAGAATTAGAACGAAGGCTGTGGCAATACGCTTCATTCGGGAATCATGACATCAATTCTCTTGTGTTGGGAGGAAAAGGCTCGTAAAGTTCGGCTTGAAGGACAGTTGGTAGAGCACGGTGACTTACTGAGCGTGTGGAAACAAGCTCAGGAAGGGCTGTTAGGTGGCTTTGAGCGTGAGCTCACAACACCTAACACACTCTTAATCAGTACATCTTGATTGAAGTGATCTAGCAACCCTTTGGCTTTGGCTTGACTGCACATATCTTTTTAATCTTTGCATTTGCGGTATTTAAGCTCTTGAGCGCAGTTGTTAGTTTGGTGTTAAGTGCCAATACCTCGGTCTGAATGGTGCTGACTGAAGCTGACAACGCCAAGAACTGCGCCTCAATAGCGGTTAACTGTGCGCCAAGGTCGCGATTGACTCTTTGTGACTCGGCAAGTGATGCATTTGCTGCAGCTAATTCAGCCAGGATTTTGTCTTGGGCAAGCTTTGCTGCTGCCTCTGCAGCTAACTTGGCCTTGAGCTCCTCAGCAGCCGCGACTTGATTCAAATTCATTAGGTATTTCACGCTGTCATCACCTTTGAGATCAAGTACAGCAAGCCTAGCTTCAATAGGGATTGAAAGATTGACCGACTGCTTCAACATAGTTGTTACGGGATCCCGTTTCGAAATGTATTCATCACCCCCAACCTGTGCCCATAATCCCCAATCTTCTTTCTTTGCAATTAAGTGATAAGGGCTATTAAGTCCTACGTTAGCTCTAGCAGTGACCTCATCGATCACTCTAAAAATAGTTTGGTTTTCATTCTCCATCCATGTGTTTCCAAAGGTAGCCGAGCGAACAATCCACGGCGTACGGCCAAAATCTTCAATAAAGGAGTAGCCGGGCTCAAGCTGACTAAATTTTTTGGCGTATTTATATGTACCAAAGTATCTCCAAGGTTGATTATTCAGCTGTAGGGCGGCAGATATTTCCGTTCCGTCGCTGATTGGTCTCAAGTTGACCACGGCTCTCACAGTGTCACCCTCCTTCCAACCGAAATCATTAATAAATGCATTTACGCCTGTACCTTCATAGCCGAAACCATTTCCTCCAGTAACCCCTTCGCCAAGTTTGACGACCGTAGTCCTGCCATTTGATGGTCTAGTTTCAGGTCCGCAATTTGTACAGTCATTACCCTCATACGTATCCCAGGCGCTAAAGATTGCATTTTTCTTAATCTCACCGGTTACTGGATTATGGATTTCCTGGACTCCTAAATAAAAGGGCGGGGTCCAATTGCCGATGATCGAGAAGTAAGTTGCATCTCCCGATTTGGAAATCTTCACTTCACGTGCGAGCCAAGTCATACCCGTGTTTACTATTCCGCTGGGGTATCCCCAAAAGAAATTGATTGCGATCGCGCCTTCTTTTTCTGTTACATTAGGGACACCTGCAAGCGCAGCACGGCGCTTACCGTCCTCTTGCTGAATTGCTAATTTCTTGGCTTCATCTCTGACTGATTGGCGATAACTTTTGGCTGTGGTGCTTAATGAATCAACAATTGATTCGGCTAAGTTCTTTCCCCCCGAATAATCGATTGGCTCAGTAAGTGCTCCAAGGTTTAATCGATACTCGCTTTTTCCTTCTAGCTGCGGCTCAATACCCACTAATGCGAGTAATTCCGATCCGCGAACTACATAAGAATGTCGATTCTTGCCAGTCGGCCCCAGTAAATACAATCGCCCAAACTCTGCACTCCGTCCAGAAAATGTCTCCATCAAGGTTGGTCTAAAGACAACAGAGCGAGAAGTAAATGGATTGTTAACACCTGGTTCATTAATGCTTGAGTAACCACCACTTAGGCCTGCGGGGTAGATTGCTGCATATCTCACTGTTATGAAGTGTCGCCAATCGGCTGATCCGATTTTTAAAACGACAGTCAAAAGTGAACTATCGCCTTCAGGTGACAGAACTGTCAGCCATTTCACTTCATCATCGATACTCCAAGAAATGTCTTCACTATAAAAATCTGTGTGGGTGAGATATTCATTTTTGCTTGTGATTGATTCACCCTTGATTAAGGTTGTCTTCCAATCAGTTGCCAATGACTTGACTTTGCAAGGTACTAGCGCACACGTGCCTTCGTCCAAGTTATGAACAGTGAGCCATACTCTTTTCTTTCCGCTGGCCGTGTCTTGAAGTCCACCGGTAAAACTTGGAGTCGATCCGTAACTTCCATTGAGAATGTAATCCGTCCCTGGGTGGGACTTCTTGATAGTTACAATCTTAAGATTAAAGTTAAAACCTTTTACCACTTCTGCATCAGGATTAGGGTCTGCATATATTGCGTGACTATCTAAAGCCCCATATGCCTTTATGTTTTCAGCACTTTGGGAATCCGCAGCATCTAAAGATGGGCTCGAGATCAATCCTGCTGCTAAAACTAGGACCGCTACTCGACTTAATGCGGTTTTCTTCATTTCGTTAGCGTACCCCCAAACATTCTTAATCACGAAAGTCATGCGAAGCAAAATGAAATATTTGCCTTAGGCCAAAAGTTAATGAGTCTCAAATGACGTATTGCTTGTTATAAGCGCGTAGGTCATTTCTTCTTGTAACCCGATGGGCACTTTGGATTAACTGCTGTAACCTTTTTCGTTAACTTGCCCTTAATACAAGTGATTGTGGTGCGTGTGCTCACTAGTCGCTTTTCCAAAACATCTATCTGATTTTCGACACCGTATAGCAGTGTTTCTGTCTCTTTGAAGTTCATTTCAGTTATAGAACCAAGGGAAGAAATGGATTTCAATATGGCGTTCAAATCAGCTTTGCCCGCAGGAAACCGCTTTATCAATGAATTGATCCTAAGAATCAAATCATCTTTCATGGAAATCGTTTGGTCAACTAAAAACTTTACTGCTGCGGCTTGCGCTGCTTTATTCTCTGCAGCTTGCTGTAATCTAAATTCAGCGGCGGCTTTCTCTGCAGCAACTTTATCAGCGGCGGCTTTATCAGCGGCGGCTTTCTCTGCAGCAACTTTATCAGCGGCGGTCTTTACAGCGGATGACAGTAAACTGCAGTCTTGACCGGGAGGCGCCCAATTGAGTTTTAACGGACTTAGTTCATCTCCAAAGAATCCTGAATTATAAGAAATGCCAATAGGGGTTTTTGATTTCAGATACTCCCACATGTGTGAGCGTTCTCTGCTATCCCCCGGAAAAAAAGTGCCAAAAAATCCGTATTGCGGCTCAGAAGTTCCATCTGTAAAAAATATCTTGAAAGCACCTTCATCAATTTTCTTGTCCGTAGTCGCATTTAACATCTTGTAACTAATGCTCAATTGAAAAGAACCTGTCTTTTCTGTCACCTTCATTGCTGTCATAGTGATAGTGAGATTGTCATCAGCTACACCTGGGACATTCAACTGCGAACAAATCTCAGCAGCGCTAGTAGTGGGCGAGGTTAGAACACTCAAAAGAAGTGCTAAAACTAAAACTTTGACTTTTCTCATAAATGGATCATATGCCCCAAGGCAAGATAGCTACAGGAAATCGAGAATACCTGACGAGTCATAAGGGGGATTTTGTGCATTGAACTATTGAGGACTTTTCGATAGATCAAAGCTTCGCGGCCATCAACACCCCTTCGGCTTGGGCGTGACCGCACATATCTTTTTGATTTTGGCATTCGCCGTATTTAGGTTCAGGAGCGCTCCAGCTAGTTGATTATTCAGCCGAGAGACCTGATTTTGAATTGTGGTGGCTGATTCTGAAAATACCAAGAATCGCGCTTCCATCGCTTTTAGTTGTGACCCAAGGTTGAGGTTAGTCTTTTGTGCATCAGTCAATGAAGCAGTTGCTGCCGTCAAATCGGATTGGGTTTTAAGTAATGCAGCCTTCTCAGCAGCAACATTGGCATCTGCTTCTTGTTTAGCTTTGAGTTCTACTGCTGACTTGGTTTCTGCTGCTTCTAACTCAAGTCTGAGTGCAACTAACTTTTCAGATGTAGTTTTTTCGGCAAGTAAGGACTTTTGAGGAACTCCCTTGAGCTCTGGTTGCAAATCCACATGGTTTCTTTCAAGTCCGGCCTCGTAAGGATTAGAGCCGCTAGTGCTAAATGTCTTATCTGGGAAAATGTAGGTCATTATGTGTGAATAGTTTCCGGATGAATCAACAAAGGCGATTCGCAAAACTCCACCTGTGCCAAAATTTCTTGGAATGTACATGGTGTGCCGATCACCACTTGGTCGTAAGGCAATACGAGCGATAAATGCAATTCCTGGATCAATTACGGGTGAGAACTCTATGTATGTACACGAAAGAATAGGACTGCCTTGTAATCCAAATCCGAAATCGATTAACGAGGAATCATCCTTATTTGGCCCCAAAATCTCTAGATGTCCAAAAAGCGGCGCGGCGCTGTTGAGTTGCTTACCGGTTGGATTGCACCAACCTGTCACATTCTTAATTGGAAAGTTAACACTAATCTCTTTGATTGAAGAAACTAAACCTTCTTTATCCAGCGCTTCTACTTTGACTGCAATTGAATTCTCATCAGAAATTTTGGAGAGTTTAGCTTCACCATTTGCGCCAGGAAAAAGTTGAGGATTTGTGCCATTTACTGTGACACGAACTTTTGCTGGAGAGTTTGAGACGGTCCAACTAACAGTGACATCTTTTTCAGTTAATTGACTGGCTGTAACGGTCTTTATAGAGGCCAAACTCTTAAGGTTTAATAATCTCTGGACATAGCCTTGGAAGTTAATTCTTTTGAGATCTTTAATGACCACATCATCTATCGAAGTAGCGGTTGAGCGAGCAGCTAAGATCAATTCATCTGCAGAAGCATTTGGAGAAACACTACGACCTACTGCCAACATAGCTGCAACGACAGGCGTAGCAGCTGAAGTTCCACTGAAGGAGTCAAACCAAGCATCTTTCTTCGTCTTATCAGGCGTTGTATATGCAGTTTCAAATTCAGTTGGTGCTAGCAAAGTGGTTCGATCTGAAATGTTTGAATACGAGATAACTTCATCCTGGGGTGTCACCGCACCAACGCTGACAACTAATGGATCGCACGCGGGGTGGGAAATTCCGGCGATTTGACCACCATTACCCGTAGCTGCCACCGGTATGACACCTAGTGCACGCATCTTTATGAATCTCTCATGCCATTCAGGAACATCGCAATATTTAGGATCTCTTGGTGAAGAAATATCAGCACCAAATGACATGCTGACCGCGGCAATGTTGTATTTCTCTGCATTTGCGATGACCCAGTCAAAACCTTTTAGAGCATCACCATTCTTAATCATGATGATTCGAACTCCTGGTGCAAATTCAAGAACCGAACTAGCTACTCCTACGCCATGCCAGACTGCTTTTCCCTCTAAATCAATTACCGCTTCAGCGGTACCTTTTCCTTCAGAGACGGTTTGTCCATCCTTGCATTTCCAAATGAAATCTGTTTCATTCTCTTTCTGTGTGCAAACTTCAGCGATTATTCGACCATCAAATTGCACATGATCAGCTTGAATTCCACCATCCATCAAAACTACTGATACCCCTTGGCCTATATAGCCATTAGCGATCGTCCAATCAGCTCCTACTTGTACTCGAGCATCGGTTAGCAGCGGATGCGAAGGTGGAAGTGGTAATTCAGGCATTACCTTTGTAAGCAAGGCTTGAATTGGATCCACGTCGGCATACACGGGGTTCAACGGTGCGAGAATTAATGCAGTGGCGGCAAGTAAGGTGACAATGATTTTCCGCATGTTAGCGCTCCTCAATTGTGAAATTAAGGCATAACCAATCCGCCATCGACGGGAACTGTAATTCCAGTGACGTAACTAGATGCATCGCTGACTAACCAGATAAGGGTTGCGGCTAGCTCTTCAGGATCCCCCAAACGGCCAGCTGGTGTGAATTGTTTGACCATCTCAACCATTTCCTTAGGCAGTTCATCGCTCATTTCGGATGGGAAAAATCCTGGTGCTAATGCATTAACGCGAATATTTTTGCGGCCGGTCCATTGTGTTGCAAGGTCGCGAGTTAATCCGATTAGCCCTGCTTTACTTGAAGCGTATGCAGCTTGTGGAAGACCCTGCGGTTTGATTCCGAGAATGCTTGAGATATTTACGATTGCGCCGCCGTTGGTATTTGCGCGGGCAAATGCTTGGGCCATCCAATATGCGCCAAAGAGGTTTACATCGATAACCGCTTTGTACTGTTCTGGAGTTTCTTTAGTTGCAGGAACGGCGGTTCCGACTCCGGCGTTGTTGACCAAGATGTCGACATGGCCAAAGGTTTTAACTGCATGTGCGATGAGCGCATCACATTGTTCTGGTTGTGTCACATCTGTTTGCAGTGATGTGTATTTGCGGCCGGCCGCTTCAACGAGTGCGCCGGTCTCTGCGAGGCGATCAATGCGGCGAGCGCCGAGAACTACATCTGCACCGGCTTCTGCGAGCGCTTTAGCAAAGGCGACTCCAAGTCCCGATGATGCACCAGTTACAACTGCGACCTTGCCATCTAAACGAAAGCGATTCATCACACTCATCTGGTCTCTCCTCAAAACGGGTAATTGTGCGTAGGCTTACAGGTATGGACTTTAACCTAAGCGCGAAGACAACTGAATACGCCACCAAGTTGCAGGCATTTATGGAGGCTGAGGTTTTTCCAGCCGAGAGCGTTTATGAACATCAGCGGGCGGAGTTAGCGGCAGCGGGCAAGCCACATGGAGTTCCGGCGATTGTTGAAGAGTTGAAGGTAAAGGCGCGTGCGTTGGGGTTGTGGAATCTGTTCTTACCTCATAGTCATGATCCACATCATGGCTTGTCAGTTGTTGAGTATGCGACGCTGGCAGAGATCACTGGGTGGTCTCCTGATTTAGCGCCGGAGGCAACAAATTGCGCAGCGCCGGATACAGGCAATATGGAGCTGTTAGATATGTTCGGCACAGAAGAGCAGAAGAAGATGTGGCTTGAACCGTTGCTGGATGGGCGGATCCGTTCAGGGTTTGCAATGACCGAGCCTGATGTTGCGTCTAGCGATGCACGAAATATTCAGACATCGATTATTCGTGATGGTGATGAATATGTAATTAACGGTGTGAAGTGGTGGACCACTGGTGCGATGGATGAGCGCTGTACGATTTTGATTGTTATGGGAAAGACAAACCCTGATGCCGATGCACATCACCAGCAGTCGATGGTGCTTGTGCCAATTGATACACCCGGAGTGACGGTAGAGCGCAACCTGCAGGTGTTTGGTTATGTCGATCAACATGGGCATGCCGAGGTTTCATTTAAGAATGTACGAGTTCCAGTTTCAAATCTTGTGGGGGCCGAGGGCGAAGGCTTTGCGTTAGCACAGGCTCGTTTAGGGCCAGGGCGTATTCATCACTGCATGCGTGCAATTGGAATGGCAGAGCGTGCCTTGTCACTGATGATTAAGCGAGCAATGGTGCGCGAAGCATTTGGTTCAGCCTTGATTAAGCAGGGTGTGATTCAGGAATGGATTGCGACTGCACGTATTGAGATTGAGCAAGCTCGCCTATTGGTGTTAAAGGCTGCGTGGATGATCGATACCGTGGGTGCAAAGGGTGCGCGTAAAGAGATTGCGGCGATCAAGGTTGCGGTGCCACAGATGGCAGAGCGTGTGATTGATCATGCGATTCAAAGTTATGGTGGGGCTGGAGTTTGCCAGGACACACCACTGGCTGCGATGTATGCAGGCATTCGCACATTGCGAATCGTGGATGGGCCAGATGAGGTGCATATTCGCGATATTGCACGGTTAGAAATCAAACCTTATTTAACATGAAGGATTTAACTCCAGTTCGCGATGAAGATCGCTTTGATGTTGCACGGATGCATGCATGGTTGCAGCCATTTATTGGTGTGGATGTTGTGCCCGAGGTTCAACAGTTTCGTAGCGGCGCATCAAATCTGACCTATCTTTTGCAGTATCCAGATCGAGAGTTAGTACTGCGCAAACCGCCAGCGGGTATGAAGGCGGCATCGGCCCACGATATGAAGCGTGAGTTTTTGATTCAGTCGCGTTTGCAACCGGTCTATCCCCTGGTGCCTTCGATGATCGCGTTGTGTGATGATCAATCGGTAATGGGATCGGATTTTTATGTGATGGAAAGAGTAGTTGGAGATATCTTTCGGCGCGATGTTCCAGAAGGTGTAACAGCTTCCGATGTTGCGGTGATGGCTGATTCTTTGATTAATGGTTTGGTGCAGTTACATGCCGTTGATGCTTCGATTTTGGCAGAGCTAAATAAAGGTCCTGGATATGTTCAGCGACAGGTAGAAGGTTGGTCAAAGCGCTATCGCAATGCGTTAACTGATGATGTTCCTAATGGTGAAAAGGTAATGGCGTGGCTGGAGGCCAACCGTCCTGATGATGTTGCCTCCTGTGTTATTCATGGAGATTGGCGCATCGACAATGTGGTCTTTGATTTGAAGCAGGCGCGCATTGTTGGCGTTTTGGATTGGGAGCTGGCAACTGTTGGCGATCCGCTGATGGATTTAGGTTCGGCGCTGGCATATTGGGTAGATCGCGATGATGATCCAGGGTTTGCCGCTTTGCGCCGTCAGCCAAGTCATTTGCCGGGGATGCCAACGCGCGATGAGTTTGTGGCGAAGTATGTAGCGGCCAGTGGTGTGCGTTGTGATGATTTTACTTTTTACGAAGTCTTTGGATTGTTCCGCTTAGCTGTGATTATTCAGCAGATTTGGGCGCGTTATGTTGCAGGACAAACTACTAATCCAGCTTTTGCGGGGTTCGGAGATGCCTGTAATACCTTGATTAATCGTGCTGAATTGAAGATTTCGTAAAAACTGATTCACCTTTTTTGTAAAGGTCAGAGATCTTAATCTTTGCAACATCATGTGGTTTTGTGGTGAGTGGATTGTTTTCGAGAATCATTAGATCTGCCTGCATACCAACTGCAATGCTTCCAAATCGATGCTCATTGAAGTTTTGGTATGCAACGCCATGTGTGTAGAAGGAAAGACTTTGTTCAATTGAAATACTTTCTTGTGGGCTCCAGCCATGTACAGGTTGGTGATCTGCAGTTTGGCGATGGGTGGGAACACCTAGCGCCTCTAAGGGAACTTGGGATGTAACGGGCCAATCGCTGCCATATGCAATCTGGACACCTGATTTAATCATTGAGGCTAATTGATACTGCCTGTTGTTGCGATCATCGCCAATGCGAGGTGCAATTAATTTAGAGTTCATGGGATCTAGGTACATCCACAGTGGTTGGTAGTTTGCGATAACTCCTAATTCAGCAAAACGTGGCATATCTGAAGAATGTATCAACTGTGCGTGTGCGATAACAGCACGACGATCAGAACGAGGCGCGTTGGTGCTAAGTTTTTGAACTACATCTAAGCCCTGCCTTACCGCTGCATCACCGATTGCATGCAGATGCAGTTGAAAGCCTTGTTCATCAAAGTGTGCAGCAGCTTTTAGTAGTAGCTCATCTGGCCAGATCAATAAGCCTTTGCTGCTTGGGTCATCTAGATATGGTTCAAGCAGCGCAGCGGTTCCACTAGATAACGCGCCATCCAGAATAATCTTGATAGTGTTTGCTCGTAGTAGTGAATTTGGACCGAGATCTTGAATCTGCCTGCGAAGTTGTACAAAGCTGTCTGCGCGCTCTTGCCATGTATCAGGTTGGGCCAAGAAAAACAGATTCATATCAATGCCGAGCGCCCCTGATTTATCAGCTGCTATATAGGCCTCTGCCATTCCAGGTTCGATCCAGGCATCAGTTGCTGCGGTAACACCGCACTGAAGGTATTGCTTCGACGCCCAAGCTATTGCTTCTACATCTTTTTCTATCGTTGCTGCTGGGCTATGCATCATCACAAGATCCATGGCGGATGGTTCGCGCAAAGTGCCACGTGCTGTTCCATCAGGATTTCGCGCAATAGTTCCACCATCTGGATCTGGTGTTGCAGCGGTGATGCCTGCTAACTCGATGGCTTTACTGTTTACCCAAATCGTGTGGTGATCTACTGCGCGAAGAACAACGGGGCGATCAGGGACTACCTGATCTAGCCATGTTGCAAGAAAGTCACCACGTTCGATTATCGCCGCCTCGTAAGCGCCGCCAATGATCCACGGTTGATCTGGATGTTGATCTGCAAATCTTTTTACCTCAGCCAGAATTTCATCAACTGCCTGAAGGCCATTTACAAGTGGGCCTTGTGCCTGTCGGCCAGCAAAAAGTGGATGGGCATGGCCATCCATAAATGCAGGGGCTAAAAACTTTCCCTGCAGATTTATGGTTTCATCATCTGGGTGAGACTGTTCATCGATCGCGACAATGCGGCCACCTTCGACACGTAGCGAAGTTGCGAGGACTCCGGTTGAGCACCAGATCGTTCCGCCAGAAAAAAACTTTGCCACATCGCTCCTATTTTTTTGATTGGGCAAAACTAGCCCTTAAGTGCGGCGAGCTTTTCCACTACCTGCTTGGCCGATGGATTAGTCATCGCAGCGCCATCAGAGAAGACAAGTGTTGGAACTGTGCGATTACCACCGTTTACTTTTTCAACAATCTCGGCTGTGCCAGGAACCTCTTCGATGTTGATCTCTTCGAAGGTGACATCCAGCTCGGCTAATTGAGACTTTAGGCGTTTGCAATACCCGCACCAGCTGGTTGAGTACATAACAAAGGACATTGGGTTCGCTTTCCGTAGTTGTGTGAGGAGTTTACGGGGATTGAGCATTTTCCGTGCATTTGTCGGTGGGTGGGGCTAGATTTTTGACATGAGAAATTTGAGGATGTGGATCGGGCTGGTACTCCTGTCCATGTTTTCCATTGTGATCTTGAATTTCGCAGGTGAGGTTGTACCGGGTAAAGGTTTTGATAGCACCGGTAGTTACATGATCTTAGGGTTGTTCTCATTCGCGGTGATGTGGTGGCTGCGTCCGCCAACCATGGCTTACTTTGCGTTGCCACGGTTTGGTTGGGGGTTTCTCCTTGCCTGTGCACTCATGATCAACTTGATTGTTGTGCAGATCAGAGGCGAGGATTTCTCCCAGGTGGCTTCCGATAAATGGCTTCGCGGAATCATTTTCTTGATTTGCGTAGCAACGGCCGAGGAGATTTTTTCCCGCGGAATTGTCTTTGGAGTTCTGCAAAGACATGGAATGACCGTTGCTGTAATTGGTTCATCTCTGATGTTTGGCTTGATGCACATCAATAGCTACATCGGAAACTTTGATGCCTGGCCTGCATATTGGCATATTGTTTCGGCAGCTTCATTTGGAGTATTTGCCTGTGCATTGATGGTTGTTACCAGAAGTATCTGGATGCCGATTGTTTTGCATACCTTTTCCAATGGTGGCCTTTTGTTGCGAAATGCAGAAGAGGTTCAAGCGCAGAGGGATTCATACTCCTCCGTTGATTTCTGGCCCGGTCTGGTTCAGCCACTACCGGTGATGCTGACATTTGTGATTCCAGCCTTGGCCTTGTTCTGGATCGCCGCTGGCACGCCCATCCATCCGCGATTGCACCGATTGGGTGTTAAGTGGAAGTTGATTGAGGTTAAAGAGTAAAAACTGCATTTCTCAGGGTTGATAGGTAGGCTTTATGAGGAAAGATTGCTCTTCAGTCACAGATGGAGGTTTCAATGCAGATATGGATGTGGTTTGCCGCAGCAGGTGTCTTGCTTATCGTTGAGATGCTGACAGTTGATCTCCTCTTTGCCTCTCTCGCTTTCTCTGCATTGCTGGCAGCTGGTGCCAATGGATTGGGTTACGGGGTAGCAATTCAGGGTGTTGTATTTGGTGTTGGAGCGGTCGGATCTCTGATGTTCCTGCGTCCAGTCGCACTTCGTCATCTGAAGAAAAAACCTGCAGATCATGCGACAAATGTTGAAGCCTTAATTGGAGCACCTGCATTGACACTTTCCCCGGTCAATGAAAATGAGGGTTTGGTAAAGCTCAGCGGAGAAACGTGGAGCGCTCGAAGCAACAAAGGTGAGATCGAAAGTGGTGCTCGTGTTGAGGTTGTCGCCATCGAAGGTGCAACTGCTGTAGTTAAGCGAAAGGGGTAGATGGAAATGGTTTCCTATGGAGTTCTAGCTTTATTAATCATTATCTTTGGAGTTGTTCTCTCCAGAGCGATTCGAATAATTCCTCAAGCAAGTGCTGGAATTGTTGAACGTCTTGGTCGATACCACCGAACACTGGGTGCAGGCCTTGTTCTGATCATTCCATTTATTGATCGCCTACGTCCTTTGTTGGATATGCGTGAGCGAGTGGTTTCATTTCCACCACAGCCGGTAATTACCGAGGATAACTTGGTGGTTTCTATCGACACCGTTATCTACTTTCAGGTGACAGATCCGAAATCTGCGATCTATGAGATTGAAAACTTTATTCAGGGTATTGAACAGTTAACTGTTACTACCCTGCGAAATGTGGTGGGTGGCTTAGATCTTGAGGCTGCGCTCACATCACGTGATTCGATTAACGCTGCTTTGCGCGGTGTTTTAGATGATGCAACCGGCAAGTGGGGTGTGCGTGTTAACCGTGTTGAGATCAAGGCGATTGATCCACCACCAAGTGTTCAAGAGTCCATGGAAAAGCAGATGCGTGCAGAGCGAGATAAGCGTGCTGCAATTCTTACTGCAGAGGGCGAGAAGCAAAGTCAGATTCTCACAGCAGAAGGTGCGCGTCAGGCGGAGATTTTGCGAGCAGAGGGTGATGCTCAAGCTGCGGTACTTCGTGCAGATGGTGAAGCAGCTGCAATCAAGTTGGTTTTTGATGCGGTCCACGCGGCAAATCCAGATGAAAAGGTTTTGGCGTATCAGTACCTGCAGCAGCTTCCAGCTATCGCTAATGGAACCGCTAGCAAGATCTGGGTTATCCCTGCTGAATTAAGCGGCGGAGTTGAACAGATTATGAAGGCCTTTAAATCTAAGTAAGCCTTTTACAAATTAACCCTCATGTAAACCAGATCGGTTTAGGTGAGGGTTAATTTTATTTCTTGCCCATCATGCAGTTGTTGATCGGGCAGACCTTTAAGAACATGCACCTTCGCTTCACCGACTACAACCCAGTGCTCTGATCCTGATCGTTTCACAATCGCAGTCAGCTCATCAACGCCGATAAGGATTGAATCATCGGGAACATGGAGCAGTACCTTTGCCGCACTTTCTGGAATCCACTTAAAGAACTTATTGAAGTGCGGGATGACGCGGATTTCAGGCAGAAGGTTTAAACCTATGGATGGTGATTTTTTCAGCAATCGAAAGTTTGGGATCTGCGCTGAAAGCACCATCGCGCCAGCGCTGCATCCAGCAAGAGATGCACCGCTCTGCCAGTTTTCAACTATCGCCGCCCACACAGGTGTATCAATCAAAACCTCTGCAAGATGGTGCGGGTCTCCCCCAGACATATACATCAGTGCGCTGTTCTTAATGGCCTCTACATGTTCCTGCTTAAATGCATCATCACGGGTATAGATCGGAAGGTATGTGGCTATAACGCCGATTGCATCAGCCTGTCTTTGTCCTAGTTGCTTCCAATACTCCAAACGATCATCACTTTCACGGCCTGCAGCTGTTGGAATCTGAATGTAATTAGCTTGCTTACCATTTTTGATTCCATCATCTAGTAATGATTTTTCGAAGGCGGTCATTGCAGGCAGATACTCACCTGAACCAACTAATGCCAATGTGCCATTCATAGAGGCAGTCTATTTACTTACGATGGGTCAGGAGCCAATCAAGGGTGCGCAGCGCAAACTCTTGATCCAATAGTGGGACATGAACTCCGCCATTGATACGCCATAGCTCCAGCGAAGCTTTGCCGCAGGTGTAGACACGTTGAGAGGTTTCATTACCTTGCATCGATTGCAGTAGATCGATGGTGTTTTCGCGTGGGTTGGTGCAGGAGTTAATTGATGCCCATTGCGCAGTGCTTTCCTCAGCAGATGGATATGGATTTCCCAAGAGAACACCACCATCAAAGAGAATAGTGTCATCGCTTGTTCCATGCATATGGAGAACATTGATCGGCTTCTTACCGCAGTTATCTACATTGCTATCCATAGCACCTGCTAATCCTGCAATGGCAGCGACAACATCCTCGGTAGAGCAGACAAAGCGGTAGCTCATGAAGTGGCCATTAGAGTGGCCAAACAGGTAGATCCGAGATTGATCAATCGATACCTTGCTAGATATCTCTGTGATTATCGAATTGATGTAATCGACATCGCTGACCTTGCTTGCGCCAAAGTTGCAACAAGCATCGGTTGCGTTCCAGAAACGATTTCCTGCTGAATCCTTCATTCCATTAGGCGCGATGTAGGCCACGCCTCGGGTATCTGCGGCGGTTTGCAAAAATGTATATGTGGAATGAGATTGGCTATCGCCGGTATACCCATGCAGATTAATCAACAGTGGAACTGGTGTTTCCTTGGAATAACTAGTTGGCAAGAATAAATCAGCAGGTCTATCTCCACCGACCTGTACTGCAGCCTCTGAAGAATAGTTCTGGGTGTCTTGGAATGAGTCGCGAACAAACCCTGTTCCGCTACGGGTTACCTCGTAGGCAAGCAAGAAAAGTACTCCGATCACAAATACAAGAATCGGAATAGCTTCTTTCCGGCGTAATCTGCCAAACATCAACAGGTTTTACTCAAACAATGTGCCGACAAAGACCTGCCATGCAAGTGCAGATTTTGCGATCAAAGAAAGTGTTATGTATGTCTTTTCACCACGCAGGTAATCCGACCATTTTCCGACCTTCTTGTACTGCAGGTATTGCACAACAGCAAAGGTATTGAATAGAACAAAGAGTGAAATGACGATACCGTAAACAAAGGCTGGTGCCTTTGCATTTGAAGGTCCACCGATAGCTAGTACATAGAAGACAAGTCCAAGCCACGGAACGATTCCTGCGATACAACCGAAGATAAATGGAATCCATCCACCATTTCCTGGTGTCTCATACTTTTCCTGTAGCCATCCAAACAAAATCATAGAAGCGTTGACGCCGAAGATTGAAATAATTGCTACAACATCGGAAACGCCGCAGATTTGTGCGATCAACACGATCATTACTGATGAGCTGATTGAGTACTCAACCCAGCGGAAGTAATTGCGGTTCTGTGCAAGACCTGCGCTGTACCGTAGGAAGAACTTCGGAGAAATAACTAAGAAGTGAAAGAAGGCTGAGAGACCAAGAAATAGTGCAACACCTAAACCAACTGGTGTATCAAACAAGGTGATTGGTTCAGCAAAGGTGCTTCCCGGTGGCCCCGACATGTAGCGAGCAACGATTGGAAGGGTGAAGTCATTGGCTAATGCCAAGACCGCAATCATCTGAACTAGGTGAAATACGCCGGCAATGATGTTGTAGCGGCGCAGCTTTGAAGTATTGATCTCTTTGCTCATACAGAAAGGGTATCTGACTATGCGGTTAAGTAAATTGCTAAAACCCCTAATGCGATAAGTGTTATCGCGATGACTACCGATCTCTTTGCACCTAGACGTTGCGGGAGGCCCTGAATTCCACTTACCTGATCCTGCTCCATATCCTTAATGACATTTATAAAATGCGCAGCCATTCCAAAGATTGACCCCCCAAGTAACATCCAAACCGGTGGGGTGATCTCTTTGGATATTGCAATCGATGAAGGCAGTGCCGCAAATGCAATCGCGTATGGCAACGGAGATAAAGCTGAGAATTTAAAGTACAGGTTGTATGCAACGCCAAAGGCGACTCCAAGCATATAAACAAGGCCACCCTTAATTCCTAGAGGGCCAAGTAAGTTTGCAAGGAAAGAAAATGGAACCATGAAGCGAAGCCATTTTTGCAGGTATTGCTTGGTTATAAGTCCAGAGACAAGAGGTTTGTTTGTTCTGCCATGTGCAAGGTCATCTCTGAAGTCATACAAATCGTTGCTCCAGCCAACCACCAATTGGCCCGTTGCAACGGTGAAGGCGATTACATATGCAGGACCTTCCCACCAATAGTAAGTGCCAAAACCAAAGGCGATAGCGGTAACAATTAGGGTCGGTCCAAAGTGAGATGCTTGCCGCAACCCCTTGAACCTTTTCATTTAGTAAAGGTACCGTTCCTTTTGGTTTTAATGCGATTAGCCTCTAGAAGAACATCAATGTGTTTGTTCACTGAACCCAAAGTTAACTTAGTCAGCTTGACCAATTCATCTGCTGACTTTGGACCGCTCTCTAACGCCTCCAGAATTCGGCGACCTTGTTCGGATTTGAGCTTTTCTGCCAATGTCTTCATAGTGAAATTCTCCCAGTGATCAGCAATTGAAGTTGAGTTCAACTTTGACTGTGGCACCTAATTTAATCTCTAATGGAAGTCGGATCGCGTTTTTCAGTGGAACCAAATACAACCCTTGTTTAGGGAAAAGTGCTGTCTTGAAAGTTTGGTCCTTAACTGTGACCATCGTATGTAGGACTCCCCAGCCATAACTCTTACTAGCGGCAATCGCCTTTATTTCAGGAGAGTACTTGGCGGGAACTTCAATAAAGTAAAAAGGAGCTGGACCGCGCCATTCAATAACTTCACCTGTAAAACTAAACTCCACGCTCGAAGTTTAGGGCATTACCTCTTTTTATATCCAGATGGACACTTAGGGGTACCGATTGCAGAGATCTTCTTTACGGTTTTACCCTTCACGCAGGTTACAGTCTTGACCTTAGCCATCAGGTTATCCAGTTTAAAGTTGGTGAGAGAGAACATTCCTAACTGCTCATCAGCAAGGCGGATTACATTGGCCATTGGAGCGTTTGGATCTGCAAGGTTTTGTTCAATTACGCGACGAGTCTCAGTTAAGTTTGCTATTGAGTTTTTGATTAGGGCTGATGAAGAGGCGTCAAAAGTTAACCTCTTTTTTGCTGTAGTGAACTTAACCAAGACGGCATCAAATTGAGGATCGTACTTAGCTTTAAACGCAATAACGTCATCAACGCGATCGCCTTCAGCCATCGCGGGAGTTGATGCAAAGATCAATGAAATCGCTATGCAAAGAAGAAACACTTTTTTCATGCACATCTCCATTACTTTCTCTTGTATCCACTTGGACACTTTGGGCTTAGGCCTGAAACTTTTTTCGTTGTCTTACCTTTGATGCACGAAATACTCTTTATCTTGGCAGCTAATTTCTCAAGTTGATAGCGAGTAATCACAAACTCTCCTAGCTCTTCTTCTGCATACTCGATGATTGGCTGCATAGGTGCTGAGGGATTCGCTAAGTTAGCATTTATGGTTCTACGCACTTCGTTAATGTCATCAATGACAGATGTAAAGGTAGCCTTTGTACTTGGGTCTAAAGACAACTTGCCTTTGAATACCATGTAATCGGCGTAGGCCTTATCAAACTTAAGATCGTACTTAGCTTTAAAGGTGGCCACCTGTTCTTCACGTGAAGTAAGGGTGGAATCTGCAAATGCAGACCCTGTCCCAATAAACAATAGTGCAGATATCAATACAGAAAAGATTCTCCGAAGTTTCATGAGCACACGGTAGAACCGGAGTGCTGCTAGATCAGTGGAAAAGGTGAGCGATACCCCTTACTTGAGTGTGGAGAGCACCACAAACAAGGTTTGAACACAGCGGCCTGACCGTTAGAATACGGGCATGGATCTAGACAAAGTAATTCTGTATTACGGCTTTGCGCCTATTGCAGATACCGATGCCGTGAAGTTATGGCAGAAGACATTGTGTGAGTCCCTTGGAATTAAAGGCCGAATTATCGTCTCCCCTCATGGAATCAATGGAACTCTGGGCGGCAAGATGGAAGATTTGAAGAAGTATGTGAAGGCAACTAAGGCATACCCTGGGTTTAAGAGAATTGATTTCAAATGGTCTGATGGAACCGGGCAGGATTTCCCAAAGCTAAAGATCAAGATTCGTCCAGAGCTTGTTGCATTTGGAAACCCTGATGAGATCAAGGTAGATGAGAATGGCGTTATCGGCGGTGGAGTTCACCTTCGCCCCGAAGAGGTAAACAAGCTTGTTGAAGAACGTGGCGATGATGTTTTCTTTTTTGATGGCCGTAACGCCTTTGAAGCCAAAGTTGGAAAGTTCAAGGATGCAGTGGTTCCTGATGTTGAAACATCACATGACTTTGTTGCAGAGATCGAAAGCGGTAAGTACGACCATATGAAGGATAAGCCGGTTGTTACTTACTGTACCGGTGGAATTCGATGCGAGATCCTTTCGGTAGTAATGAAGAACCGAGGGTTTAAAGAGGTTTATCAGATCAAGGGCGGAATCGTTCGGTACGGAAACAAATTTGGCGATGACGGCCTATGGGAAGGCTCCTTGTATACATTTGATGATCGACTAACTATTGACTTCAGCGATCACACTAAGTTGATTGGCGAGTGTGCCGAATGTAAGGGCGCAACAAAGCAGTTTAGAAACTGCCAAAAAGCTGAATGCCACCAGTTGGTGTTGTTATGCGATCCTTGCTACGACACGCATGCTGAACGTCCTTGTAACCATGAGCGCGAAGTTAAGCGCAACCGCGAACTAATCGGTTAATTACGCAGTTTTTTTAGTCTGGCGCCAGTGGTACAGATACAACGGCGCAGCGATTGCAATTGTTGTAAATGTCGAGAATATGTTCTTGATCGCCTGAATCTGGTTGTTCTCTTCCTGCTGAGCTAACAGCTCTGCCGATGGAGTGTTTTCTGGCTTAGCGTAAACATCAATATATGCAGGATCTGGGAAAACAGCATTCATAATGGCGTTTATCAAGGCCACAGTTGAAAACAAAACTACTAATAGGGTTATCAAGCAAACGGCATATAAATAAAGTGAGCGCCAATCTATTCCGATCTGGCGGGTTTCAATCTCGGCACTCTTTTTAGCAACCGCTTTCTTTACTGCGGCTTTCTTTACTGCGGCCATGATTTCCTCCATTACCTTGAATTACCGCTAATTCTCTCATACTGCCCCTGTTTGAAAGTGATATCGCGATAAACTTCAGCTGTGATCATTCAGGCATCGGGTGCGATTATTGATGGCTCTCTGCTTGGAGATCTGTGGATTGAAACCTCCAACGGAGTTATCGCATCAATTAACCCAGGAACACATAGCAAGCCAGATAGTTCAACTAATGGTGTCCTAATTCCAGGTTTTGTCGATATCCACTGCCACGGAGGTGGCGGACATTACTTCTCAGCAACCACATCAGATTCAATCGCTGCTGCAATCAACGCACACAAAGAGACTGGAACAACCTCTCTCGTTGCATCCTTAGTTTCTGAAAGTATCAATGATCTTAAGGCGCAGATCCAAAGACTTGTTCCTTTCTATACCCGTGGAGAAATTGTTGGAATCCATCTTGAGGGTCCATACCTTTCCCACGCACGTTGCGGAGCCCATGAACCTTCTCTGTTGATTGATCCAACAGTTACGCAATTGCAAGAGTTAATTACATTGGGTCAAGGTGCGATCAAGATGGTCACTATTGCACCTGAATTACATGGCGCACAGGAAGCGATCGCTTACCTGGCCTCTGTTGGCGTATTTGCTGCAATTGGTCACACTGAGGGAAATTATCAAGATGCTTCCATCGCTACAGATAATGGAGCATCAATTGTGACCCATTTCTTAAATGCAATGAATAAGGAAAATACCGAAGGCAGCATCGCTAACTTTGTCATAAATGATCCTCGCCTTGCTGTTGAACTTATTGTTGATGGTCATCACCTTGCATTTGAAAAGGTTCAAGAGTTGTTCGCTTCAATCGGCGATCGAATCGTTTTGGTTTCTGATGCAATGGCTGCGGCGGGGAATGGAGATGGTTTGTACGCGATTGGTGCTCTACCTGTTGAGGTCAAGAATGGAGTTGCGCGCCTGAGTTCAAATCAGAAGCTTGCAGGAAGCACTCTTACAATTTCTCAAGCCTTTTTTAATCTGATCAACCACTGCGGTTTATCCTTGAATCAAGCGGTGCATGCAACATCAACACAACCTGCTCGAGTATTTGGATTACAGGACCGTGGTCAAATTGCAATCGGCATGCGAGCTGACTTGCTGAGCTATGACAGCAAAGCTCAATCTCTAACTGTAATTAATTAGTCAACGTAACTTTAGATAATCCGACAGGAGCATCAGGGTCATAACCGGATGCGACCGCGAACTCTAAAGCAAATCTTTGCAAAACAATCGCATCCACAATTGTTGATGCGATCTCATCATCACAATTAGATCCTGCTAAAACAATGTCATCGCCCTCAGGCATTCCACCATTGCCAATCCAGAAGATTCGAGAGCTGGTCTTGCGAATCTTGACTGTTGCTTCAGTGATTGAAGGCGCTGGCATATGTGATGGAGCCACGATAAATACTTGAGTCTCAGGAGTTAAAGCAGAGATTGGGCCATGCAGGTAATCAGCGGTTGAGAGCCCTTGAACGGAGATTTTGCAAGTCTCTTGAATTTTAAGTGCTGCTTCACGCGCGTTTGGATAAGCAAAGCCACGCCCCAGGATCACATTCTCTTTATCGCGAGATGCAAGAGCCACAGCCTTGCTGACTAGATCTGGCGTTGCAGTCAGGCGGATTGCTTCGCTAATAATCTGCTCACTGTTTACCTGCTTGTCTGTCCAAGCGGCAACCAAAAGATATGAGATCAACAGCTGGGCGTTGTATGACTTAGTTGCAGCTACTGCAAGTTCTGGCCCTGCAAGAAGCGAAAAGTGATTGTGAGCAATTGTTGCAAGAGGTGATTTATCATCATTTGTCATGGCAATTACATAAGCATTTGATTTGCGAGCCGCTGTTGCAAACTTAACTAAATCTGGAGACTGTCCGCTCTGGCTAATGGCGACGACCAAGGTGTTTGAGTACTTCAGCTCTGAACCGTAGACGGTGACAGATGAAGGGGATGTTAAGCCCACTGGCAAACCGATCTGAGTCTCAATCAAATATTTCAAATAATGTGCGGCATTATCTGAGGTTCCTCTAGCCAAAATAAGAACTGATTGAATCTTCTGCTCAAGTAAGACATTTTTTACTGCATCAAATGCAGCCTTATTGTCGAGGATCGCTTTGAAAACCTTTGGGGTTTCAGCAATCTCTGAAGCCATGATCGCGCCTAGTGAACTCATGTGCATATCTTCCCACATCTGTTCAAGTATCCTTTGCGCTATGGCAACCAATGAAGTGCTAGCAGTCGATTTAGGGCAGTCAGGGTGCCGCATCCGTAAGGGTGATTTATTGATTACAAGCGATCGAGGCAAATTAGCCGGCGAAATGCCGCTCTCGGCTTTGCGTGCTGTCTTTGAATCTATGGAAAAGTTATCTGCAGATTCTGTCTCACTTTCCTGCACTGGATTTAATGGAATTGTTCTAGAACCCGAAAAATACCTTCAGTTATGCGCAGAGTTCTTTGGAGCTAAGCAGGTCGCAGTTATCGATGATGGATTGGCAGGGTTTGTTGGTGCTCTTAATGGCCGCAATGGAGTCGTGCTCTCGATAGGAGGCGGCGTTGTCGCCGTCGGTGGTCGCGATGGAAAGTACGCACACCGTGATGGACTTGGCAGCACCTTTGGGGATGAAGGTGGAGGTTTCTGGTTAGGAAAGTTGGCAATTACTAAGGCCCTTGCCTTGCGTCAGGGACGTGGTGAGGATCCAGAGATGCTTGATTACTTTGCTGATGAATGTCTGGCTTATGACAATTTATCTGTGAAGAATGGTTCCGATGCGGCAACACTTGCCATAACTACAGCACGAAAAGTTTTGGATGCCGCTGATGCAGGAGTATCGACTGCGACAGCAATTGTTGATGAAGGTGCATATTTACTTGCACAAACAGTTATTGCTACTTGGTATGGCTGTGGTGGAGCCAAATCAGATTCACCAGAGATAGCGATTCAAGGTGGTCCTGCACGTAACGCAACATACTCAACCAAGATTGCACTAGAAATCAATGCCAAGTTACCTAATGCAGTCATTGTTCAATCTGCTGGTGACAACTTAAATGGAGCTACTTGGATTGCGCAAAATATGCACGATGATGCGCCTCCCCTAATGCTGTGGGCTAGATAAGACCAAACTCTGCAGCCTTTGCCGTCAGCTCTTCGCGTATTGAAGGATGGGCCGCGTTTTTAATGATGTTAAGTGCTTGATTATTTTGGCTATGTCCAAAGCAAGCGGCTACGCCTTGTTCGGTAACTACATATGAATGTTGAAAGTGGGTGACATTAGTCTGTAATCGAGGAACGATGGTTGATACATTAGCTTTGGGATGCCATGAAGGCAGGGCGACAAATGATTGTCCGCCACGACTGTGAAGTGCACCAACGATGAAATCGGTAGAGCCCCCAAAGCCACTATAAATTGAGCCTCGAACATGGCTGGCGTTAGCCTGGTCAAAGAGATCTACTTCAAGAGCGCTATTTATAGAGGTCATCTTTGCTTGTCGTGCAATCTGACTTGGATCATTAGTGCGCTCAGTTCGCAGCATGCGAACCTTCTTATTCAGATCCAGCCACTGATAGAGCTCTTGGCTGCCGAAGATAAAGGATGCGGTAATCAATACCTCATCATCTAAAGTTCCAGCTTTAGATAGCTCTAAGACTCCATCTGAAAACATCTCTGTCCAAATGCGCAAACCTTTGCGTTCTTTTAACGCTAGCAAGACCGCATCTGGAACTCCACCTATCCCTAATTGCAAAGTGGAATGGTCTTCGACTAGGGCTGCAATGCGGCTTCCGATCTCGGCTTGAACATCGGTAATTTGAGTTGCCGGCTTTTCCTGTAACGGTTCATCGACTTCCACCAAGTAATCGATCTCGCTGTCATAAATCTGTGAATCACCATAGGTGTAAGGCATTTGTTTATTGGATTGCGCAATAACCAATCCCCCATGCGCGCGGGCGGTTTCGATTGCGCGTGGCAAAATATTTACTTCAGTACCAAGACTTACAGTGTCAAAGCGTTGCTGGGATGTATGAATGAATACAACATCGGGACGATAAAAGTTACGGATCAAAACGGGCAACAGTGAAAGACGAGATGGAATGTACTCAAGACGCGGGTGGTTGCGCATGGCAGGGCCAACAAATGCGGTTTCGTAGGTGATGCCTTCACGATCTGGAATTCCATTGCCGTGGGCATTTAGCATGTGAAGCTTGAACTCTGGGATTACCTCATCTGCGATCGCTAACAAGGTGCGTGGGGTTGAGAAGTTACCTGAAGCGATAATTCGTGGATTGCTCGGTAAGTTAGCGAGAATGCTCTTTAACTGTTCTGTATTAATCACTCGCATGGTGCAAATCTATCGCGCGTTACAAAACAAAAATCTCTCTTCTCGCACATTTACTGTGTGAGAAGAGAGATATCAGTGGTAGCCCCGAAGGGATTCGAACCCTCGTAGCTGGCTTGAGAAGCCAGAGTCCTAGGCCGCTAGACGACGGGGCCATGCCTTGTATTACTAGGACACAATATTAAGTTGTCGTTCTTTACTGCGCTGGGGTACCAGGACTCGAACCTAGACTTACTGAACCAGAATCAGCAGGGCTGCCAATTACCCCATACCCCAAGGCTGTGGAGCCTTGTACTGCAATGGCAAAGAATACCAGCGGTTTTAGAGCGCCAATCCCGCGGTTATACGCAGTAAACAGGCCTCTTTACCCAGTAATTCCATTGATTCAAATAGTGGTGGCGAAATAGTGCTGCCAGTGGTCGCGATACGCAAAGCAGTAAAAGCGATACGTGGCTTCAACGCCATCTCTTCAATCAAAGATGCACGAAGCACAGCTTCAATATTTACATGAGTCCAATCAGAAACTGTCTCTAACTCCTTGATCGAACGCTTCAGGATCTCCTTCGATCCATCATCGGTGATCTTTGAAACAGATTCAGCATCCACAGCAAAGTTCTTGGTGAACAAGAACTTGAGCATCTTTGGAACCTCATGGAGCATGATGATTCGCTCTTGAATCAAAGGCAGCGCCTTCTTTACAAGTTCGATCTCCGCATCAGTTCCTGTTATGACATCTGCCTTCCTTAGGAATGGCAGAGACCATTTCAGGAACTCATCCACGGTCAATGCACGAATCTTGTCACCGTTAATCGCTTCAAGCTTTTTCATATCAAAACGCGCAGGTGATGAATGAACCTTCTCAACCGTGAACATCTCAGTCAGCTGTTTCATGGTGATGTTTTCTACATCATCTCCTGGAGACCAACCAAGTAGCGCTAAGTAGTTGCAGATCGCCTCTGGCAAGAATCCCATCTCGCGATACCAGGCGATTGAAACTTCACCGTTGCGCTTTGAAAGCTTGGCATTGTCCTGACCCATAACAAATGGAAGGTGAGCAAAAACCGGATAATCCTCAAGCTTCACACCCATTGCTTGATACACACGAATCTGACGTGGTGTAGATGAAAGTAGATCTTCTCCACGTAAAACATGGGTGACCTTCATCAGGATGTCATCGACGGCAACAGCAAGTGTGTACAGAGGTGAACCATCCGCGCGCACCAAGACGAAATCTGGAACAAAGTTGTGATCGAAGGTGACATCCCCGCGGATTAAATCTGTGAAGGTGGTGCTTCCTTCTGGCATACGCATGCGGACTACTGCGCCACGGCCTTGCGCCTTATAGGCAGCGATCTGCTCGTCGGTTAAATCGCGGCAATGTCCGTTGTAGCCAGGTGCAACATTTGCTTTGCGTTGGGCTTCACGAACAGCCTCTAACTCATCCGGTGAGCAGTAGCAGTGATATGCATCCTTTTGATCTAGAAAGTTTTGAGCCCACTGCGCATAAATATCGAGACGTTGTGATTGCAGGTATGGACCATTATCTCCACCCACCTCTGGGCCCTCATCCCAATCAAGGCCAAGCCACTTTAAAGTATCGATAGCTGCATTGATGTACTCATCTGTTACGCGGGTTGTATCTGTATCTTCAATGCGAAACAAGAATGTTCCACCTGTGTGACGAGCGTAAGCCCAATCAAACAAAGCGGTACGAATATTTCCAACATGCAGATCTCCGGTTGGGGATGGAGCAAAGCGAACTTTGACCTTTTGTGTCATTACTTTGCACTCACCTTGTTAGTTAGTTCGCCAAGTCCTTCAATTGCCATAGTTGCCTTTTCGCCAGCAACCATTGGGCCAATGCCCGCTGGTGTTCCGGTCAAAATAATATCGCCTGGCAACAAGGTCATGACGCGAGATACAAAGTTGATGATTGTTGGAACATCAAAGATCATGTCACTGATCTGAGCAGATTGCTTTACTTCGCCTGCAATTGTCGCCGTGATCTTTTGTGTTCCAGGAACAAAATCGGTGTCAACCCATGGTCCTATTGGGCAGAAGGTATCGAAGCCCTTCGCACGGGTCCACTGCCCATCCTTCTTCTGCAGATCCCGTGCGGTTACATCATTAGCGATTGTGTATCCAAAGATCACATCGTTAACTCTCTCAACCGGAACATCTTTACAAATTCTGCCAATAACGATTGCAAGCTCTGCTTCATGATCTACTCGCTCAGACATTTCTGGCCACACAATTGTGTCATTTGGGCCAATGACGGAGGTATTTGGCTTCAAGAAAATAATTGGTTCCTCTGGAACAACTCCACCCATTTCAGCTGCGTGATCGGCGTAGTTCTTACCGATACAGACAACCTTTGATCTAGGGATGATTGGCGCTAGTAAGCGAACCTTATTGAGTTCAATCTTTGCTGCTGTCTTTTGGATTCCGCTGTAAATCGGATCTCCACTGATGATGCTGATAGTTGCATCATCTTCAAGAATGCCAAAAAGTGGATCTTGGCCTAAGCCGGCGTCTGGACCAGGGGTAAATCGAACAATGCGCATTGTTCAATTCTATCCTTACTCGGCGTCCTCAATCTCTTCTTCGAGCCGCTCAACCAATACCGATGAGATTCTGCGACGACGGCCTTGCGGGCGCTCTGAAGTAATTGCCCAGCCTTCCCACGATATTGTCGATCCAGCGATAGGAACTCGGCCTAACTTTTGCGCCATTAACCCGCCAACGCTGTCAATATCTTCATAATCGCTTTTTTCAATTTCGATTTTTAACTCATCTGCTAAATCTTCAATGTGAAGAGATGCCTTAGCTCGAGCTTTATCCTGTGAGAGCCATTCGAAATCCTCATCTCCATCATCAAACTCATCCTCAATCTCACCAACTATCTCTTCAATAATGTCTTCGATTGTGATGATTCCAGCGGTTCCGCCGTACTCATCCACAACGATGGCAAGGTGAATTTGATTCTTTTGCATATCTTTCAAAAGCTCATCTGCCATCTTGATTTCTGGAACAAAGTTTGCTGGTCGCATGTGCTTCTCAATTGTTTCGCTCTGCTCAGCCTCGTGATGATCTAAAACACGCTTTGCAAGATCTTTTACATAAACAATTCCGACTATGTTGTCGACGCTGTCTCCGATAACTGGAATACGTGAGTACCCGCTTCGAAGCGCTAGAGATAGGCCTTGACGCAAAGTTTTATCTTTTTCAACCCACACCATGTCTGTACGCGGAACCATAAGTTCGCGAACAAGGGTGTCACCAAGTTCAAATACCGAGTGAATCATCTCGTGCTCATCAGATTCCACAAGACCACGCTCATGTGCTTGATCTACAAGGTCGCGAAGCTCAGCCTCAGATGTAAATGGTCCAGAACGAAAACCTTTACCTGGCGTCAAAGCATTTCCTACTGAGATAAGTAGCTTTGTAACTGGACCTAATAAGAAAGCCATTCCGTAGGCAACAATGATTCCGTAACGGGCATATTTGTGTGGCTGTTGCTTTCCTAATGTGCGAGGACCAACGCCTACTACCACGTAAGACAATACGACCATAATTGCAACGGTAAGCGCCATAGCTTGAGCTGATGGATAGTTACGAAGCAAGATCACCGCTAACAAAACGGTAGCGGTGAACTCGCACAGCTTACGAACAAGAAGAATTACATTGAGATATCGAGCGGGTTGAGCGCTGTACTTGCGCAGCAATGCTCCCCCACGCTTGCCCTCTAGCTCATCAATTACAACGCGTGAGATTGAAGTCAGTGCTGACTCACTCGCTGCTAAAAACCCTGCAAATACCAGCAGAAGCATGATGCTAACTATTGCTATCGGACTCATGATCTCTTTTCCCACTCGGTGACGATTTTTTCCTGTAGTTCAAACATGATTCTTTCTTCCTCTTTTTCTGCATGGTCGTAACCAATGATGTGGAGCAATCCATGGGTCGCCAAGATATAAATTTCATGTTCTGTTGAATGCCCCTGAGTTAATGCCTGTGCTGCAGCAACTATCGGGCTAATGACAATATCTCCCAGGGTGACAGCTTCACCTGGCTCTTCAGGCATATCCATGGGAAATGAGAGAACATCGGTGGTTCCTGGCTCATCCATCCACTTGATATGAAGCTCAGTCATGTACTCATCTTCAACAAAGGTTATGTTCAAATCACAATCAGGGTTGAGATCCAACGCCTTCATCGCGTGTGTCATCAGGGAGGTAATTTCAGTAGTTGGAACTAGCTGCCCTGAAGTATTAGTAACTTCAATTGTCATTTATGGCCGAATCGGACGCAATGCTTGTCGTTGTTCATCAAACTTGTCATATGCACGCACAATGTCACCAATCAAACGGTGACGCACAACATCTTCAGCAGTTAGCTCTAGAAATGCGATGTCATCGATATCTTTCAAGATATCTCGAATTACTCGTAGCCCTGAATTTTGGCCGTTAGGCAAATCGATCTGAGTTACATCGCCAGTAACAACCATCTTTGAGCCGAAGCCAAGGCGAGTTAAAAACATCTTCATCTGCTCAGGTGTGGTGTTCTGCGCCTCATCCAAAATAACAAATGCATCATTTAACGTTCGCCCGCGCATGTAAGCAAGAGGTGCAACTTCGATTACACCAGATTGCATAAGGCGCGGAATTGAATCGATGTCGATCATGTCATGTAGAGCATCAAACAATGGGCGCAGATATGGATCGATCTTCTCGCTTAATGTTCCAGGCAAGAACCCAAGGTGCTCCCCTGCTTCAACTGCAGGACGGGTCAAGATAATTCTGTTGATCTTCTTTGCATTAAGGGCGGCTACGGCCATTGCCATCGCAAGATAGGTCTTACCCGTTCCTGCAGGACCAATTCCAAAGGTGATTGTGTGATCCTCTATCGCGTCCACATAACGCTTTTGATTTGCAGTCTTTGGACGAATTGTTCGCCCACGGTTACTAACAATATTGAGAGACATTACCTCTGCTGGATGATCAACTGGCTTGTGTTCCAACATCTCAATTGCACGATTGACCGCATCAACATTGAGGATATTGCCGCTACGGATAACAACCATCAGCTCGTTAAAGAGATTTTCTAACTTTGCGCAATCAGCATGTGGTCCGCGAAGGGTTATCTCATTTCCGCGAACAGTTATGTTGACCGAAGGGAATGCCGCTTCGATTGTTCGTAGATTGTCATCATGCGGACCCACAACAGCAACCATTGGAATGGCGTTAGGTACGGTGATTAGCGTTCGCTCCATATGAGGGTAAATCTATCTTTAACCGGGTGGCCATGCCATGGGACGGCCACCTAAAAGGTGCAGGTGAGCGTGGAAAACACTCTGACCCGCCTCAACCCCGGTGTTAAAGATGGTTCTGTACCCATTCACTCCACGTTCCGTGGCTATATGGTCGGCAGCCAAGAAAAGTTCGGCGGTCATTGTCGAGCTAACAGCAGCCAACCCCGCCGCATTTTCAACATGGATTGTAGGTATCAATAAAACATGAGTTGGGGCTTGCGGATTAAGGTCGTTGAAGGCAACAACATTTTCATTACGCATCACGATTTCAGCCGGAATTTGACCTTCAATGATCTTGCAAAAGATGCAGTTGGAATCTAAAACCACTTAATTACCATACCTTCAAAAGTGCTGAAACTGCAGAAACTGCAGCGATGCCCGCATGTGCTGAGCGCAGAATTGGGCGACCCATCAGCGCAACTTTGGCACCAGCGGCTTCAAAGGCTGCAAGCTCCTCATCAGTTAATCCACCCTCTGGACCAATAACAATTAAAAGGTTTTGAACATTGTGTGAGTAGATTTGATCTGACAACTTGTGAGTAGCGCTTTCATGAAAAGCAATTGCTAGATCACTTAACTTAATCGCTTCACAGATCTGCGCAGTAGTTGCCAGCTCTGTAACTTCTGGAATTCTAAATCGACGTGATTGTTTACTCGCTTCACGTGCTGTAATTGCAAACTTATCTGTGCCTTTTCCAATACTGCGAGTTGCTGCCCATGGAACAATACGATCGACGCCAGATTCTGTTAACAGCTCGATCGCCTCTTTTGATCGGTCGCCCTTTGGAAGTGCCTGCACAACTGTAATTGTCGTCGGCAGCGCTTCTTGGTAACCACTATTAATTACTTCGACCTGCATAGATTTCTTGGAAACTTCTAGCGCTTTTACCTGCGACCAAGCTCCGTTACCGTCGCCGAGCATGAACTCAGCACCTGGCTGCATCCGCAAAACACGAATCGCATGATTGGCATCTTCATTTGCGAACTCGTAATGACTGCCAATAGTTGTAGGAAGATCATCTACAAAAAAGAGTGTGAACATTACTTGTTAAACACTCCCTTGATCTTATTAAAGATCGAACCATCTTGACCCTTTACATGAGCATCGCTGGATTTTTCTCCACGCAGATCAGCAAATTTACGAAGCAGGGCTTCTTCCTCTTTATTCAGCTTTACAGGGGTATGAACCTCTATATGAACAATTAAGTCGCCACGATCTGAGCGACGCAAACGAGTCATGCCCTTGCCCTTAACAACAATAGGTGTGCCGCTTTGCGTGCCTGGCTTAATCTGCACATCAACTGGGCCATCTAGAGATTCAACGGTGACTGTTGTCCCCAAAGATGCTGCAACCATGCTGATATCGATCTGCATATGCAGCGTGTCGCCTTCGCGGACTAAGTAATCGTGGCGCTCTTCAACGATTTCAACGTAAAGGTCGCCAGCAGGGCCTCCACCTGCACCAACTTCTCCACGACCTGACATTTGAATTCTATTTCCAGTTTCGACACCGGCAGGAATCTTTACATCAATTGTTTGGCGACTACGAACCCGTCCTTCTCCAGCACATTCGCGGCAAGGATTTTTAATGACACTTCCATATCCATTGCATGTATTGCATGGGCGTGAAGTCATTACTTGTCCAATAACTGAGCGAACTACTTGTTGTGTTTCGCCACGACCCTTACATACCAAGCACATTTCTGGGTGGTCCCCATCCTGGCAACCGGTTCCGGCGCACTTTGGACAGACAACCGCTGAATCAACGGTAATTTCCCGCTCTGTTCCAAAACACGCTTCATTGAGATCTACTTGAATACGAATAAGTGAATCTTGTCCTGCACGTGTTCGTGGTCGTGGTCCACGCGATCCCCCACCACCAAAGAATGCATCCATGATGTCGCTAAATCCGCCACCAAAGTTTGCTCCGCCGAATCCACCACCAAAGCCGCTGCCACCCATGTCATAGCTCTGTCGCTTTTGTGGATCGCTCAAAACATCGTACGCCTCTGTAACCTCTTTGAACTTTTCTTGAGTATGTGGATCAGGGTTCACATCTGGGTGTAGTTCACGTGCAAGTTTGCGGTACGCCTTTTTGATTTCATCGGCGGTGGCGCCCTTTGTAACTCCTAGGGTCTCGTAATGATCAGCCATTTAAGCACCTTCATTAATGAATCGTCCGACATATCGTGCAACCGCATCAACTGCCGCAATCGATCCCGCGTAATCCATACGTGTAGGGCCCAAGACGCCAAGACCGCCAAGCTGGCCGGAATCCACACCATAACCAACTGTGACCAGCGAAGTTGCCTGCAGATTTGCCTCAGTCTGCTCGCTACCAATTCGAACATGCACAGTTGGGTGTACCTCGTTCAGCAAACTCAACAAAACTACTTGCTCTTCTAGTGCTTCAAGAATTGGAGACAGGGTTAAACCTGAGCTATCTCCAGAACGGGCAAGGTGCGCTGTACCTGAGACCGCCAACTTTTCTCGGCTCGGTTGCTCGCCAATGATTGGGTAGGTAACGACTGCAACCTGCTTTGTAATATCTGCCAACAACTTTGCAGATTTTTTCAACAGCTCTTCAAGATCATTCGATCCTTCTAAGAAGGTTTCAATCGCACGACGCTCTGCGCTAGATAATGGTTTAACAGTTGCCAACTTGTCTACAAATACTCGGTATCCCAGATCAGTAGGAATGCGACCTGCGCTTGTATGAGGTTGAATAATCAAACCTTCATCTTCCAGGACCGCCATCTCATTTCGAATCGTGGCAGGTGAAATTCCAAGTCCATGACGCTCAGCAATTGATTTTGAGCCGACAGGTTCTTGGGTCGCAACGTACTCATCGACAATTGCGCGGAGGATTTCTAGACGACGTGATGACATTTGCTCTAAGGGTACTAGATAGTTATTTCTCGCACGATTCGATCTGCAATCAAACGGCCCGCAGGGCTCAAGATCACGCGATCCTCATGCAACTCGATAAAACCATTCTCGCGATACACCGCTAAAACCTCCAACTGATGAGGCTCTAGCAGCTCAATCTGCAAACCATCGCGCATGCGAATTCCCAGCAGAATTGACTCATCCTTGATCTGCTCTGCGGTCAATTGTTCGCTATCTAAAATTGGTGTCTGGCCGGCAAACACCTTTTGCTTATAAGTAGTTGGGTGCTTTACATTCCAAAAACGTTTGGCATCTATGTGCGAGTGAGCACCTGGCCCTAGCCCCCACCAGTTCTTATTCTCCCAATAGGCAATGTTGTGTCGGCATTGATGTCCAGGCTTAGACCAGTTTGATAGTTCATACCAAGTAAGTCCCTTGGCTTCGCACATCTGATCTACTAACAAATACATATCAGCCATCAGGTCATCATTGGGCATGGTTAAATCGCCACGCTTTATCTGCGCTGCAAGCTTTGTTCCAGTTTCAACAATGAGTGCATATGCGCTGATGTGGTCGATATCTAATGCAAGCGCGTTCTCAACTGTCTCGCGCCAATCTTCCAAAGACTCCCCTGGTGTGCCGTAAATCAAATCAACGCTTATGGATTGAAATCCTGCGGCTCGCGCCATTGTGATTGCCTTTTCAACGTTGGCAGGGTTGTGTGTGCGATCAAGAGCGGCGAGCACATGTGGCTTTGCAGATTGCATTCCAAATGAGATTCGGTTGAAACCAACATGTAGATACTCCGCCAACTTTTCCGCTGTTACTGAATCAGGGTTGGCCTCCAGAGTAATTTCACAATCAGGGGTTAATCCATTGCGAGCCTTGACCGCTGCAATTACTCGACCTAAATCATGGGCTGGTAACAAAGATGGAGTTCCGCCGCCAAAAAAGATTGTTGGAACAAGGTCGGTGGGTGCTGCCTCTAATTCACGTAACACGGCGTCGATGTAATCATTGCTAACGATTTCTAGGGTTGCACCATCTTGAAGCTCTGAAGGTGTGTATGTGTTGAAGTCGCAGTAACCGCACCGCTTGATGCAATACGGGATGTGTACATAAAAAGAGAGCGTCATTGCCCGGCTTTACGCGCAGCCTTAATCTGTTCGATATCTGCATCTGTGGCAAGGGCTGCAACGAAGGCTTCTTGTGGAACTTCAACACGTCCCACCATCTTCATGCGCTTCTTACCCTCTTTTTGCTTCTCCAAAAGCTTACGTTTACGTGAAATATCTCCACCGTAACACTTAGCCAAAACATCCTTACGGATTGCGCGAATACTTTCACGAGCGATGATTCGAGCACCGATTGCTGCCTGAATAGGCACTTCGAACTGCTGACGCGGAATAAGTTCACGAAGTTTTCCGGTCATCATTACGCCATATGCGTACGCCTTGTCGCGGTGAACAATTGCGCTAAATGCATCAACGGCTTCACCCTGTAACAAGATATCGACCTTTACCAAGTTGCCCTCGGCATCGCCCTTTTCTTCGTAATCTAAAGATGCATAACCCTTTGTGCGACTCTTGAGTTGATCGAAGAAGTCGAAGACAATTTCAGCCAACGGAAGGTCGTACCGGATCTCTACACGGTCTTCAGAGATGTAATCCATACCTAGCAATGTGCCACGACGATCTTGGCACAGCTCCATGATTGTTCCGATGAACTCTGATGGTGCAAGAATCGTTGATTTAACAATTGGTTCGAAAACCGCTGCAACCTTTCCATCTGGAAACTCTGATGGATTGGTAACGCGGACTTGCTTTCCATCCTCCATATTGACGTTGTATACAACGTTAGGGGCTGTCGAAATAAGGTTGAGTTTATGTTCACGCTCTAAACGCTCGCGCACGATCTCCATGTGAAGTAGACCCAAGAAGCCACAACGGAAACCAAAGCCAAGTGCTGCAGAGCTTTCTGGTTCGTAAACGAGTGCAGCATCGTTGAGCTGCAATTTATCTAGCGCTTCGCGAAGGATTGGGAAATCAGCACCATCTAGTGGGAATAGACCTGAGAAAACCATTGGCTTTGGATCTTTGTAACCAGACAATGCTTGCTTGGTTGGATTGTTGTAAGTCGTAACTGTGTCACCCACACGTGATTGACGAACATCCTTCACGCCTGTAATTAAGTAGCCTACTTCGCCTACTCCAAGCCCCTTTGAAGCGATTGGCTCTGGAGAAATTACTCCGACCTCTAGCGCTTCATGGCGAACACCAGTTGAAAACATCTGAATCTGTTCGCGAGGAGATAAATGTCCATCAACTACACGAACATATGTAACAACACCGCGGTATGAGTCGTACACAGAGTCAAAGATAAGTGCGCGGGCCGGAGCATTTGCATCGCCAACAGGTGCAGGGATTTGAGAGACGATTTGATCTAGAAGATCTGCAACACCATCGCCAGTTTTTCCAGATACGCGCAAGCAGTCTTCAGGTTCGCAACCAATCAACTTGGCAAGCTCTGCTGCAAATTTTTCTGGTTGCGCGTTAGGCAAATCGATCTTATTAAGCACTGGAATAATTGTTAAATTGTTTTCCATTGCAAGGTAAAGGTTTGCAAGGGTTTGCGCTTCGATACCTTGTGCGCAATCAACCAGTAACACCGCACCTTCGCATGCTGCTAGCGAGCGCGATACTTCATAAGTAAAGTCAACGTGTCCAGGTGTATCGATCATGTTCAGGATGTACTCCTGGCCATCTAAGGATGAACGCCATGGCAAACGAACCGCTTGGGATTTGATAGTGATTCCGCGTTCGCGTTCGATATCCATGCGATCGAGATACTGCGCGCGCATATTGCGTGCTTCAACTACCTCGGTGATTCCCAACATACGATCGGCAAGTGTTGATTTACCGTGATCGATGTGGGCGATGATGCAAAAGTTACGGATCTGCGCCGGATTGGTTGCTGCTGGTTGTGGAGCCTTGGCAAGTGAAATTGCAGGCATGAACCTAGCCTCGCTTTACAGTAGTAAAGGGATTAACGTGCGCCGGCTTTGGCAGCTGCCTTAGCCATTGAAGACTTCTTGTTAGCTGCAGAGTTCTTGTGAAGAACACCCTTTTGCACTGCAACATCCAGTGACTGTGAAGCAGCGCGGAGTTCAGTGTTGATCGCAGCGGCATCGCCTGCAGCAACTGCATCGCGGAACTTACGGACGGCGGTCTTGATAGATGAGCTCACAGACTTGTTGCGAAGGCGTGCCTTCTCGTTGGTCTTGATGCGCTTGATCTGAGACTTGATGTTTGCCACGTGCGTAGTTCTCCGAACTTTAGGTTGAGGGGTAAGGGTACCCATTTGAGCGCTCATGCTCAAATCGGGCTTCTTTTAGGCGGTGATGATCCCGGATGAGGCTGCGCGGCGGCGCTTTCGGCCACCTGTCTTTATCTCGGCCTGTGGCGCTTCTACCTCAGGCTCAGAGTTCAATGATTCATGGAACTCGTGCTCAGTCGCATCCTTTTCATCGGCATCTTCATGCTGTGATGATGGAGTGTCCAGCTGAGGCATTGGCGCTTTCATCTTTACCGGCTCCATATGGATATGAATACCTCGTCCGCTACATGAATCACATGTAGTTGAGAAGGCTTCGATCAGACCTTGGCCAACACGCTTTCGTGTCATCTGAACCAAACCTAGTGATGTCACCTCTGCGACTTGGTGCTTGGTGCGATCGCGACCTAAACATTCAACTAATCGACGCAATACCGCTTCACGGTTAGATTCAAGAATCATGTCGATGAAATCGATAACAACGATTCCACCTAAGTCGCGAAGTCGAAGCTGACGCGCAATCTCTTCTGCGGCTTCAAGATTGTTCTTGGTAACTGTCTCTTCAAGGTTTCCACCTTTACCGATGAACTTTCCGGTGTTCACGTCGATAACAACCATCGCTTCAGTACGATCGATAACAAGTGATCCACCTGATGGTAGATATACCTTGCGATCAAATGCCTTCGCAAGTTGTTCTTCAACGCGGAACTCTGCAAAGAGATCACCGTTGCCGGTGTACTTCTCAATCTTTTGTGTTAGCTCTGGTGCGATGAAGCCAAGGTAATTTGTAACTTCATCCCACGCTGTTGAGCCTTGAACAGTTAGTTTACGGAAATCTTCATTGAAGATATCGCGAATAACACGAACTGCAAGATCTGGCTCTTGGTAAAGAGCGGTTGGTGCATGGAAGTTTGGATTCTGACTCTTGGAATAAATATCTTCCCATTGTGCCTTCAAACGTGCGACATCACTGGTGAGATCTTCCTCGCTGACACCTTCTGCTGCTGTGCGAACAATAACGCCAGCTTCTTCAGGAATTAGATTCTTCAAAATTGATTTCAAACGTGCGCGTTCTTCTTCAGGAAGACGCTTTGAAATTCCAGACATTCCGCCACCAGGAACATAAACAACGTAACGTCCAGGCAATGAAATCTGGCTAGTTAAACGAGCACCCTTTTGACCAATTGGATCCTTAGTTACCTGCACTAATACTGGCTGGCCAGTCTTTAAAACGGTTTCGATCTTGCGTGGTTGTGATTCTGAGATACCTGCAGCATCCCAATTAACCTCGCCCGCATACAGAACTGCGTTGCGACCCTTACCGATGTCGACGAATGCAGCTTCCATAGATGGTAGAACATTTTGAACACGACCTAAGTAAACATTTCCTACATAAGACTGATTACTGTTGCGGTTTACATAATGCTCAACCATGACGCCATCTTCAATCACGGCGATCTGTGTACGATCTGCAATCTGGCGAACAAGCATTTCGCGATCAACATTCTCACGACGGGCTAAGAAATCTCCATCGGTAATGATTGTTCCGCGCTTGCGGTATGGCTCGCGGTACTCGCTGCGCCCACCGCGGTCATTACGATCATTACGATCACGACGGTTACGGTTATTGCGATCATTGCGATCGTTGCGATCATTGCGTGCTGGACGCTCTGAGCGCTCACGCTTTTCGCGAACCTTTACTACTGTGATGACACCATCTTCTTCAATGGTCTCCCCTGGAGTTACACCTTCACCTGTTGCGCGACGGCGACGACGACGGCGTGTAGAGGTTGCACCTTCTGCTGAATCCTCATCAGAAGAGTCTTCAGTTGAATCCTCATCATTGTTTTCGGTGTTTGTTGCATCAGTTGAACCTGGCTTGCGACGTCCGCGGCCACCACGACGACGTCGACGGTTGCGGTTAGCACGCTCTTCAGAATCAGATGTTGCACCTTCGGTGGCTGCAGGCTTTTCCTCAACCTCTGCGACCTCTTTTTTTGCTGCAACCTTCTTGCGAGGCTTGCTCTCTGAAACCTCTTTCTTAGCAGCAGGCTTTTCAGGGGCTGCTTGAAAGATAGGGACCGGAACGGCAGCGGCCTTTTTACGGGTTGTTTTCTTTTCCTCAACTACTTCGACAGTTGGAGCTTCTACTTTTGCTGAAGCTTTCTTAACCGCACGCTTGCGCGGTGTTTTAGGCTCAATCGCCATGGCACCAAATCCTTTATGCCCCTTGCGGAGCTATCTTCTTAAAAAATCCTGTTGGGTTTTCCGTACCGTCCGCGCTGGGCTTGATTCGCGATTGATCGCGAGCCGCGCTGAACTGGTGCCCTAATTATGGCAGAGCGAGCCTGATTTGCCTATTTAACCTCGTAATCGAGCGTGAACATTCTGCAAAAGCCCAAATCCAATCATGGTGGCAAACATCGATGATCCACCATAGGAAATAAATGGCAAAGGCACCCCAGTCATGGGCATAAGCCCCAGCGTCATTCCAATATTTTCAAATAACTGGAATGCAAACCAGGCGATGACTCCCGTACATACCAGTCGACCAAAGGGGTCAGATGTTCTTCGAGCGATTGAAAATGCTCGCATCAAAAGTATGAGATACAAAATCAAGATAAATCCGCTGCCAACAAAGCCGAGCTCTTCACCAGCTACTGTAAAAATAAAATCTGTTTGTTGTTCAGGTACAAATCGACCACTTGTTTGTGGACCATCAAACAACCCCGTACCAAGCAATCCACCAGAACCAACAGTGATACGTGCCTGTCGAAGCTGATAGCCGGCACCTTGTGTATCTGCACTTGGATCCACAAATGTCTGCAAGCGGCTTACTTGATACTCGCTGATGATTCCCGCTTTAACGGCTACAAAACCTCCAAGTACTGCAAGCAATAACAAAGCTGCAACCCAACGTGCCGGCGCTCCAGATACGGCGATGATTGTCACAACCGATGCAGCGATAATCAGAATAGTTCCCATATCTGGTTGTAAAACAATAAGTAATACTGGGATAGCGGCGATTGCTAAAGCTTGTAATACATCTTTACTCGTGGGCTCATTACTGTCATGCGTTCGCTCTGACAGGATCATCGACATGCCAATGATGATCGCAATTTTGGCAAGTTCAGCAGGTTGAATCTGAAAGCCGCCCGGTAATGCAATCCATGCTCGCGCACCATTGATTTCAGCACCTAAACCTGGAATCAACACAATAACTAATCCGAGAACAGCGCCTCCCCATAAGAATGGCGTGTAGGCACGAAGTAAGCGGTAATCAACAACAGTTGCACCGTAAGCCAGTAGACCACCAATCAAAATATTGATGCTGTGGCGCTTTAAGTAGTACTGACCATCTAAACCATTGCGGGTGTACCAATCTCTGGTTGCTGACCACACAAGTAAGGTTCCGATGAATAAAAGCAAGCCCACTACAGCTGTTAATACGGGATCCCAGCCATGCAGCAGAGATTGTCGGCTGCGTCTATACAACCTTTGGCGCGCTTGGATCTGACTCACTTGCTCGCCCCCTTAGGTTTTGTTGCAGGTGAAATCTTAGGCAGCTGGGCTGGAGGTTTGCCTTCGGGGAATAACGCCGCGCCAGGTACAACCTTGTTTCCAGAAACACCAAAAAGTGTTGAGTAAATCTGTCTCACACCAACACCAGATGTTGATGCTCCAAAGCCACCCTGGCCAACCATCATCACAACTGCGTAGCGAGGATTTTTACTTGGTGCGTACGAAGCAAACCATGATGTGTCATCCTTCAAAGAACCATTGGGATTTCTTCCAAAGACCTGGCCGGTTCCGGTCTTGCCGCTAATTTCAATTGGGAATCCTGCAAAGACGCCTGCACCCGTTCCGCTTACAACAACTTCACGCAAAGAGCCACGTAAGAAGGACAAAATAGCTGGTGATGTTTTTACTGTTCCAAGACGCTGAGGTGTAAAGCTCTTAACAACCGTTCCATCTGTTTTAACAACAGCTTTAGCTACCATCATCTGCCAAATGGTTCCACCATTAGCAATCGCTGCGTACATCTGAGTTAACTTTAAAGGAGTCAAAACCGTGTCGCCCTGCCCGATGGAAAAGTTAACTGCATCTCCGGCACGGATCTTGTCACCATCTACACAATTTTCTGCCGCTAACTGCAGCAAGAAGGTAGTCTGCTGAGCCTTTGTTGCTCGCTCTTTGTAGTTGCAGTAAAAATCCTTGTTCTGCTGGTACCAGCTCTTTTTGTATTCACGATCTGCAAGACGTGATGTTGACTCAGATGGAAGATCAATTCCAACCTTTTGAGTGATATTGAAGGCTTTAGCAGCCTCAAAAAAGTAGTCATTAGGGTTTGATTTAGGCCTTAATCCGCCATCGCGAATCCATTCATCAAAGGCGATCTGATACCAAATCGTGTCACATGACACCGCCATGGCTTTCTTCATGTTCATCGTGCCTTGATTTTTGCTATCAAAGTTTTGAAATGCGCGAGTACCTACTTGTACCTGTGAAGGGCATTGATAATTTGTATTTAGATCATAGCCAGCTGATGCTGCAGCGACCACTGAAACAACTTTGAAGGTTGAAGCAGGAGCAAACAATCCTTGCAGCGCTCTATTGAGAGCCGGGACTGATTTCTTTTCGCTAAACAAATCCTCTGCCTGTTGAACAGTTAACCCTTTTTCCCATGAATTTGGATCATAGGTTGGATATGAGGCCAACGCCAAAATTCTGCCATTTCGCACATCCATCACAACTGCAGCACCGGAGTCCGAGGTATATCCATTTGCTCGTCCTCGCAATACCGCATCCTTGAGCGCTTTTTCGGCTGAGGCTTGCAGGCGAACATCCAAACTCGTGACTAAATGATCACCTGGAGTTGGTTGGGTGTTTTGGCTTTCTCGAGTAATCGATTCTTTCCGATCAACTATGACTGTTCTGATACCAGGTTCTCCTCGAAGGAAGGAGTCATATTGAATTTCAAGACCTGTCTTACCAATACTTTCACTTCGGAAATACTGCTTTCCATTCCCCTTCAACAAATCACCTTCAGTCAACGGGCCAACATATCCGAGAACGTGCGCAGCATTTACATCTAAATAACTTGGGTAACTTCGAATCGCGACAGGTTGGGCATCAACTCCAGGAAACTCATCTGATCGTTCCACGATCTGAAGTGCGATCTCTGGATCTGCAGATTTTGTAATTGGTATCGGTTGGTATCGCGAGCCTTGCCAACACCCTGCCTTTTTTCCAACAGGTAACTCACCGCACAGTCGGGTGTTTTGATAAATATCTCTGTACTGCAACTTGAGAAGGCTTGAGAGGCGCTTCATCACCGCTACGCCTTGATCATCTAGCTTATCTATCGCAATACGATCAATTGTGATTGCCAAACCAGCTTTATTCATTGCTAGAGGCACCCCATAACCATCGACGATCAGTCCGCGATTGGCAGGGGAAACAACATCTCTACTTTGAATACTCAGCGCTGCGTCCTTGTATTTCGGACCCGCAGCAACTTGAAGGTAAAAAAGACGACCAAATAATGCCAGCATTAACGAGACGATCAGTATTTGTACGACCATTAAAGCTAGACGAGATCGGTTGTTCATATAACCGACCTTGAGTCAAACACTAGAGCATGTAACTTTGTAAAGAGCGGAAGCATGATTGGAGCTACCAGTAGAGACCACATACTCATGCCAATTAATGTGATTACAACCTGAGCAATCGAACCAACTGACACTCCCAGTAAAGCTCCACTTATCAAAAATGCAATCTCGACAAAGAATGTGGCAGCGACTACAAAAAATACGATACCAATTGCATTTGCATGAACATTGTCATCACCATACCCAATGTAAGAAATTACATACCCTGCCAACAGCATGATGAGCGTCCATTGCCCAAATGGTCCGCTAGAACTCTGTGAAAGATCCATTAACAGCCCTGATGCAAATCCAATCACCGCTGCAACCTCTGCCTGACTTAAGACAGACCATGTCAACGCAAAAATTAGAAGGATTGAAAATCCCCCACCAGGAAGTCTGAATTGCGAGATCAGCGCTTCTTGAACCACAAATATGGAGAGGAAGATTGGCGCTGATAAAGAGATTTGACGCGTAAACATGTTAGTCAGCTGGAGTTGGAGTCGGAGTTACGGTCACTGTGACAGTTGGAATTGGAGTTACCTGAGGTTTCTTGGGAACCAGAGCATCTCCTGGATTTGATGATGGTCCGCCGACAACGACCGCAACAACTCCCAGTGTAGAAAAATTGGTGTAATAACGAACTACAGCCGATTGCGCAATCGCTCCTGCCGAGTTATCAACTCGACTGACATATCCCAAAGGAACACCGGGAACAAATGGGCGATTAGATGAACTACCGCGAGCTAAAAGTACATCTCCAATATTTACTGTCGTTGAATTATCAAGCAATTGCAGCGTCGCCGAGCGATTTCCTTGGCCTGACAAAATTCCTATTTGTTGACTACCGGCAATTCGCGCACCCATTTTGAATGATGGATCGCTGGCAAGTTGAATCAAAGCCGAGTTTGGATACACATCCTTTACAACACCTGCGATTCCAAATTGAGAAAGGACTGTCATGTTCTTCTTAATGCCAGCGTTGCTACCAGAATCAATTGTCAGAGTTTGTGAAAAAGACTGGCTTGACCCATGGCTAATCACTTTCGCATTAACAACTTTGTATCCTGCTGTTCCTGCCAAATCCAAAATATCTTTGAGCTGCTCTAGCTGTCCATCAGCATTTTTTCGATTTAACAACTTGATCTTGAGGTTTGCATTTTCAGCCTCAAGTTTTTCTATCTGCCCTCGAGTACGTCCAAGATGGGTTACATCTGAGAAGAAATCCCCTAAAGGATTAAGTATTACCGCACCAGCACGTTGAAATGGAGAAAGGATGGTTTGCGTTCCCTGCCTAAATCCGTCAATGACCTTTACGCCACGAAGATCTAGGGTAATAAGGAACAACGAGGTGACAATTAAGATCACCAACAGCAAACGTGCGCGACCTCCGTTACGCATTGAAAGAAGGCCTTATCGACGTGGCTCGGAGATTAGAACCTTCTCAAGAGCTTCAAACTCTTCGATGCACTTTCCGGAACCCTCTGCGACAGCATCCAATGGACGCTCTGCGATGTGAATTGGCATTCCAGTCTCTTTGCGAAGGCGCTCATCTAGACCCTTAAGAAGCGCTCCACCACCGGTGAGAACAATTCCGCGATCCATCAAATCTGATGCAAGCTCAGGTGGAGTCTTGTCTAATGTGCTCTTAACAGCGTTAACAATTGAGTTAACAGGCTCTTCAATTGCTCTACGAATCTCAGCTGCGGATACAACGATTGTCTTTGGAAGACCAGTTGCAAGATCGCGACCACGAATCTCTGCATCATTTTCTCCAGCTAGAGGGTATGCAGATCCAATAGCCATCTTGATCTCTTCAGCTGTGCGCTCACCCAAAAGTAATGAGAATTCACGCTTAACCCAGTTAATAATTGATTGGTCTAACTCATCGCCACCTACGCGAATTGAAAGCGATGTAACGATTCCACCTAGTGAAATAACGGCAACCTCTGTTGTTCCGCCACCGATATCTACAACCATGTTTCCTGTTGGCTCGTGGATTGGAAGACCCGCACCGATCGCAGCGGCCATTGGCTCTTCGATGATGTAGACCTTGCGCGCACCAGCTGCATAACCAGCATCCTTAACTGCACGCTGTTCAACACCAGTGATACCTGATGGAACGCAAACAACGATACGTGGCTTAGCCAAGTAACGACGACGGTGAACCTTTTGAATGAAGTAGCGCAACATACGCTCTGTTGTATCAAAGTCGGCAATAACGCCATCCTTAAGAGGACGGATAGCAACGATATTGCCAGGAGTGCGACCAATCATCTTCTTCGCTTCAATACCAACAGCCAGAATTCCACCGGTGTCTTGATTAACAGCTACTACTGATGGCTCGTTCAAAACAATGCCACGTCCACGAACATAAACAAGCGTGTTCGCTGTGCCTAGGTCAACGGCCATATCGCGACCGATGAATGACATTCTGCTTCCTTGTGACATCTTGACTCCTTGTGCTTTTTGATTCTGGGGAATGAATTACTGCGGGAAGAAAATTTGAATTTCACGCGCAGCAGACTCTGGTGAATCTGAACCGTGAACTAGATTTTGCATAACTTTGGTGCCTTGATCACGTGCAAGATCTCCACGGATCGTTCCGGGAGCTGCAACAGTTGGATCTGTAACTCCAGCTAATGAACGGAACCCTTCGATAACACGATTTCCAGATGCAACGATCGCAACAATTGGACCTGACATCATGAACTCAACTAATGGTTCGTAAAATGGCTTTCCAATATGTTCTGCGTAGTGCTGCGCAAGTAATGCTTCATCTGCCTGCAACATGCGCAAAGCATCGATCGCATAACCCTTAGTTTCGATTCGGGAAATAACCTCGCCAACTAAACCGCGGCGTACGCCATCGGGCTTGACGAGGATAAGTGTTTTCTCTGTGCTCACTCCCCCAGTCTATTAGGGTTTTTTGGGGGCTGCAGCCAGCAAGGCAGCCCGAGCCGCCTCACCCTTCCGGCCCACAACGATGGCCGCCACCCAAAGGCCAATCAAGACCGCCCCGATGATGAAGAAGGATGGCTCCACAAATCCAAAACCAATCATGGCGAACTGCATCAATGAGCCGATTACAAAACCGCCTGGCCGGCGAACCAGACCAGCTGCAACAAAAAGTAAGAATGAAACTACACATCCATAAATGATTGCCGCCTGAGATGCATCCTTCATCGCCAATAAGATCGCAAATCCAAGTGTCATGCTCTCAGCAATCAATACCGATGCACCTAGAACCTTCATCGTGAAAACTTCTTTCTCAAGTAAGAGCGAGCTTCACCAACTGTAACAACTGAACCTGTGACAAGAATTCCAACTGTGTCTTCACTGAGTGGTCGAATCGAATCAGCAACCGCTTTGTCTAATGCTGAGTTTAGATCTGAAACTTCAAAGACGCGATCGGGACCAAAGATTGAGGATGCAATCTTTTCAAGTTCAGAAGAAGCCATTGCACGTGATGAAGAACTCTGTGTCACGATTACATGATCAACAATTGGTTCGAGTTCCTGAAAAATTCCTGTGGCATCTTTATCGCCGAAGACACCGACAACTGCGATAATTTCATCGAAGTTAAACTCATTCAACAAAGTATCAGCTAACGCTTTTGCTCCATGTGGATTGTGCGCTGCATCTAAAATCACCGTTGGATCACGATGTACAACCTCGCAACGGCCAGGTGAGGTAACAGCAGCAAACCCTGCGCGAACGGCATCAATATCTAAAGGTTGATCTCCAAAAAAGGCTTCAACTGCAACAAGTGCCGCTGCAGCGTTGGCTGCCTGATGGCGGCCATGCAAAGGCAGGAATATCTCATCGTAGGTGTCATGAATTCCTTGGATAGTCAGTAACTGGCCGCCAACTGCAACTGCGCGTGAAAGAACGGAGAACTCAACACCTTCTCGTACAACATCTGCGCCTACTTCAGCTGCCTTACGGATTAACTCCTTTGCCGCCTCTGGTTCCTGCTGGGCAAGGACCACAAAGCCGCCTTCTTTGATGATTCCAGCCTTAGTAGCTGCGATCTCGTGAAGGGTATTTCCTAAGTACTCCATGTGGTCAAAACCAATTGGCATGATGACGGAAACATCAGCATCAACCACATTGGTTGCATCCCATTCGCCACCCATGCCCACTTCGATAACACCAACATCGACTGGGTGTTCTGCGAAAGCTGCGAAAGCTAATGCTGTGATTGCTTCAAAGAATGAAATTGGATGTTCGAACTTTGTATCCATTAAATCTAAATATGCAGCAATATCATTGTAAGAAAAAATCAATTCTTTTGGATCAATTGGTTCACCGTTGATTGAAATTCGTTCACGATAAGTTTCTAGGTGCGGACTGGTAAAACGTCCAGTGCGAAGTCCATGAGCAAACAACAATGCATCAACCATTCGACTTGTTGTTGTCTTTCCATTAGTTCCACCAATATGAATTGTTGGGTATGTCAATTGTGGTGAACCCAAGATATCTACAAGGGCGGCGATACGTTCTGTCGATGGTGCGATACGTGTTTCTGGCCAGCGTGCAAGCAGCGCTTGTTCTATTGCGTCTACGCGCTCTTGATCATCCGGTGAAATCATCATGCTTGAGGCAACGCGGAAAGGGCGGCATTGATTCGTTCAATGTCTGCCGTTGTTTTCTCTAAACGTTCGCGAATTTCAACAACAACATTCTCTGGAGCTTTAGCCATAAAGCCTTGGTTGTTCAACTTAACTTCAGCTGTTTGCTTATCCTTGATGGCTGTCGCTAAATCCTTTTCTAGACGAGCCCGTTCTGCAACAACATCGATAGATCCAGTTAAATCAAACTCAATTGTTACTCCTGCCGCTTCACACTTGGCGCTTGGGGTAATTTCACCAAGCTCCATTCGGACCACGAAGGCAACGGCAGATGCATATTGAGCGATCTCGCCAGTTGCCACAATGCGACCAGGGATCTTCAATGAGGTCTTGATTCCTTGGTCATTTCGGAAGCGGCGAACCTCGGTGATGATCTCCTGAAGCTGGGAAATCAGCGCTTCTGCCTTTTTATCTACGTGTGCAGAGTTAGCAACTGGCCACTCAGCGACTACAAGGGATTCTCCCCCAGTCAAAGTGGTCCACATCTGTTCTGTAATAAATGGCATAACAGGATGCATTAAACGGAATAGTTGATCTAGAACATATCCAAGTACCCGCTTTGATCCTTCGGCATTTCCAGATGCAAATGCTTCCTTTGAAAGTTCTAGATACCAGTCACACAAATCATCCCAAGCAAAGTGGTACATCAACTCGCAGGCACGTGCGAACTCATACTTTTCAAGAAGTTCCGTTGTCTCTGAAACCGTTTCTGACAATCTGCTCAGGATCCACTTATCA
>JBIKXW010000065.1:0-5453 GCA_044355565.1 Candidatus Planktophila sp. | reverse complement strand
TAAACGTTTAGGCAACGCTCCATGGGCTCCGCTGAAGATCGCCTCTGGTTGCGATCGACGTTGTTCATTTTGTGCAATTCCATATTTCCGAGGCTCATTTATTTCACGACGTCCGACAGAGATTATTAATGAGGCTCGTTGGTTAGCTGAAAATGGCGTATCTGAATTGTTCCTAGTAAGTGAGAACACAACTTCCTATGGAAAAGATCTCGGAGATCTTCAATTGATGGAGAAGATTTTGCCTGAGATTGCTGCATTGCCAGGGGTCGAACGTGTTCGACTTTCATACTTACAACCAGCTGAAATGCGACCAACCTTGCTTCAGGCGATGATTGCAACCGATAAGACCGCGCCTTACTTTGATCTCTCATTCCAGCACACAAGCCCGACCGTATTGCGCCGCATGCGTCGCTTCGGTGACACTGAAAAGTTTTTGCATTTGATTGGCCAGATTCGCGTGCTATCTCCTGAGGCCGGAATTAGATCCAACTTTATCGTCGGTTTTCCTGGTGAGACTCAGGAAGATTTTGATGATCTTGCAAATTTTATAACTCAAGCCAAGCTGGATGCGGTTGGAGTATTTGGTTATTCAGATGAAGATAACACTGAAGCCCTTGGCTTATCTGACAAGGTTGACGCTGATGTAATCGCGCAACGCGTAGAAACATTATCTTCCTTGGCCGACGAAATGGTCTCTCTACGTGCTCAGGCTCGAATCGGCGAGAATGTCCGCGTTCTTATCGAAGATGCCGAGCTGCAAGAAGGTCGTGCCGCACACCAAGGCCCAGAGGTCGATGGAACTACAACATTTATAGGGACCGATTTCCACGTTGGACAGTATGTTGATGCCGTGGTGATTGATTCTATGGGTGCAGATTTGGTGGCCAAGCCTGTATGAAATTTCCTGAATTTATAACTCCCAACTTCATTACAGTAATGCGTCTGCTGTTGGTACCAGTTGGTGCTTATACCCTCTTTAAAAATGGTGGCGATGATCCAACTTGGCAGTACATTTCCTGGTGCGTTTTCTTTCTTCTCGGAATGTCCGATGTTCTTGATGGAAAGTTAGCGCGAAGTCGTGGAACTATTACTGAGTTTGGAAAGTTTTTAGATCCAGTTGCAGATAAGTTCATGATCGGTACAGCGATGATTTCACTGTCGATTCTCGATCGTATGCCGTGGTGGATCACAATTACCATTTTGACCCGTGAGGTCGCAATCACTTTATTAAGAATTGCAGTGATTAAACGCGGTGTAGTTGCAGCTAATAAGGGCGGCAAGGCCAAGGCGATGATGCAAAACTTTGGAGTCGGTTTCTATGTACTTCCATTGCCTTCAGGTTTGTTCTGGTTCCGAGATGGATTTATGTATATAGCCATTGTGCTAACTATCCTTACCGGTGCATACTATGTGAGATCAATTTTTAACCACAAAGATTGAAAAAGACGAGGAAACTTTTATGGCGCTATCAACTGAGATTGTCGGCTTTGCAGCCGAGATCGTTGATCACCTGCGCAAACGTGGCGAGACGGTAAGTACCGCTGAATCCTTAACTGCAGGGGCTGTTAGCTCGGCGATCGTCACAATCTCAGGAGCATCCGATGTATTTGTCGGCGGGTTAACCGCATATCGAGATGAAATTAAAAGCTCGCACTTAGGAGTTGACCCCGCTTTAATTGAAAAGCACTCTGTCATTAGCGAAGAGGTTGCCATCGCAATGGCCAAGGGTGCGATTAAAAGCTTTGGAACAACCTGGGCTATCGGCACAACTGGAGTTGCTGGCCCTAACCCATTAGATGGCCATCCTGTCGGGGCGGTATGGGTCGCGATCGAGGGTCCGATTAGCCAAACCATAGAACTCTCATTATCTGGCGAGCGTGAAACTGTGCGAAACGCAGCTGCATCAAGCGCAATTGCCACCTTTGCGCGTATCCTTAGGCATCGACCATGAAGGTCTTATGCAAACTTTGACAGGTAAGGGGGATATGACAATGGTTCTTGTTCGTGAAGCCGTTGGCCAAACCCTCCGTGCTGCCCGCACATCACAGGGGCGCACCTTGCGTGATGTTGCCCGCGAGGCACGTGTCTCCCTTGGATACCTTTCAGAGGTTGAGCGCGGACAAAAAGAGGCCTCCTCTGAACTCCTCAACGCAATCTGTTCAGCGCTAGGGCTTTCACTTTCTGGGCTCTTCGCTCAGGTTGCATTAGAGCTTAAGAGCCGTGAGGGCGTCACTCTCACCGTTGTCGATGCCGCTTAATAAGTACGCGCCACAAGTAGCAACTCACCGTCGTACACAAAACGCAATCCTTGGAGCAGTTAAAGAGTTAATCGCAACTACTGGGCTGAGAAAAATGTCCATGATTGAGATAGCCGATGTTTCACAAGTATCTCGTGCAACTTTGTATAACCACTATCGCGACAAAGATAGCGTTCTGCTCGCCCTGTGCGAATCCGAACTAGCCCGATTAGTAGAAATTGCACAAAACGCACCAGATGCAACAACAGCCCTTGAGCAGATTTCACTTCAGGTTTCTTCCGATTCAGCGTTAGCAGCGATGCGGATTCAGGATCCAGATCAATTGACATTAGCGCTTACAAAGCAGGATGACCACCTATGGAAAGCATTTGCTATAGCCATGAATCATTTATTGGGAGAAGGAAAGAGCGCGCTCGCATTACGTTGGCTATTGGGACAGGCTCTACATCCGATTAACGCACAACAATCTCGCGCACAAGCAGAAGCTATTACCGGCATTGCGAATCTCTGACCTTCGAGAACGAATTACCCTGTCATTTGGGGATTCTTGGGCGCCCTCATTTTCCTCAGATATCGCACTGTCAGAATTAGGGAGTAAGAGCGTTAATGAAGCGCTAGCGGCTGGATTTGAGCCCGATGTTATTTGGAAAGCGGTGTGCAAGGCTCACCCAACAGAGACCGAGAAATACAAGTACTGATGCCAATAGTTGCCCATCAATTTACTGAAGATCTCACCAAACCGGCCCTAGTTTTGGTGCACGGCTTGGGCTCAGCCGGAACAATTTGGAAGAGTTTGATTCCGCAATTGATTAAGCACTTCACCGTTTATGCCGTTGATCTTCCAGGACATGGCGTTGCATTGATACATCCAGATGAAAAGGTTGACCCGAACTCGCTGGCTGCAGCGATTGTTGATGAAGTCAGTAAGACACATTCTGTACAGCAGATGCATGTAGCCGGAAACTCACTTGGGGGTTGGATTGCTCTAGAAATGGGAGCGGTCGCACCAGAAAAGGTAAAAAGTGTTACGGCGCTTGCCCCAGCTGGATTGTGGCACCAACTTCCAATGCGCAAGTATCCGCCTAGTTTAGATGCGAGATTCCTTGCCAAAATTTCACAATACTTTATGCGGATTGCATATCACCTGCCACCGCTCAAGGCGATCGGATACAAGAAGATAACTCACCTGTGGCGAGAATTAAGTTTTGAATCCTGTCGTGACTCTGTTTTGGCGATGGCTAAGGCAACTGGATATATGCCGTTATGGAATGGACTACGTGGCAGAAAGTTTGAATCTCATGTGCCACAGCATGTAGATGTATCAATCATTTTTGGTGATTACGACTTAACTCTTCCAGAAGAGATTGCTCAAGAAAAAGAGGTTGCACCACCTCATTCACATTGGGTTGTGGTGGATAATTGTGCACATGTAATTATGTGGAACTATCCTGATATGACAGTTGACTTCATTAAGAGAACCGCAAAGTTGGCTTAACAGTAAACCTCTAAGATCCAAGGATCTTTCGCGGTTGCTTCAATCAATGCGCAGGCAAATCCTTGTGAGACAACTTCATGCAATTGTTGAGGCGACCTAATCTCTTCGCCATGTATAAGAATCTGTCGGGTAACTTCTCCGCGACTCTTTTTCGACAGATGCGTAATTACCTTTTTCTCACCATCAACTCTTGTAAAGACCTTAACTTCAACGGTTTTTTCGATAGGGGATTGCCATACCGTTTGGTAGGTCGATGAACGACAGTCGATAATCAATTCGCTATCAAGCTGATCAACAACCGCGGCAACTCTCGGGGCCATCTCCTTGTTCACAATCTTTTCTTTGTAAGGTTGGATCGAATCGAGTGGGCGAAGAGCTCCGTACTTTGCGGAAATAATCACGATCGATTCTTGGGCTAGCTCCCGTTGCGCCTTAGTGAGAGTGCTCCACCCCAGGGCTGTATATAAGACCCCTGTGTACAGCTCAATGGCTGGGGCTGGCTCCGCCGCTTTCTTCTCAGAAGGGGGCAGCAGGATCAGCACCGCCCCAGTATGCCCTTGGCGACACGCAGCCGCCTTGTCAGTGGCCCCTGATACCTTTCGAACAGATGTTCGGATAGAATTATCTCGTAAAGCCAGAGCGGTTCCAACCTCCGCGTATAGCTCTTCTCCACACTCGTTGTGGAGATTCTCTACTCCGTCGTTGGGTCTCCGTACCTTCTGGGCCGACACCAAACGGCTCTGCATATCGCAGGACGTTCTATCGAAAGGAATGTAAGTGGCTACTGAAAAAAGCAATAAAGCCAATGAAGCAGCACAAGATAAAGCCAACAGCGAACGCAATAAAGCGTTGGACACAGCCCTAGCCCAGATCGAACGTCAATTTGGTAAAGGCGCAGTAATGAAGATGTCAGAGCGACAGAACGCGGTTATCGAAGTTATTCCCACTGGCTCAATCGCACTAGATATCGCTCTTGGAATTGGCGGACTCCCACGAGGCCGCGTTGTAGAGATTTACGGACCAGAATCCTCAGGTAAGACAACACTGACATTGCATGCAATCGCAAATGCTCAAAAGGCTGGCGGAATCTGCGCATTCATTGATGCAGAGCATGCATTTGATTCAGAGTATGCAAAGAAGCTCGGCGTAGATATTGATGCACTGCTAGTTTCACAACCTGATACTGGTGAGCAAGCACTTGAAATTATGGACATGCTTGTTCGTTCAGGCGCACTTGATCTAGTTGTAGTTGACTCAGTTGCAGCACTTGTTCCTCGCGCTGAAATCGAAGGCGAGATGGGTGACTCACATATGGGTCTACAAGCTCGTTTGATGTCACAAGCGCTTCGTAAAATTACTGGCGCGCTTCACCAATCAAAGACAACTGCGATCTTTATCAACCAGCTTCGCGACAAGATCGGCGTCTTCTTTGGTTCACCTGAGACAACAACAGGTGGTAAAGCGCTTAAGTTTTATGCATCTGTTCGTCTTGATATCCGTCGCATTGAAACCTTGAAGGATGGCCAAGAGTCAGTCGGTAACCGTACCCGCGTCAAGGTAGTCAAGAACAAGATGGCTCCACCATTTAAGCAGGCCGAATTTGACATCATCTATGGAACAGGTATCTCACGTGAAGGCTCGTTGATCGATATGGGTGTTGATATCGGTATCGTTAAAAAGTCTGGTGCTTGGTACACCTA
>JBIKXW010000029.1:0-16541 GCA_044355565.1 Candidatus Planktophila sp. | reverse complement strand
CCGTTAGCTACAAACAATCCAAAGGTTATTCCAAAGAGTGCGATCACGAAATCAGCATGAAGCCATGCGATCGTTCGTAGGTCAAAGGGGAATCTATCTGCGGTGGCATCCCCGGCATGTGGACCAGAACCCGTTACTAAAGTTCCTAGGAAGAGAACAAAAAAGCTGACAGCGATGTGCGCGGTGGCAATCTTCTTTACTAAGGAGGTTGGCTCCTCTTTTTCAAATGGTGCAGATCTTTGAGCCCGAAGAGATGCTGCACCTGCAATCAAAATGATTGACAACAAGAAATGCGCGGCAACTGTCGCAGGGTGCAGACCGGTAAGCACTGTTATCCCACCGAGAATGCCCTGTCCTAAAATTCCAAGAACTTGACCGAGTGCAAGCCCGCGCAGATCTTTTCTACCTGCAGCAAGGACGCTTACAAGGACGGTGATGGCAGCTAGAACAAGTACAAAGGTAAGTAAACGATTGCCAAACTCGATCCAAACCTTTACCTGCTCCTCAACCTGATAAGGCTTAGGGGTGTAGGAGCCAGGTGTGCACTCGGGCCAGGTGGGGCAACCCAACCCCGAGCCGGTTAATCGAACCGCTCCGCCTGTAACAACGATGGCGGCTTGGGCGAAGAGTAGAAAAGCGCTAGCCGGGGATAAAACTCGAACCGCCCGTGCTTGCAATCTACCCATGGCCGTAGCCTATGACTCCGCCGACCCGCACGCTCCCGAGTGGCTGAACGTGTCGAATTACGACACAATACTGTTGTGAAAATGACCGGTGGACACCAAGCGGGAGATGATTCCCGCACCCGTGACCTTGTCGCCCGTTCAATTCTGGAGAATGGCCCCTCAACAGCTGCCGTTTTGGGAGAGCGTTTAGGGCTCACGCCAGCTGGGATTCGCCGACATCTAGATCTACTGGTTGCAGATGGAGTCTTAGAGGCGCGTGATCCTCGTTCTTCATCAATTAGAGGTCGTGGTCGCCCTTCAAAGGTTTTCGTGATGTCAGATAAGGGTCGCCAAACCTTTGAGCATTCATACGATGACTTGGCGGTAGCTGCACTGAAGTTTATGTCGGCACAATCTGGCGAGCACCTTGTTCATGCATTTGCCCAATCACGTGCCGATGATATTGAACGTAAGGCAATGGTTGCGCTGGCGAAGCGATCACACAAAGTTGATGCGCTCGCAACATTTCTTTCAGATCAGGGATATGCGGCAAGTGTGACTCAAAAGCCAATGGGCGAAGAGCTTTGTCAACATCACTGCCCAATTGCACATGTTGCTGCAGAGTTTCCCCAGTTATGTGAAGCAGAAACAGAAGCGCTTTCAAAGGTTCTTGGAACACATGTTCAGCGTTTAGCAACCATTGCCCATGGTGATGGCGTATGTACAACTTTCATCCCCAAAGCACAACCAGCAAAAAATCAAAGTTCACCAACAAACACAAGCAAGGGAAAGGTCCGTGCATGACAACAGCACATCCAGAACTCGATGGCCTCGGCAACTACGAATACGGTTGGTCAGATAAGAGTGCGATTGGCGATAACGCTAAGCGTGGTCTCAATGAAGATGTAGTACGTGACATCTCATCCAAGAAATCTGAACCACAGTGGATGCTTGATCTTCGCCTCAAGGGACTTTCTTTGTTTGAGAAGAAGCCAATGCCTAATTGGGGATCAGACCTTTCAGGAATCTTCTTTGACACGATCAAGTACTTCGTGCGCTCAACAGAGAAGCAAGCAACAACATGGGATGACCTGCCAGATGAGATTAAAAATACCTATGACCGCTTAGGTATTCCTGAGGCTGAAAAGCAACGTCTTGTGTCGGGTGTTGCAGCGCAGTACGAGTCTGAAGTTGTCTACCACTCAATTCGCGAAGATTTAGAAGCACAGGGAGTTATTTTCCTTGATACAGATAGCGCTTTAAAGCAGCACCCAGAGCTTTTCAAAGAGTACTTCGGAACCGTTATCCCAGTCGGAGATAACAAGTTTGCAGCGCTCAACACAGCTGTGTGGTCTGGAGGTTCATTTATCTATGTTCCAAAGGGTGTTCATGTAGATATTCCTTTGCAGGCGTATTTCCGTATCAACACTGAAAACATGGGTCAGTTTGAGCGCACTTTAATCATCGCTGATGAGGATTCATACATTCACTATGTTGAAGGTTGCACCGCACCAATTTACAAATCAGATTCATTGCACTCTGCAGTTGTTGAGATTATTGTTAAAAAGGGTGCACGTGTTCGTTACACCACAATTCAAAACTGGTCTAACAATGTGTACAACTTGGTAACAAAGCGTGCAACATGTGCTGAAGGTGCAACTATGGAATGGGTCGATGGAAACATCGGTTCAAAGGTAACTATGAAGTACCCAGCGATCTTCCTGATGGGACCTCATGCAAAGGGTGAGACATTGTCACTTGCCTTCGCTGGAGAAGGACAGCACCAGGATTCAGGCGCGAAGATGGTTCACGCAGCTCCATACACATCATCTTCTGTAATCTCAAAATCAGTTGCACGTGGTGGAGGACGCACCTCTTACCGAGGTTTGGTTCAAGTACAAGAAGGTGCTCACCACTCTGCAAGCACAGTTAAGTGTGATGCGTTATTGGTTGACACAATCTCTCGTTCTGATACATATCCATATGTTGATATTCGTGAAGATGATGTATCGATGGGACATGAAGCAACAGTTTCAAAGATCAGTGATGATCAGTTGTTCTATCTAATGTCACGTGGCTTGAATGAGGATGAAGCAATGGCGATGATCGTTCGTGGATTTATCGAACCAATTGCTCGCGAACTTCCAATGGAGTATGCGCTAGAACTCAACCGCCTTATTGAACTTCAGATGGAAGGTGCTGTCGGTTAATGTCAGTTTTAACTACTAATTACTTAACACCGACAGGTCGCGAAGAAGCCTGGCGCTTTACGCCACTCAAGCGACTTCGAGGGCTTCACGACGGTGCCGCGATTGAATCAGACCGCAACTCTTTGATCCTGAAGGCTGGCTTGCCTGCGGGAGTTACATTTACTCGCGAGAATCTCGAACCTCTCTCTGAATCTGATGATGTAATCATTGAACGAGTTAGAGGCGCATCTGCATCAGTTGCACACCTGTCTTTCGCTGCTAACACTGAGCTCTCAGAGCCGATCTTCTTGGGACGTTCAGCTGGTGCGATAGACACCGCTGAGTTCTCACGTGTTCGCATCTCACTCGGAACCCACGCGGTTGCAACTGTGATTATTGAAAATACAACAGATACGGTTTTGGCTGAGGATCTAGAGATATATCTAGCTCCGGGCTCAAATCTAAAGTTTGTGACTCTTCAAGAGTTTGAATCCAAATCTGTTTACACAGCTCGCCATCACGCGATAGTTGATAAGGATGCAACCTTTAAGTCAATTACCGTAACCGTTGGTGGAGATGTTGTGCGAATTCTTCCAACCGTTGCCTTCAAAGCTCCAGGTGCATCTGCAGATCTTCTTGGCGTTTACTTTGCAACCGCTGGACAGTTCTTTGAGCACCGAAATCATGTCGATCATGCTGTTCCACATGCTAAATCAAATGTGAATTACAAAGGCGCGCTAGCTGGCCAAGATGCACACACAGTGTGGATCGGCGATGTATTGATTCGCGCTGCAGCAGAGGGCACAGATACCTACGAACTCAATCGCAACTTGTTACTCAGCGATGGAGCGCGCGCAGATTCTGTTCCAAACCTTGAAATTGAAACAGGCGAGATCGTCGGAGCAGGCCATGCAAGCACAACTGGTCGTTTCGATGATGAGCAGCTCTTTTACTTAATGTCTCGCGGTATCGCTATGGCAGATGCGCGTCGTCTAGTTGTTCGAGGCTTCTTCAATGAGATCGTTTCTGAAATCGGAAATGAAGAGGTTCAGAACCGAATTATGGATCGCATCGACTCAGAGTTAGAAAAGGCGGCGCACAATGGCTGATCTAGCTCTAGACCAAATGACAGAAGGAAAGCCAGTGCTTATTGAGAAGGGCGGCAAGTCAATTTGTGTTGCCCGAGTAGGCAATGAGGTATTTGCAGTTGCAGATACCTGCTCTCACTCAGATGCATCACTTTCCGAAGGAGATGTCACTGGGTTCAAGATTGAGTGCTGGTTACACGGAGCAGAGTTTGATCTGCGCACCGGTGAAGCTCTCACCCTTCCTGCAAATATTCCATTAGAAACATATGCGGTATCAATCGACGGAAACGCCGTCACGGTAGAGATTTAGTAACGAGAGAAGAGAGAAAAAATGAGCACACTAGAAATCCGTAACCTGCAGGTATCTGTCGATACAGACAATGGAACAGTTGAGATCCTTAAGGGTGTTGACTTAACTATTAACTCAGGTGAAACCCACGCAATCATGGGACCTAATGGTTCAGGTAAATCAACTCTTGCTTACTCAATCGCAGGACACCCTAAGTACACAATCACAGGTGGCACAGTCACCCTTGATGGTGCAGATGTTCTTGATATGACAGTTGATGAGCGCGCAAAGGCTGGACTGTTTCTTGCGATGCAGTATCCAGTTGAGGTTCCAGGAGTTTCAGTTTCTAACTTCCTGCGTACCGCAGCAACCGCCCTTCGTGGAGAAGCTCCAAAGCTACGTACATGGGTTGGCGAAGTTAAGGATGCGATGGAAGCGCTGAACATGGATCCATCATTTGCAACCCGTAACGTCAACGAGGGTTTTTCTGGTGGAGAAAAGAAGCGCCATGAAATTATGCAGCTTGAACTTCTGAAGCCAAAGATGGCGATCCTTGATGAGACTGATTCAGGTCTAGATGTTGATGCACTGCGCATCGTCTCTGAAGGTGTTAATCGTGCCAAGGCAGCAAACAACCTTGGTGTCCTATTGATTACCCACTACACCCGTATCTTGCGTTACATCACGCCAGATTACGTTCATGTATTTGCTAATGGTCGCGTTGTTGAACAAGGTGGACCAGAGCTTGCTGAAAAGTTAGAGGCAAATGGCTACGCAGATTATGTGAGCAAGTAAGCCAGCAATGTCTTTCAACGTCGCGAAGGTACGCAGAGATTTTCCAATCTTTGAACGTACTATTCGCGACGGAAAAAAACTTGTTTACCTAGACAGCGGAGCTACTAGCCAAAAGCCACTTTCAGTTATTGAAGCTGAAAGCAACTTCTATAAATTCAATAACGCAGCGGTACACCGCGGCGCTCACCAGCTAGCTGAAGAAGCGACCGACGCCTTTGAGGGCGCTCGTTTAAAGGTAGCTCAATTCTTAAGTGCACATGAAGACCAGATTGTTTTCACAAAGAGTGCTACAGAATCTTTGAACCTCATTGCATATGCGATGGGAAATGCAGAGCCAGGTTCTCGCTTTGCGCTCACCTCTAGCAATCGCATTGTTGTAACCGAGATGGAGCATCACGCCAACCTCATTCCTTGGCAACAGCTAGCGGCACGAACAGGAGCATCGCTGTCTTGGTTTGAGGTGACCCCTGAAGGGCGTTTGGATCTTTCCAATATTGACTCAGTTATTACAGAGGGAACAAAGGTTGTTGCTCTAACCCATCAATCAAATGTATTGGGAACAATTAATCCGCTTGAAGCAATTGTTCAACGTGCACACGAGGTTGGAGCTGTTGTAGTTCTTGATGCATGTCAATCAGTTCCACATATGCCTATTGATGTAAAAGATCTAGGCGTTGATTTTCTAGCCTTCTCCGGTCACAAAGCGGTTGGACCTACGGGTGTCGGAGTCCTATGGAGTTCTTTACTCAATGAACTTCCACCATTTCTCTTTGGTGGATCGATGATCGAAACGGTAACGATGACATCGGCAACCTGGGCGCCTGCTCCTCGAAAGTTTGAGGCGGGCGTACCCAACATGGCACAAGCGGTTGGATTAGGTGCGGCGATTGATTACTTAACTGCAATCGGTATGGATAACATTTTTAAGCATGAGGTTGATCTAACGGGTTACTTGCTCAAAGGACTCATGGAGATTCCTGAACTCTCTGTTGTTGGACCTACGACGACACAATCACGTGGCGGTTCCGTCTCCTTCACTGTAGGTCAGATTCATCCACATGACTTGGGTCAGTTCTTAGATAGCCAGGGTGTTGCGGTGCGAACAGGGCATCACTGCGCATGGCCATTAACAAGAAAGTTAGGCGTTCCTGCGACAACCCGTGCATCTTTATATCTTTACAATGATGAATCAGATTGTGACGCGCTCTTTGCAGCGATTCGTGGCGCACAGAAATACTTTGCATAATGGAACTAGATAGCCTGTATCAAGAAGTGATTTTGGATCACTACAAACACCCACTGAATAAGGGCTTATCGGCGCAGTATGACGCTCAGGTTCATCACGTCAATCCAAGCTGCGGTGATGAGATCACTCTTAACTTAACGGCAAAGGATGGGGTAATTACCTCTGTCACATGGGATGGTGTTGGTTGCTCTATCTCGCAAGCTAGCGTCTCTATCGCCAGCGATCTATTGGTAAACAAGAGTTTTGCCGATGCAGATTCAATCCTTATTGAGTTCACAGAATTGATGCAGAGTAAGGGCACCAAGGAGGGAAATCCTGATGTTCTTGAAGATGCAGTGGCGTTGGCGGGAGTATCAAAGTTTCCCGCCCGTATCAAATGTGCATTACTGGGATGGATGGCTTTTAAGGATGCAGCGGTTAGAATTAATACAACAACAGGGGGAGAATAACAATGGCTACAAGCGTTGATGATGTAACAGAGGCGATGAAGGATGTTGTTGATCCTGAGCTCGGTATCAATGTAGTTGACCTTGGACTTATCTACGATGTGATGGTCGATGAAGCAAATATCGCGATTCTCAACATGACATTAACTTCTGCTGCTTGTCCTTTACAGGATGTGATTGAAGATCAGACTCGTGCAGCACTTGCGGGGATGACAACTGATGTAAAGATTAACTGGGTATGGATGCCGCCTTGGGGTCCAGACAAGATCACCGATGATGGAAGAGATCAGCTGCGCGCTCTCGGCTTTACCGTTTAATTATGTCAATGCATGCAGCGTGGATGACCCACCGCTCGATGACCGCAGATCCTTCAGTGAAGGAACAAAAACTAAAGCCAGGAACTGTTAAACGAATCTTTTCTTTTGCACGGCCATACCGAACAAACATCTTCATTTATCTGGCCACAGTTGTAGTCGATGCGGGATTAATTGTCGCAACCCCACTACTTCTCAAGCGATTGATTGATGATGGTGTTATTCCGAAGGATCCATCAGTTGTTACAAATTTAGCCATTCTTGTCGGCTTGTTAGCGATAGCAGATGCAGGAATCAACATGTTGGGACGTTATTTTTCCTCTCGCATAGGTGAAGGTTTGATTTACGATCTGCGTTCACTGGTCTTTGCTCATGTTCAGAAGCAGTCAATCGCCTTCTTCACGCGTACGCAAACTGGCGCTTTGATATCAAGAATCAACTCAGATGTAATAGGGGCGCAGCAAGCGTTTACAGCAACCCTGTCAGGTGTTGTCAGCAACGTTGTTAGCTTGTTCCTGGTTACTATCACGATGCTAATTCTCTCCTGGCAGATAACAATCTTTTCACTCTTATTGCTTCCTGTTTTTCTGATTCCCACGAAATGGGTAGGTCGAAGGTTGCAATCACTGACCCGCGAGTCATTTGGCGTCAATGCCGAAATGTCTAGCACGATGACAGAGCGATTCAACGTTTCAGGTGCAATGCTGGTAGCGCTGTACGGAGAGCCAGATCGCGAACGTGAGTACTTCAGAAGCCGCGCACGTCGTGTCGCAGATATCGGAATCAAGATGGCGATGCTCAATCGTCTCTTTTTCATTGCGCTGACTAGTGTTGCCGCAATTGCAACAGCATTTGCATATGGAATTGGTGGACACCTTGCAATTAAAGGCGGAGTTACCGTAGGAACTCTTTTAGCGATTACAGCATTACTAGCCCGCCTTTATGGGCCATTAACTGCGCTTTCAAATGTCCGTATTGATGTGATGACATCACTTGTCTCATTTGAGAGAGTTTTTGAAGTTTTGGATTTAGAGCCAATGGTTAAGAGTCGAGAGAACGCTGTTGTTTTGAAAACAACTGAGCCTCGAATTGAGTTTAAGAATGTTAACTTCTCATATCCTCGCGCCGAGGAGATCTCACTCGCATCATTGGAGTCAGCCGCAAAGACTGAAACTGTTCAAAGTGGACAGGTATTGCGTGACCTTTCATTTGTTGCAGCCCCGGGCACAATGACCGCATTAGTAGGTCCATCCGGAGCTGGCAAGACAACTATTAGTGCGTTATTGCCACGCCTTTACGATGTTACAGAAGGATCAATTTCTATTGATGGCCATGACATCAGAGATCTGACCTTAGAGTCATTGCGTGATTCGATTGGTGTCGTAATGCAGGATGCACACCTTTTCCATGAATCTATCGCTGAAAATCTTCGCTATGCAAAACAAGATGCAACTGAAGAAGAGATGATGCAGGCATGTAAATCGGCTCAAATTTGGAATCTTATTGATTCGCTCCCAAATGGGTTAGAGACAATGGTGGGAGAGCGCGGTCACCGCTTGTCAGGTGGCGAAAAACAGCGTCTTGCAATTGCGCGTCTACTTCTAAAGTCACCAGCCTTAGTTGTTTTGGATGAGGCAACCGCGCATCTAGATTCAGAGAATGAACAGTTGGTTCATGCTGCGCTGCAAACAGCGTTGAAGGGCCGCACAAGTATTGTGATCGCACACCGATTAAGCACCGTTAGAGATGCAGATCAGATCCTGGTACTTGAAAAGGGTGCGATAGTAGAGCGCGGCACTCATGATGAGTTAGTGGTTAAGGGTGGTCTGTATTCAGAGTTGTATAACCGTCAGGATTTAACGGGTTCTTCTAATTAAGAAACGACCATAGATTACTAATCCACCAAAGATGAGCCACTGCAGCGCGTACGCCATATGTGGTCCATCGCTTAATGATGGCAACTGAGCCGGTGAATTTGGAGTCAGAGATGGCTCAGAGCCGCTCAGTAAATCAAGATAAAAACTCTCGGTATCTAATTGAGATTGTGCATTCAGTTCGGAAACCAAATCTTCACCAGAGCCAGGTAATGCAAAAAAAGAGCCACGAGGAAGAGAAGAGTCCAATCTAAATCTTCCAGTAATGCTCACTTCACCTTGGGGGAGGCTGCTTACCTTTGGCGGTGTTGTTGCCGTTGCCCCCGCCTGTACCCACCCGCGATCTACCCAAAAACTTTTACCCGTGGAGGTTGTAAAGAGTGTCAGAACTTCGTATCCGTACTTTCCCTCCGAGTATCGATTTCGCAGCAGTATCTGACGGGATTCATCAAAACTCCCAGATGTATTGATGCTTTGCCATTCATTGTTGGCTAAATTTGAATCTATTGAACTCAATTCAATTGCTTCTCGAGCGATTCGTTCTTCGATGATTGTGTTGCGAGCGTGGCGATCTACTCCACGTTGGTACTGCCATTGTGAAGCCCAGACACATAGAAGGATCAGTGCCAGCGCTACTAAAGATTTGAAAATTGACCAGGGCTCCTTGCCCTTCTTCTGAGAAGGCATGAATCAATCGAGCGCTAGTGGCTTATCTTCTACGATGTCACTTCCACGAGAAACTGTTTCGCGACCGGCATTAGCGATTACCACTGCAAAGTAAGGAAGTGTTACCGCTCCAGCTAATGCAAACCAGCGATAGGGGCTTGGAAGTATCACAGTCAAAATAAAGCAGGCGGTACGAATCATCATCGATATGAAGTAACGCTTTTGACGGCCAGCTTGATCACGAGTCAGCGCATTTTGCGCGCTTGTGATGTCGAAAATCTTCTTTTCTTTGGCCATAGGGTAAGAGTAACGCTCGGCGCGCACCTTCGCTTCTTTTGATTACTCCGAGGTAGCGAGTAGGTTTTAGGCATGAGTTCAATCGCGCTTGTCACCGGCGGAAACCGTGGAATTGGTTTAGCAATAGCCCGATCTCTAGAAAAAGCGGGTCACCTTGTAATTGTTACCTACCGAACTGGCCAGGCACCTGCCGGTTTCAAATCGGTACAGATGGATGTGACAGATACTGAAAGCGTTGAAGCTGGTTTCGCATCTATCGAAACACAGTGGGGGATTCCTGAGATCGTTGTTGCAAATGCGGGAATCACTAAGGATGGCTTAGTGATGCGTATGAGCGATGAGGATTTTGAATCAGTCATTGATGCCAATCTGACGGGTGCATTTCGCGTTGCGCGAAGAGCAACTAAAGGATTGCTCAAACTCAAGCGAGGACGATTGATATTTGTTGGTTCAGTAGTTGGTGCTCTCGGATCAGCTGGCCAAGTCAATTACTCATCATCAAAATCTGGTCTTGTCGGAATGGCCCGCTCCTTTGCTCGGGAGCTCGGAAGTCGAGGAATCACCGCTAATGTCATAGCACCAGGATTTGTAGAAACCGATATGACTGCGACCTTAGATGAAAAGCGCCGTGCAGAGATCGCTGGATCGGTTCCGCTTGGTCGTTTTTGTTCTGCTGAAGAGATCGCAGATGTCGTAACCTTTATTGCATCACCACAAGCAAGTTACATCTCGGGCGCATTAATTCCGGTAGATGGCGGATTAGGAATGGGACACTAAATGGGAATTCTCGAAGGCAAGAAGATCCTGGTCACGGGTGTACTCACCGAAGCCTCTATCGCATTTCATATTGCTCGCCTTGCACAAGAGCAAGGTGCCGATGTCATTTTGACTGGGTTTGGCCGTGCATTGTCATTAACAACTCGCATCGCTGGACGTTTACCAAATCCATGTCCTGTGATTGAACTTGATGTAACAAGTGATGCCGATTTAGCTGCCCTCGAATCTCGAGTCCGTGAACACTTCCCACAGGGTCTCGATGGAGTAGTGCACTCAATTGGTTTTGCTCCCGAAGCGGCGCTGGGTGGAAACTTTCTGAACACGCAATGGCAGGATGTTGCTACGGCGGTTCAAGTCTCCGCCTTCTCACTTAAATCCTTGACGATGGCGGCACGTCCATTATTTAATGGTGGTGGATCTGTCGTCGGATTGGATTTTGATGGACAGGTCGCTTGGCCAAAGTATGACTGGATGGGTGTGGCAAAGGCTGCACTTGAAGCGACATCAAGATACCTAGCCCGCGATCTCGGAGCGGAAAATATTCGTATCAACTTAGTTGCTGCAGGTCCTATTAAAACTATCGCGGCAAAATCAATCCCTGATTTTGAGCGGTTTGAGCATTTGTGGGATGAACGCTCGCCACTGCATTGGGATGTCAATGATCCCGTCCCGGCGGCGCAAGCAGCGGTAGCCCTGCTCTCGGATTGGTTCCCTAAGACCACCGCTGAAATCATTCATGTCGATGGTGGCTTCCACGCTATGGGCGGATAGCCCTTCACGCTCAATTTCGCCTTTTGACCCCTGTGCGGGTAACCTTTGCTCCAGACCAGTGGCGTAACAACCACTGCAAGAGGAGTTACCGCTCCCACCTTCATCGCCACTAGTGCGGGCTGGTTTGTCGGATAAGGGATGTATTTCTCTTGCCCTTGCGGTTTTCTTTTGCAGCGCTGTTACACCAAAGCGTTAACGAACCGAAGGAGCTCAAAGTCAGCACTGAACCTCGCATCAACGATCGAATTCGCACACCTGAAATTCGTTTGATCGGTTATACCGGTGAACAAGTTGGAGTTGTCGATATCGATACAGCGTTAAAGATGGCAGATGAAGTTGGTCTCGACCTAGTTGAGATCGCGCCTGAAGCTAATCCACCTGTTTGCAAAATCATGGACTTCGGAAAGTACAAGTACGAAGTTGCACAAAAGGCACGGGAAGCGCGACAAAACCAGACCCACATTGTGGTGAAGGAGGTGCGTTTAACACCGAAGATCGAAAATCATGATTACGAAACAAAGCGTAGTCAGGTTGAGAAGTTTCTTAAGGGTGGAGACAAGGTCAAGGTGACTATGAAGTTCCGCGGTCGCGAACAAACGCGTCCTGAGTTGGGTTACAAGATGTTGCAACGTCTTGCAGAAGATATCGCAGCGGTTGGTTTTGTTGAGTTCGCTCCTAAGCAAGAGGGACGAAACATGACCATGGTTCTTGGGCCAACGAAGAAGAAGACAGAAGCAGTTGCAGAAGCAAAGGCAGCACGCAAGGCGAAGGCCGCAGCTGCAGAGACAACGGAGTAAGGGAGCATAACCATGCCAAAGATGAAAACACACAGCGGTGCGAAGAAGACCTTCCGCATCACAGGTTCTGGAAAGGTTATGCACGAGCGCGCTGGAAAGCGCCACTTGCTCGAGCACAAATCTTCACGAGTAACACGTCGTCTATCGACAGAGTCGGCTGCAAAGCCAACTGTCGCAGTAACCGCCAAGCGCATGCTTGGTTTGAAGTAAGGAGCGGGTTAAATGAGAGTAAAGCGCGGAGTACACGCAGCGAAGAAGCGTCGCACAACTCTTGAGCGTGCCAGCGGATACCGCGGACAACGTTCACGTCTTTTCACAAAGGCGAAAGAGCAAGTTACGCACTCAATGGTTTATGCATTCAATGACCGTAAGGACAAGAAGGGTGATTTCCGTCGCCTATGGATCCAGCGCATTAACGCTGGTTGCCGCGAACATGGTCTTACATACAACCGCTTCATCCAGGGTCTCAAGGCTTCAGGTGTTGAGGTAGATCGTCGCGTTCTTTCAGATATGGCGACAAATGATCCAGCAACATTCAAGACACTTGTTGATGTAGCTCGCAAGAGCCTTGCAGCACTCTAAGTTCCAATAATGATTGAGAGCCTTAACTCGCCACATATTGCGCGAGTTAAGGCTCTTATTGGTTCTAGGGGAGTAAAGGAAAGAAAGAGCGCCGGCCATTTTGTAGCCGAAGGTTTGCAATGTGCACGCGAAGCCCTTGTTTCAAAGAGTGGACCAAGGATTGAAACTCTCTACTTAACGGCAAATGGTCGGACGAAGGTCGAAGAGATCGCAGATCTAACTCAATTCAACACCGTCGATGTCAGCGATGAAGTAATGAAACAAATGTCTGAAACGATAACTCCACAAGGAATCATTGCGATCTGCGCCATTCCACAGGTTGAGTTGAGTTCAATTTCACTGAATGGCTCCCGTAAATTTATTTACCTTTCAGAGGTTCAAGATCCTGGAAACGCAGGAACAATTTTGCGATCTGCCGATGCATTTGGAATGGATGCAGTCATCACTTCGCCTGGAAGCGTTGATATGTATTCACCAAAGGTGGTTAGAAGCACCGCCGGATCTTTATGGCATATTCCAGTGTTTGAATCAGTTGGTCTGGAAGAGCTCATGAATTCAGGAATTAATGCCTTCTCATTAGGTGCAACTGGTTCGATCGCCCTCGATTCATTTGTTACTACAACAGATACAGTCGCCGTCTTTGGTAATGAGGCTCGTGGATTGTCGACCGCCCAAGCCATTGATCACATAGAGGTCGTGAGCATTCCAATGCCAGGCAATGCAGAAAGCCTTAATTTGTCCGCTGCCGCCTCGATTGTTATGTATCACCTATCAAATATGCCGCGTTAACAAAGCGGTTCCCGATAGAGTTCTCCCTATGCGCGTTGAGGAGATTTCATCCTGGGTTGAAGATGCCCGAAAGGCCTTCGCCTCCGCCACCGATTTAGATTCACTCAAAGTCGCCCGGTTAGCCCATTCTGGCGACAAATCTCCGATAGCTCTTGCATCGCGTGGATTAGGAGCACTTTCTCCAGAAGACAAGGCCTCCTTTGGAAAGGTCATTGGTGAGGCGAAAGCTTCTATTGCCCAAGCTCTCGCTGAAGCAACCGCTGCACTTGAAGCAGAGCGCGATCGCAAGGTTTTGCTTGAAGAGGTTGTAGATATCACCTTGCCCGTCAATCGTTCTCATCGCGGGGGCCTTCATCCAATATCAATTATCAAAAATGAGGTCTCTGATTTCTTTATTGAACAAGGTTTCGCAGTTGAAGAAGGTCCAGAGCTTGAATCCGGTTGGCTTAACTTTGATGCTCTCAATATGCCCGCGGATCATCCTGCACGGACAATGCAGGATACATTTTTCATCGAGCCAGTTGAATCTGGAATGGTGTTACGTACCCACACATCACCTGTTCAAATTCGTACGATGCTCACGCAGCAGCCACCGATCTATGTCGTATGTCCAGGACGTACATTCCGTGCCGATGAATTAGATGCAACGCATAGCCCTGTATTCCATCAAGTAGAAGGTCTCGTCATCGACAAGGGCATCACGATGGCGCACCTCAAGGGCACGCTCGATAACTTTGCTCGTCACATGTTTGGCCCAGATGTAACGACACGTCTTCGTCCATCCTTCTTCCCTTTCACCGAGCCAAGTGCCGAGGTTGATATTTACTTCAACAACCGTTGGATCGAATGGGGCGGTTGCGGAATGGTCAATCCAAAGGTTCTAGCAACATGCGGAATCGATACAGATCTTTACAGCGGTTTTGCATTTGGAATGGGTCTCGAACGCACGCTCATGGTTCGTCACGGAATTACAGATATGCATGACATCGTCGAAGGCGATCTACGTTTCACACGTCAGTTTGGAGTTGGCCTGTAATGCGCGCTCCTTTATCGTGGATCAAAGAGTTCGTAGATATCCCTGCATCTGTGACAGCTGAACAAATCTCTGATGGACTCATTCGGGTTGGTTTTGAGGTTGAAGAAATCATTAAGCAGGGCGCTGATTTAACTGGACCTTTGAAGTTTGCCAAGGTTCTGTCCATTGAAGAGATCACAGAGTTTAAAAAGCCAATTCGCTATGTAGGCCTTGATTGCGGCGAGGGTGAAACTCGTTATGTAATTTGTGGGGCTACTAACTTTGCAGTGGGGGATTTAGTCATTGCCGCCTTGCCAGGAGCCATTCTTCCCGGCGATTTCAAAATTGGTGCTCGTGAGACTTATGGCAAAACTTCGAATGGAATGATTTGTTCTGCGCGTGAACTTGGAATAAGTGATGACCACGAGGGCATTATGGTTTTCACCGAAGACGATGTCACTATTGGAGCAGATGCGATCGAAGCGCTGCAGATCAATGATGTGATTTTTGATGTGGCTGTTAATCCTGATCGTGGGTATGCGTTAAGCATCCGGGGAATTGCACGTGAAGTCGCAGGATCTCTTGATCTAAAGTTCACGGATCCAGTTGATGCACTGCGGGGATTAAAGTTTGAGGAAACCGGTAAGGGCGTAACTGCAAAGATTGCAGATAAATCGACCGCCTCTGTTTTCTATCTGCGTACCCTTTCAAACTTCGATCCGAAGGCTACAACACCGATTTGGATGCGACGTCGTATTGAGAAAATGGGAATGCGCTCAATATCTTTAGTTGTCGATGTCACCAACTATGTAATGCTCGAACTGGGCCAACCATTGCACGCTTTTGATGCAGCAAAGATTCAAGGCGGACTTACTGTTAAGCGCGCGGGTAAGGTTCAAAAGTTTAAGACTCTCGATGGCGTAGAGCGCACCTTGGATCCTGATGATTTGATGGTCTGTGATGATGAACAACCATTAGCTTTAGCAGGAACCATGGGTGGTCTTTCATCTGAGATCACCGAAACAACCACAGAGATCGCTCTCGAAGCGGTTCATTTCTGTGAGGTGTGCATCGCCAAGAACTCACGTCGCCACAAACTTTCCTCTGAAGCATCACGTCGATTAGAGCGCAGCGTCGACCCATCTCTAGCGGAGTTCGCATCTGCTCGCTTTGTTCAACTTCTCACGACACATAGTTCAGCCAAACATGTTGCAACCGTTGTCGACGGCGAACCGATCTATGCGCCCTTGGTGACAATCGACCCTTCCTATATCTCGAAGACCCTTGGCTTTGATGTCCCAGCAACAAAGGTCGCCGAACTGCTACGTGTGATTGGTTGCGATGTTGATGAGAAAACCTTCACCATCGATCCTCCATCGTGGCGCTCTGACTTATTGACTGCAGCTGATTTCACCGAAGAAGTCGCTCGTATGATCGGCTACGACAAGATTCCATCCGTACTGCCTCCACGCCCATTACATGCAACCTTGACTGCGACTCAAAAGCGTCGTCGTGCCGTTGCAACAATGTTGGCTAGTCGTGGTTTAGCGGAGGTTCAAACCTTCCCATTTACCAACCAAGCAACTATTGATTCAATGGGATTTGTTGGAGAACGTGCTTCGACATACAAGGTTGCAAACCCGATGTCTGAAGAGTTCCCATTAATGCGGGTTCATCTGGTGCCAGGTCTGATTGAAGTTGCCCAACGCAATATCAGTCGTGGTGCAAAGGATTTCGCAATCTTCGAGATGGGCTCAATTTTCCGTAGTTCTCAGAAGTTGGTTCCAGCGGTTTCTCCAGATCTTTCTAAGCGTCCGGATCAGAAGATAATTGATGAAATTTTTGCAAGCGTTCCAACGCAGGGGTATCACGTAGCTGGTTTATTAGTTGGCAAAACTGAAAATGAGAACTGGCAAGGTAAAGCTCGTGCATATAACTGGC
>JBIKXW010000064.1:0-5499 GCA_044355565.1 Candidatus Planktophila sp. | reverse complement strand
AGTAAGCAACCCTGACTCTTTTCCAATTGGGCGGGCTTTACTTAAACACAGCTTAATTCCATTGTATTGAGCGGGATTATGGCTTGCTGTAAACATAGCGCCTGGTAGTCCTAGTTTTCCTGATGCAAAATACAACATATCTGTAGAAGCTAAGCCGATACGAATGACATCCATTCCTTGCGAGGTAACCCCTGCTGAAAAAGCATCTGCTAGCTCTGGTGAGGATGGGCGCATATCTTCACCGATAACAATTGTTCCCGGCTCGCGTTCTATTTGTAAAAATCGAGCAAATGCCATTCCAGTTGCGAAAGAAAAATCCGCATCTATTTCAGTGTCAACTAAACCTCTGATGTCATAGGCTTTAAAAATATTGGGGATTTGTTCCATAGGATGCTATGAGGGAACTGCGCGTAAATGTCCGCGACGTCCAATTTGTTGTTGAGCAGATGTCGTTTCAATTGGTGCAATCGGTTCTACATCTTTAGATGCAACTTCTCGAACCGCATTTGCAATCGCCATTAAATCATCTTCGGTTGGCCCTTGAGATGTTCCATCTAGCTCTTGCTTTATAACGCTCCAACCATGTGGAACTTTCAACCGAGTTCCGTGAACAACACACAGATCATATGCATGTGGTTCGGAGTAGGTGGCAAGAGGGCCAACAACTGCTGTTGACTCCGAGTAGATGTAAGTCAGGGTCATAGTTGCATGTGACCTGCACCCTGCACGGGAGCAGGCACGACCACCCTGAATTCTCATGAGTGAAACATTAGTGGGAAGGGGTATAAAAAGTTGGGATTATCAAGGATTTAAAATACGAATATTTGAGTCTGGAATTTCGACTCGAGTCAGAACACTTCCTGGGGCGATTGGAAAGTATCCATACCCATTAGTCGAAGAGACTAAAGCGCCGGCATATGTATCGGCGCTAACCTTTGTGATTTCCATCGAGCGTGCAGCTACAGGAATCTTCCATGTAACGATGTCACTTCCCTGAAGTGCCTTACGAATCCGCTTGCCATTTATCAAACTCAGTTCGAGCTCGACATTAATCTTGGGGCCGGTGAATGCGATCGTTGGCGCAAGTCCAGTAAGTGCCACTGTGAATCTAGAGAGTTCAGGAGCAGGTGTACTCCAAACGAAGTCTTTTCTGCTTCCAACCGCAACAGAGGATTCAACCGCTGCAACTATGGCTTCGGTAGATGTGATCCTTAATGCAAATACCTTCGAAGATATTCTGGGTGAGAATGCAAACTCTGAGACTTTTCCTGCTGCGATACTCCGGGAATTCAAGCCAACCGGGATGAAAACACCATCGGCTGAAAGAAGCTCAACTGAGATGCTCGCATCAACATCTCCCGGATTTAAGACTCTTAAAAGATGCACAGAGGATGAACCTTGTCCTGATCCCTTGCCTGGATTTGGAATAGCGGGAATGACGAGTGTTCTACTAGGTGTACTAATTGGATTGACAAAATCCCCACCAAGTGCGCGTAATCCTTTTCCTTGCTCATCAATTACAAAAGAGTTAACTCGGCCTGATCTAGGCGCAACATTGATGGTCAATCTCTTGTCGCCTGGGGCAAGTGAGTCAACCGAGATCACTAGATAATTCTTTGATTGAACTGACAAAGTTCTCAATGGCTGTTTGCCTTTTTCTGTAAATACCTGCACATCAACAACAGCATCACTTAAACCACTATTGACAATGATTAATCGACCCTTGGTTGTGACATCCGCGCTTGCTCCCACAAACCACTGAGAAGATGCTGGTCCTGAACACAGGACTCCGCCGGCCCATTTTTCAGAGCGGCTCTGCCAGGCAACAGGTGTGGAGCCCTCTGAATTAAAGAGCAGTGAATCCTTCAATACTGGAAGGCGTAGCACCTTCACCATCTCGGTCTTTGTACTCCTATTTTGCAATCTCTGGAACTGTGTTTGCTTCGAGGATAAAGAGATCTGCGAAGAAAGACCGGGCAAAGTTGGAGGACAAACAACCGCCGGATAGTTTTCAGAAAAACTCTTCTTGGAGATTGCGACATTCAATACCGAAGCGATAACAATTGAAATTGCGATTGCGGCGATGAAGCGAAGTGGGCGAGATAGTTTCATGCCAACTCCCTGTCTGAAATATCGCTCTTGCGACGACCAGCTGGAAGTGCCATAACCAGCACCAATACAAAGAAAATCAACTGAAGTGAAAGCCAGCCACGGCGAACAGTTCCATCATGGATCAATGAAATTTCACCAGGTTCGGTAACTGTAAATATTGGCAAACCTTGCTCATTCTTGCCACGATCTAGTCGATATCCATTTTCCAGAATCTGCCAAGAGCGATTATAAGTTTCGGTTAAGATCAGAGTGCCTGCCGATGGAACTAATGTACGCGCTCCAACTTCACCAGCCTGTAACTCTTTACGAACACCATCTTCACCAATAAACATTAAACGCGAAGCTGGAGTAGTTACCTTCCACACAACACCTAAAGATGTTGCTGATGTACGAGAGAATCCACCTAACCCATCGATTGAGCGAATAATCTCCTTTTTAAATGGCGCTTTTACAAATACATACTTAACTCCAAAATTACCAAGGGTGTTACTACTGGTAACTCCAGATCCATCAATAAGTCCACGAGCAGCTTCAGCGATTGCAGGGGTTTGTTCAGGTGCAACATCAGGTTCACCTAGCGATATGTCTCTTCCGCGAGATAGGTAGTACTGGATCTTCTTTTCCTCAAGAGATCCAACTTCACGCAAAACTAGAATTTTTGTGTCTTTCTCAGCGCTCAAGAATGCCGGCATCACAGTCTCGCGATTTGCTTGAACTAAAGAATCAGCGCCTTTGCTTACCGACCAGCCAACTGCAAGAACTGAGTAAGTAAAGGTTGCAAACAAGAGCAGCGCAGAAAGAATGTGGCGATAGTGAATGTGACTCAGAACAAGAGTTTCTCTTAGGCGATCCAATAACACGGTTCCTGAAGCTATAGAGGCAAGAGTCACCAGAACGAGTACTGAACCTGGCCATACCTTTGACGATGCTTCATTTCCATGGGTGGAGATTGAAAGTGATGAAAGAACTACCGCCAGAACAAGAGCGCCTACGCCATATTCGGCAATTCGACGAGCATGTGTTGACGAGAACAAGGAGATGATTAAAACAAGAAGAATTGGACTAATTAGCCATGCAGGTAGTGAATTAGCGCCGCCAGGATTGCCTAAAAGCGCCATAAATGGCCCGCCACCAGAGATCAGCAAACCTGGCTCAACTAGAAGTCGGCTTGGGTGTATTAAAGCTTCTAGCGAATAAGGAGTGTTCATTAGAAATGGAACAAAGATTAACGCAGCTCGCTTTTGAAGTCGCAAGGTATACAACGGTGAATTTGCTTCTTGTGCATGTTTTTCATAGTCACTAAGAGTCGAGATAAGTCCCGCAACTATTCCGATTACGAAGATCATCAAGGAAAATCCATATAGGAGAGCCAGCAGAAGTGAGACGCCGGCAATTTTGCGCCAGGAATACTGTTCTATTTTTTCAATATCATGCAGCAGAAGAGCAACGTAAGGTGCAAGCATCATAAAGAGCACAGTTGCAGTATGACCAGTCGAGATTGCGGCGATCGTTACTGGTGAAACTGCATAGAGAAAAGCTGCTGGAATCGATATCCAAGTGTTGCTTGTTAATCGCTTAAGAAGTTTTGAGGCGGTGTACATCATCACAATAGGTGCCACCAGGAAAAAAGTTGTGATCAAGAACTGCACTTTTCCCAAAAAGAATAATGAGGCTGTTGCTGTAATTGCTACCCAGGTAGGTGTTGCCGAAGATGAACCCATTCCAACTTGATGCCAGGATTCAAAATATGTTCGCCACAAATCGGTCGCCCCTGATGGAGAAATTGGAAGCGCTCCACCGACAAGTGCGCCAAATCTATTTCTTGAATTCAAGATTGAAACGATCGTAATCAAAGTAAACCCAATAACCTCAGGTCTTTTAAAGACACCGAACCATTGATTTGTGCTTACTGGAGTTAAAAGATCTTCATCTTCATTGGATTCAAGAACCGAGGTAGAGGTGGTTTGAGAGTCATCGTTAAACATCCTGCCACGAATAGCATCGATGACACCTTCTGAGGCAAGGCGTATCTGAGACCAACGAGGTGGAATAAATGATGCGATAACCCGCGCTGAAACAAAGCGCTGTTTTCTCCTCACTTTTCGTGCAGCAATTATTGAACCAGGCCGGACAATCAAGGCCCCGACCGCCAAAATTTCATCAGCTGCATATCCAGGAAGCTTGGCTATGAGGTACCCAATGGCTCTTGCTATTGCCGTTCCTAAAAGTTGAACAACAAGCCATGGCAATATCCACCATGAAGAGTTAGCAAGGAGTACATATGCGGCATTGCGTCGATCCAATAACAAAGGTCTATGCAGAATCGCTCCTGCTACTTCAATTATTCTTCGCTCCGTAGCTGAAGCTTGCGCGTGAAATGCAACAGCACCGGTAGCAACCATTACAGAATGGCCCGCAGCCCGTGCTCGCCATCCAAAATCAACATCATCTCTAAACAAGGTGAGATTAGGATCTAATCCACCAAGCTCTTCAAATACATCCCGTCGAATCAATGCACCCGCCGTACTAACAGCTAAAACTTCATGGTCTCCATCATGCTGACCTTGGTCGTACTCCAAAGGTTCAAGTCCGGTCCAACGTGCACCATTACCGGCAATGCTGATACCTGCTTCAAGCAAATGTGTTCGGTCATGCCATCCCAGCAACTTAGGACCAACCATCACTACTTGAGGTCGATCATCAATAGCTGCAATTAATTCTGCGAGCGCTGTTGGTGCTGGTGCGCAATCATCATGGATCAGCCAGATCCATTCATGATCGACTGATTGAGGTAACTTGTTTACAGCTAATGAAATTGCTTCACCAAAACCTGTTTCCACATCGGCTGCTATAAATGGAATGCGTGCAGATTTTAAAAGCTTTGTTGATGCATCCTGAGATCCAGTATCAACAGCAGTGATTAAATCAATTGGGCGGGTTTGCGAAGTAAGTGCTGCAACAACCTCGGGTAACCAAACCGCTCCATTGTGTGAAACTAGAACAGCGGTTACACGATGCTTATCTACTGCGGCTTGGGAAGCCATAGGTATAACTCACTTTCTCGTGAGAGAAATGTGAACCTTACGCAGTTCGACGCTTTAGGCGACGACGCTCTCGCTCTGAAAGACCGCCCCAAATTCCGAAGCGCTCATCATGAGCTAATGCGTACTCAAGACACTCTGAACGAACATCGCATGAAAGACATACGCGTTTTGCTTCGCGAGTTGAGCCACCCTTTTCTGGGAAGAAGGCTTCTGGATCGGTCTGCGCGCACAAGGCGCGCTCCTGCCATGAAAGCTCCATGTTTTCGCCAGATGCGAGTGTGATTGTTGGACCTGAAGTGGGGATTGGGGAGTTCTGGGCTGCGGGTTGAATCGGCATAACGTC
>JBIKXW010000028.1:0-17277 GCA_044355565.1 Candidatus Planktophila sp. | reverse complement strand
TTTGAAAGAGGTTCAGGAGAGACTCGATCATGCGGAACCGGAACCTGCGCAGTTGCCTTAGCTGCAACCCTTCACACAAAGGGGAAACTGCCGGCGATCTGGGTCATTAATCCTCCAGGAGGAAGACTTGAAGTCTCGATCGATGGTCACTCCAACGCGACTTTAACTGGACCGGCTGTGCTGATTAGAGATGTTGATATCTCGAGGTTTCTTCTTGAGTAAGGATTTTGATTTAGAGTTTGAGAGGTTGCTAAAGGAGAGCGCTCGAGTTGCAGCCGAGTTTGATGCAAGCGAAGAAGATCAAAACTTAGATCAATCACAGGAGTTGTCTGAGCGTCACGCTCTTCGGCGTGTTCAAGGGTTTTCAACGGAGCTTCAAGATATCTCTGAGGCTGAATATCGCCAACTGCAGTTAGAACGAGTTGTTCTTGTCGGTGTATGGACAGAAGGAACAATTAAGGATGCCGAAAACTCTCTCGCCGAACTCAAAGCTTTGGCTGAGACAGCAGGATCAGAAGTTCTTGAAGGTTTGATTCAACGTCGCGATAAACCAGATCCAGCCACCTATATCGGTTCTGGAAAGGTTATTGAACTTAAACAGGTCGTCATGTCCACAGGTGCCGACACCGTTGTGTGTGATGGTGAGTTGTCGCCTTCTCAATTACGCCAACTAGAGGACAAACTGAAGGTTAAGGTTGTGGATCGAACCGCGTTAATTTTAGATATTTTCGCGCAACATGCGAAGAGCAAAGAGGGTAAAGCCCAAGTTGAGTTAGCGCAGATCGCATACCTGCTCCCACGTTTACGTGGTTGGGGTGATTCACTGTCTCGTCAGGTAGGTGGACGTGCAGCAGGTGGTGCAGGAATTGGTGGACGCGGTCCTGGTGAAACAAAGATTGAAACTGATCGCCGACGCATTAGAGACAAGATGGCAAAGCTGCGTCGAGAAATTGCCGAGATGAAGATCTCTCGCGATACCAAACGTCAGGAGCGTCGACGTTTCAATATTCCATCAGTTGCTATTGCTGGCTACACAAACGCTGGTAAATCCTCTTTGCTCAATAAGTTAACTGATGCTGGCGTCTTGGTAGAAAATGCGCTCTTTGCAACTTTGGATCCAACTGTACGTAAAACTCAAACAAGTGACGGGCGTATCTACACCCTTAGCGACACTGTAGGTTTTGTGCGACACCTGCCTCACCAATTGATCGATGCATTTAAATCAACTCTTGAAGAGGTATCTGAATCAGATTTAATCGTGCATGTTGTTGATGGCTCTCATCCTGATCCCTTCGAACAGATCAGGGCTGTCCGTTTGGTGATCGATGAAATCGGCGGCAAGGATATTCCTGAAATAATTGCAATTAACAAGGTCGATATCGCAGATCCCCATGTGATTATGGAGATATTGCGAAAGGAACCTAATAGTTACGCCTTTTCAGTGCGAACTGGTTTTGGAATTGATGGCTTGTTGCATGCGATTGAAAACTCATTGCCTCGACCATCTGTGGAGATCAAGGTTGTGATTCCATATGACAGAGGAGATTTAGTGCATGCGATCCATGAACGGGGTGAGATCTTTTCAGAGCAGTACATCGCTGAAGGAACCTCTATTCATGCCCGGGTAGATGGTGGCCTGGCGCAAAGAATTGAAAAATCTCAACAATGAGTGGGGAATAACCCCGACACGCCGAGTGTTATAGAGCATGGAAGGCTTGAAGTGCGCCATGATGCGCCCGCAAGCACAAATTGAAGAGTTAATGTCGAGAGACTAAAAGGCGGTGAGAGCAATGGCAACAGATTACGACACACCCAGAAAAACTGATGAGGAACTTCATGAGGAGTCTCTAGAAGAACTCAAGGCCAAGCGTGTTGATGCTCAATCCGGACAAATCGATGTTGATGAAGCTGAAGCTGCGGAAAACCTAGAACTTCCAGGCGCAGATCTTTCAGGTGAAGAGCTTGCTGTTCGAGTTGTTCCAAAGCAGGTAGATGAGTTCACCTGCTCACGTTGTTTCCTGGTACATCACATCACCCAGTTAGCAAAGGGCGAAGGCGCTAAAGCAGTTTGTAAAGAGTGCAACTAGTTTTTAAGAGCTTCAACTAACTTTTCAGGATTGTTACTGGTGATTAACCAGTAGGGGGTCGAGTCCCGCTCATCTTCTAGTTCAACTTTGGCCGCATTACTGGACCAAAATCTGATCGCTAAGAAGGCTGATGGATCGGCATCGCGTGTACGAATCAACTTCAATTGTGATGGAGTGAGGGCAATGGCTTGCCCCAGATACAGATGTTCAATCTTGGCCGAACCTACACGCAACTCTTTCTCATCAACTTCTATGGTCAGCCCAGTTCTAAAGTACAAAATAATAAGCCAAACAGTTAGAACTATGAGGCTGAGTAATGCTGGGGTATTTCCTAGGGCGGCCCAAATCGATAAAACTAAAGAGAGAAAAAGAAAGTACACAAAGGCGATGAGCCATAGTGGCGCACGTACTACTTCTCTATATCTCACACCATTTTCTCGCATGGGATTACCGTATCGGATATCAAGGGAGTAAAGTTCAGGTATGGCACGTATTCCAAGTACGACCGCTCCTGAGGGTGCAGCAATACCTGAGCGCCATCCTCTTGCTCCAGTTGCCGGAAGCAAAATTCCATCTCACTTTGGTCACTGCTTTGGTTGCGGAGATCTTCATCCAACTGGGCTTCATCTCGTTGCATATGCTGGTGAAGGATTAGATATCACCGCAAAATTTACAGTCACCGAAAATCATCAAGGCGCACCTGGTCTTGCTCATGGCGGTCTCTTGTCTCTTGCCTTCGATGAGGCGCTGGGAAAGTTGATGTGGCTACTGCGCGCACCAGCGGTAACAGGACGTTTAGAAACCGATTTTATTAAACCTGTTCCAATGGGTTCAACCCTACATATCACCGCTGAAATTACTGGTCAGGTAAATCGCAAGGTCTACACATCGGCAATCGGGCGTTTAAACTCTCCAGATGGCGAGATCGCAGTAAGAGCTGCAGCTCTTTACATCGTTGTACCTATGGAGCACTTCATGAATAACGCTCCAAAGGAGTATTTAGAGCAGATTGCAAAATCTCCTGAGCTGATGGCCTTTGTCGATCCAACTTTTGAAGTGAATCCCTAAAAATGAAACCTCCACAGATTCTTATTACTCGCTTGGATGAAAGTATTCCGCTTCCTGTTTATGCCAAGGGTGGAGATGCGGGCGCAGATATCGTTTCACGCATAGACATCACCTTAAATCCGGGGGAGAGGGCACTTGTGCCAACAGGAATTTCAATCGCATTGCCTGATGGATATGCGGCTTTTGTTCATCCACGATCTGGTTTAGCGATAAAACATGGTGTCACAATGGTGAATGCACCAGGAACTGTTGATGCAGGATTTAGGGGAGAGCTTCAATGCATCATGATCAACCATGATCCTCATCAGGCAATAACATTTAAAAAGGGGGATCGCATCGCCCAACTAGTTATTCAGAAGGTTGAGCGCGCAGAGTTTGTCGAGGTCCGCGATTTACCTGGTTCTGGTCGTGGTACTGGTGGTTTTGGATCGACGGGCCGTTCATGAGCCAACATCACGAGGATCGCGACAAGGTTGTTAATGCTTTAGGTGGAAAGAAAGGACTGATTGATTCAGGTCTTCCATCTATTGTTTTCTTACTTGTTTTTAACTTTACAAAAGAGGTCAATACCGCGATCTGGGCGGCGCTATCTCTATCTATTGTTTTGGCGATTTTCCGCTTAATTAAGAAGGACACCGTTCAGCATTCAATCTCTGGAGTAATTGGAGTATTGATTTGTGCTTACTTTGCTAATCGAAGTGGAAATGCAACAGATTTCTATATTCCGAAGTTACTAACAAATCTTGGGTATGGCTCTGTTTATCTACTTGCAAATCTGGTTGGCTGGCCAATATTAGGTTTAGTACTAGGGCCCCTATTGGGAGAAAACCTTACATGGCGCAATAACCCCGCCCGAAAGAAGATGTACATCAAGGCTAGTTGGCTTTGGGTGGGAATGTTTTTTCTAAGAATTGCTGTGCAGTATCCAATTTATAAGAGCGGAAATGTAAATCTCTTAGGAACAGTTAACCTGGCGATGGGATATCCGCTGTTTTTCGCAACGGCATATGGAACTTGGTTGATTATTAAATCTGGTCCGCCTGCGCAGAAGGTTACAGATTAAGAGATAAAGCAGGCTTTAATGTGGGTTTCAGCATCTGCCGAAGCCACGAAGAGGAGTTCATCTCCAGCGGCAAAAACATCATGTGCTTGCGCCGTGATCACTCTTCCATCGCGAACTATTGCAGCCAAAGCAGCATTTTCTGGAAGTTCAATCTCTTCTACCGTTTTACCTATACATGCAGATCCATCAGGAAGGGTCAATTCGACAAGATTTGCTTGACCCTTTCTAAAGGAAAAGAGGCGAACAACATCGCCAACACTTACAGCCTCTTCAACAAGGGCGGAAATTATGCGAGGAGTTGATACCGCCACATCGACACCCCATGATGAATCAAAGAGCCATTCATTTTTTGGGTGATTGATTCGAGCGACTACACGAGGAACCCCGTACTCGGTCTTTCCCAAGAGAGATGTAACAAGATTTGCTTTGTCATCGCCAGTGGCTGCAACTAGTACCTGACAGTTGTTGAGATGGGCATTATCAAGCGATGTGATCTCACAAGCATCTGCCATGAGCCATTCGGCATCCGGAACACTTTCCAGTTTTAAAGCTTTTGGATCCTTGTCGATCAAAAGCACTTGGTGTCCGTTATCTAAGAGTTCCCGAGCAATGGCTCGTCCAACATTCCCGGCTCCTGCAATTGCAATTCTCATTAACGTTCACCTTCTGGGCTACTTGCAAGGATTTCTTCGGTACGTGCAACATCGGCATCAGAAACCATTACGTGAATGAGATCCCCCTGTTGAAGAACTGTGTGCTCATCAGGGATTAAACCTTCACCCAAGCGTGTAATGAAAGCTACCCGTGCAGGTGTTAGAGAATCAATAAGAAGTGTTTGACGACCATACCAATCCTCGTGAGGATGCATCTCGCACAGTTGCACCATGCCGGTCGCATCTCTCCATTCAGAGCGCGATCCTTCGGGAACTAGACGACGCAAGATTTGATCTGTTGCCCATAAAACTGTGGCAACGGTAGGAATGCCTAAGCGCTGATAAATCTCAGCACGACCTGGATCATAGATACGAGCAACAACATTGGTTACACCATATGTTTCTCGGGCAACACGTGCCGCCAAAATATTTGAATTGTCACCATTGCTTACCGCTGCGAAGGCATCGGCATCTTGAATGCCAGCCTCTAAGAGTGTGTCCCGATCGAAACCAACGCCGGTGACTGTGCGACCTTTAAAGTTTGGACCAAGGCGGCGAAAAGCTTCTCGCGCCTGATCAATTACTGAAACTGTATGTCCTGCCGCTTCGAGTTCAGTGGCCAAAGATGATCCAACTCGACCGCAACCCATGATTACTACGTGCACAGGATGTAACTTACACCCATAAACTTCCTTCCATGGCATCAAACAAGAGTTCAGCGCTAAAAATCGGTGATTTGATCGAACTAACTATTGAAAAGGTCGCGCATGGGGGGCATTTCATCGCCCGCCACAACGGTGCAGTAATTTTCGTTCGACACGCAATCCCGGGCGAAATGTGCACAATTGAAATCACAAGCACAGGATCCTCATTTAACCGTGCCGATGTTGTTGCAGTTTCCAAACCCTCTGAGTTTCGAGTAGAGCCACCATGTCAGTTTTCTTATCGCCTTGGTTGCGGCGGCTGCGACTTTCAGCACATCAATCCTTCATATCAACGCCAACTTAAATCAGATGTTATCGCTGAACAATTCTCCAGAATTGCAAAAAAGGATATTCGGGTTGAGGTAGAAGAGGTAGGGGCTTCAATCGGATGGAGGACTCGCGCTATCGCAACAACTAATCGAAACGGCAAACTTGGTTTTTACAAATCACGATCTCATTCAATTGCACCCGTAGACAATTGCATTATCTGTGTAGATGGAATGAACTTTTCTGAGATCTCGTCACGTGCCCTGAAGGGGGATGTTCGAGTTGAGATCAGCGCCTCTAACTCGGGGGAGCGCACCATCGCATTAGCTCCAACCCGCGGCGAAGAAAAGGCGAGAATTACAGAGGGCCCAACGGTTTTACATGAAGCAGTTGAAGGTAGAACTCTTGAGGTAAGCCATGAGTCTTTTTGGCAAAGTCATGCAAAGGCTCCTGTGGTGTTGACGAAGACTGTTCTGGATTTTGCTAAGTTCAAAAGCGGGGAACATGTTCTAGATCTTTATGGTGGTGTTGGTTTGTTTACTGCGGCCATCATTGATGAAGTCGGCGAGAACGGCCAAGTAGATCTGATTGAAGGAAGCAAAGTTGCTACAGAGGATGCGCGAAGAAATTTCGCCGCGTATAAAAATGTAACTGTTGCTACAGGTGATGTTGCCAAATTACTGCCTCGCGTGACATCGGCAGATGTAGTTGTTCTAGACCCTCCACGTGAAGGTGCTGGCAAGGATGTGATTTCTCAGATTGCTTCATTAAAACCTAGGGCCATTGTGTATGTCGCTTGCGACCCAGCTGCCTTGGCTAGAGATACCGCCTATCTTGAAGATCACAGTTATGCACTAGCGGGGTTACGTGCCTTTGATCTCTTTCCAATGACACATCACATCGAATGTGTTGCCCTGTATGAGCGTGCTGAGGTATCTTGAGCGCCTGTTAAGCGCATCGACGAAAGGCTGATAATGAGTAAGAACTCTTTCAACGCAAAAAAGAATCTAGAAGTTGCGGGTAAGAGTTTTGAGATATTTGATATCTCCCAGATCGATGGTGCGGCTAACCTTCCTTATAGCTTGAAGGTTCTACTTGAGAACTTGTTGCGTACTGAAGATGGCGCAAACATCACAGCTGAGCACATCAAAGCCTTGGCGTCTTGGGATCCATCAGTTGAGCCAGATACTGAGATTCAATTTACGCCAGCTCGTGTGATCATGCAGGACTTCACCGGTGTTCCTTGTGTAGTCGACCTTGCCACGATGCGTGAGGCGATTGTTGATCTGGGGGGAGATCCTTCAAAGGTAAACCCACTTGCCCCTGCTGAACTAGTAATTGATCACTCTGTTATCGCAGATAAGTTTGGAACCAAGGATTCATTTGAGCAAAATACAGATATTGAGTACGAGCGCAATCAAGAGCGTTACCGCTTCTTGCGTTGGGGACAAACCGCTTTTGATGAGTTCAAGGTTGTTCCACCTGGAACAGGAATTGTTCACCAGGTAAACATTGAATACCTCGCACGCGTTGTCATGACACGAACTGTTGAGGGAACATTGCGTGCATATCCAGATACCGTTGTGGGTACCGATTCACACACCACAATGGTCAATGGACTCGGAGTTCTTGGTTGGGGCGTAGGCGGCATTGAGGCCGAGGCGGCTTTGCTTGGGCAGCCGGTTTCGATGCTCATTCCTCGCGTTGTTGGATTCAAGCTCACAGGCGAACTTCCATTAGGAACAACCGCTACAGATATGGCGCTAACCATCACAGAGATCCTACGTAAGGTCGGTGTTGTAGGTAAGTTTGTTGAGTTCTTTGGCCCTGGCGTAACAGCGGTCCCAATGGCTAACCGAACCACAATTGGAAATATGAGCCCTGAGTACGGCTCAACATGTGCGATCTTCCCAATTGATGAAGAAACTCTTCGATACCTGCGTCTTACAGGACGCACCGAGGATCAACTCTCATTGGTTGAAAAGTATGCAAAGGCACAGGGAATGTGGCATGACCCATCAGTTGAGCCACGTTTTTCTCAAGTTGTTGAACTAGACCTTTCAACTGTTGTTCCGTCTATTTCAGGTCCAAAGCGACCACAGGATCGCATCTCTCTTAGCGATTCAAAGAGCGCATTCGAGAAGGTTCTACCTGGCTATTTTGGTGAGAAAACAAATAAGGGCGAGGTTTCTGCGGGCGCAACTCGTGTTAAGAATGGCGATGTTGTTATTGCATCTATCACTTCATGTACAAACACATCTAACCCATCTGTAATGATCGGTGCAGCTCTCCTTGCAAAGAAAGCGGTTGAAAAGGGTTTGAATTCAAAGCCTTGGGTAAAGACGACTTTGGCCCCAGGATCAAAGGTTGTCACTGATTACTATGATCGTGCAGATTTAACCAAGTACATGGAAGCGCTCGGCTTTAACCTAGTTGGTTATGGCTGCGTAACATGTATCGGTAACTCAGGGCCTCTTCCTATTGAAATCAGTAAAGCGGTTAACGAGGGTGATTTAGCTGTCACAGCGGTACTTTCTGGAAACCGAAACTTTGAAGGTCGCATTAGCCCAGATGTAAAGATGAACTACCTAGCATCTCCACCACTTGTCGTTGCTTATGCAATCGCAGGCACAATGGATCATGATTTTGAAACTGATTCACTAGGTAAAGACACGGCAGGAAATGATGTGTACCTGAGAGATATTTGGCCTACTCCTCAGGAGATTCAATCAGTGATTGACTCTTCAATCTCATCAGAGATGTTTACAAAGGATTATGCAACAGTTTTTGAGGGCGATCATCGTTGGAAATCACTTGCAACACCTACAGGCAAGGTTTTTGAGTGGGATGCGAAATCAACCTACGTTCGCAAGCCGCCTTACTTTGAAGGTATGCCAAAGAACCCAACTCCGGTCACAGATATTTCAAGCGCCAGAGTTCTTGCCGTTCTAGGTGACTCAGTAACAACAGATCACATTTCTCCAGCCGGAAATATCAAGGCAGATTCGCCAGCAGGTAAGTACTTAGCAGAGCATGGAATTGAACGTGCAGATTTCAACTCATATGGCTCACGCCGTGGAAACCACGAGGTCATGATCCGTGGAACCTTCGCCAATATTCGCCTGAAGAACTTGTTGCTCAATGGTGTTGAAGGTGGATTTACTCGCAACTTCCTTGGCAATGGTGATCAAACAACTATTTATGATGCATCAGTTGCTTATCAAGAAGCTGGTGTTCCACTAGTTATCTTGGCCGGCAAAGAGTATGGCTCTGGATCATCACGTGACTGGGCTGCAAAGGGAACAGCATTACTAGGTGTCCGCGCCGTTATTGCCGAGAGCTTTGAACGTATTCACCGTTCAAACTTAATCGGAATGGGTGTTTTGCCATTGCAGTTCAAAGATGGAGAAACAGCCGCATCACTTGGTCTCGATGGAACCGAGGTTTTCTCTATCACCGGAATTACAGCGCTCAACAATGGAGGAGTTCCGAAGGAGCTAACCGTTACAGCTGGAGATAAGACATTTACTGCAAAGGTACGCATCGATACACCTGGTGAGGCTGATTACTACCGTCATGGCGGAATCATGCAGTACGTACTTCGATCATTGTTGGCTGAGTAAATACTTACTCACTTACGATGAAGATCAACATTCAGTCGCCAGACCAACTGCGGGGCATGAGCCCTGCAGAATTGGATTCACTAGCAGCTGATATACGCGAGTTTCTCATTGAAAAGGTCTCGCAAACCGGTGGCCATCTTGGACCCAATCTTGGTGTGGTGGAGTTAACCATCGCTGTTCATAGAGTCTTTCAATCTCCACGCGATGTTGTCCTCTTTGATACAGGCCACCAATCCTATGTTCACAAGATTCTTACTGGTCGCGCAGATCAATTTGATTTGTTAAGGCAACGCAATGGAATTTCGGGTTATCCCAACCGTCGTGAAAGCGAACATGATGTAATTGAAAACTCTCACGCATCCACCGCTCTATCGTGGGCAGATGGAGTCTCTCGCGGTTTTTCATTGTCCGGACAATCAGATCGTCATGTGGTCGCTGTTGTTGGCGATGGAGCTTTAACTGGGGGAATGTCCTGGGAAGCGCTCAATAACCTTTCTCCAGAATCAGATAGAAACCTCGTAATTGTGGTCAACGATAATGAGCGTTCGTACTCTCCAACTATTGGTGGTTTAGCAGATCACTTAACCTCACTTCGCGCTTCCAGAGAGTACGAGCGAGTCCTTGGTCGTGGCAAACGCGTTCTCCAAAAAACTCCAGTTGTAGGCAAGTACATTTATGGAACCCTACATGGACTCAAAAAAGGCATCAAGGATATGTTGGCGCCTCAGGGCATGTTTGAAGATCTTGGTTTCAAGTACTTAGGCCCAATCAATGGCCACGATATTTCTGCAATGGAAAAGACTCTACAGATGGCTAAAGAGTTTGGATCGCCTGTAATTGTTCATGCCATTACTGAAAAGGGTCGTGGCTACACGCCAGCCCTTGAAGATGTCGCTGAAAAGTTTCACGCCGTTGGAATTGTTGATCCAGTAACCGGAAAGCCGCTCAAAGCATCAGCTCCATCGTGGACCAATGTGTTCTCCGAGGAAATTACTCACATTGGCAGAGAGAATTCAAAGGTAGTTGCGATAACCGCTGCAATGCTTGGACCAACTGGTTTAGATAAGTTCTCGCAAAGCTTTCCGGATAGAACTATTGATGTGGGCATAGCGGAGCAGCACGCTGTGACCAGTGCAGCAGGATTGGCTTACGCAGGAATGCACCCAGTTATTGCTATTTATTCAACCTTCCTTAATCGAGCCTTCGACCAATTGCTGCTCGACGTTGCACTACACAATGCCGGTGTCACATTTGTTTTAGACCGTGCAGGAATTACAGGAGATGATGGTCCATCTCATCACGGCATCTGGGATTTAGCGCTAACTGGAATCGTTCCCAACATGCGAGTAGGTGTGCCACGTGATGGAGCGCGACTCAAGGAGATCCTGCGTGATTGTGTTGCAATCAGCAACGCACCTTCGATGATTCGATTCCCCAAGGGTGCGATCCCTGCAGATATTCCAGCACTAGAACGGGTATCGGGTGTAGATCTTTTGCATCGCGGTGCATCAAAGAAGGTTTTGCTCATCAGCGTCGGAGCAATGGCCGGCATGGCTCTCGATGTCGCAAAGATTGCACATGAAAGATCAATCGAAATTACCGTAGTAGATCCGGTGTGGGTTAAACCAATTTCCCCAGCGGTGATCGCGATGTGTGCCGATTACTCAAACGTAGTTGTTTTAGAGGATGGGATTAGGCATGCAGGTATCGCCAGTGCGATCTCTGAAAGCTTGCGCGATCTAGGAAGCAACTGCTCTCTGCACTCAATCGGTGTTCCACTTGAATTCATTGAACACTCAAAGCGCAATGAGATTCTTGATGATCTAGAAATCACCCCTGCTGCAATAGTGCAGCAGATTGCAGGGTGGATTTCTTAGTCTTAAGGAAGTGATGCAACGCCCTTGTCATGGAAGCGCTTACCGGTTACTGATTCGCTAATTCCTTCACGATCCAAGTACGGCAAGATTCCACCCAAGTGCATCGGCCATCCAGCGCCCATTAACATACACAAATCAATCTCAGCAGGGGTTGTTACAACGCCTTCATCAAGCATCATGCGTGCCTCTTCTGCCAACGCCTTTAGCGCTCGTGCACGTACTTGCTCAGCGGTAGATGGAGTTGTTCCCTTTTCTACGAGAGCAAGTGCTGCAGGGTTTGCACCGACTGAGCCATCCTCGCCCTTGATGTAGAAGTTACGAACACCTTCCTTCACCATGCGCTGCATAGTTGGAGAGATTCGGTAGCGAGGACCAAGGTTATTGTGCAAGGTTTCTGAAACATGCAGAGCAACTCCAGGACCTACGAGATCCAACAACTGGAATGGAGACATCGGGAAACCAATCTCCATCATCGCAGAGTCTGCAACATCAGGTGCGGTTCCCTCATCAACTGCATCAGTTACTTCGCCCATGAAGCGTGTGAGTAAGCGGTTAACGACAAAGCCAGGAGCATCCTTGCAAATGATCATAGTCTTCTTGAGCTCCTTGCCAACAGCAATTGCCGTAGCAGTGGTTGCATCATCAGTCGAGGATGTACGTGCAACCTCTAGCAATGGCATTACCGCAACTGGATTAAAGAAGTGGAAGCCAACAACACGCTCTGGGTTCTTGAGTCCTTCAGTCATGCGTTCGACCGATAGGGAAGAGGTATTAGTAGCAAGAACGCACTCAGGAGAAACAATGCTTTCCAGTTTTTTGAATAGCTCTTGCTTCAGTGAAAGCTCTTCAAAGATGGCTTCAATGACAAAGTCACACCCGGCAAAAACAGATTGATCTGCAGATCCCGAAATTAGAAGTGAAAGTCGACCAGCTGCTTCAGCGCTCATCCGCTTCTTTTCGACCAGCTTTGCCAGCTCATTTTTAACCCATGCGACACCCTTATCGGCACGTGCCTGATCAATATCTGTCATCACCACAGGACACTTGAGATTTCGTAACAAGAGCAGCGCCAGCTGTGATGCCATCAATCCTGCACCGACAACTCCAACCTTTGTGACCTTGCGAGCTAGCGCAGGCTTTGGAGCACCTTCTACCTTCTTGCGCTTTTTCTGAATCAAATTAAATGCGTACAACGAAGCACGCAGGGGATCAGACATTGTTAAATCAGCAAGGACTTGATCCTCGGCATCAAAACCTTCGCCTAATGTGTTTGTTCTAGCAGCTGCAATGAGTTCTAGAGCCTTCATCGGTGATGCGATCGTTGCACCACCATACTTTTTCAGCGCTGCAGCCTTACCTGTCGCAAGAGCACTTTCCCATGCAGGATCATTGCTGTAATCAGCGCGTTCGACCTTTGTCGTTCCGTTGAGAACGCCGACGGCAAAACCAATTGAACGTTCTAGAAAATCTGCAGGTTCAAACATTGCATCTACTACACCAAGTTTAAGAGCATCCTTTGCCTTCATCATGGTGTTGTTGTTGAGAGCGTTAAGCATGATCACCTGAACGGCACGTTCTGGTCCGATCAGCTTAGGCAGGATCGTTGCACCGCCCCATCCTGGAACTAATCCCAAGAAAACCTCTGGAAGAGCTGTGAACGCTGTTGTTGCAACTGTGCGGTAATGACAGTGAAGACCAACCTCAAGACCTCCACCAAGTGCCAAGCCATTGATAAAGGCAAAGGTAGGAATTGAACTTTCTCCCAAACGGCGAAAGACATCATGTCCCAACTTACCAATAGCCAATGATTGGCTACGATCATTTAAAAATGAGAGCGCTGATAAATCGGCACCTGCTGCAAAGATAAATGGTTTACCAGTAATCGCAATGGCTGCAGGATTGCGTCCGATCGCATCGGTGATCGCTGCATCGAGCGCCTTCACCGATTGTGCTCCAAATGTATTTGGACGGTTGTGATCATGTCCGTTATCCAAAGTTATTAGCGCCATTGAACCCTTGCCACCAAAGGCGGCAAGATCTATGTCGCGCACTAAGGCGTTGGTAACTACCTCTTCAGGTGCTCCTGCTGGAAGTGTGATATCTGCGCTCATGATTACTTTGCTCCCTTGAAGTGTGGGTTTTCCCAGATAACTGTTCCACCCATGCCTAAACCGATGCACATTGTTGTGATTCCATAACGAACCTGTGGTTGTGCTTCAAAGGTGCGCGCTAGGTTAAGCATTAAACGCACACCCGATGATGCAAGCGGGTGGCCTACAGCGATAGCGCCGCCGTATGGGTTTACTCGAGGATCATCATCTGCAATTCCAAAGTGATCTAAGAATGCAATCACCTGCACAGCAAATGCTTCATTAATCTCAAATGCGCCAATATCTTCAATCTTTAGACCTGCCTGCTTCAGCGCCTTTAGGGTTGAAGGAACCGGTCCGTATCCCATAATTTCTGGTTCAACACCAGCAAATGCAAAGGTGACCATCTTTGCCTTGATCGTTAATCCAAGTTCTAACGCCTTTTCCTCACTGGCAAGAATTGCAGCGGTTGCACCATCATTAAGTCCAGAAGAGTTTCCTGGTGTTACGCGACCTGAAGGACGGAACGGTGTTTTGAGCCCTGCAAGACCCTCCATAGTTGTGCTGGGACGGGGTGCTTCATCAGCGGTTGCAACTGTCCAGCCAAGTTCTGCACTTCGTGCAGCGGTAGGGATTAAATCTCGTTGAATCTTTCCTTCTGCATACGCCTTTGCGGTTTTCAACTGCGAGTTCAATGCATATCGATCTGCTCGCTCCTTAGTTAATTGCGGAAAACGATCATGTAAACGTTCTGCTGTTGCACCCATCGCAAGTGCATCTTGTTCAACAATTCGTTCTGCAAGATAACGAGGGTTGGGATCCATTCCTTCTCCCATTGGATGGTTACCCATATGTTCAACACCACCCGCGATTGCAATCTCATTTGCACCCATCGCAATTGCACCAGCGATAGTTGTAACAGCTGTCAGCGCACCTGCGCACCACCGGTCGATTGAGTAACCAGGAACTGTGTTAGGTAAACCAGATAGCAAAGCCGTGCTTCGACCGATGTTCATTCCCTGATCACCGGTTTGAGTAGCTGCTGCGATCGCAACATCTTCAATCGATGAAGGATCGATCTTTGGGTTGCGTTCTAGTAAACCTCGGATAGCGCGAACCATCAGATCATCGGCTCGAGTTCCGGCGTACATGCTGCCGGCCTTTCCAAATGGGGTTCGAACTGCATCAACGAGAACTACGGTGCGTGACATGGTTCATCCTTTGTTAGGTATGAGCGATATGTTACTCGTGGGTATGGGTTTGTAACAGCCCTGGCTACGCCTCTTCGGCTGTGGTTTCAGATACCTCTACAGCCAGTGGCTCACGCTCAAGCAGGGCTGTCGCCAGCGCTGGAGCAACTAAATCGATCTGCCATTGGCGAGCACCTAGTTCAGACAAGGCTTGCTGTACCTCCGAAAGAGATAAGACCGTTGTCGCTCCTGTTGGCGGCTTCCAACACACCCGACGAACATATTCAGGGGTAATCAGATTCTCAACTGGAATCTCATTGTCTTGTGCGATGAGTTCAATCGCCGCTCGGGCATGGGACAAGGGTGCAAACTTTTCAGGGAATTTATCTCTCCACAATTTAATAGGAGGCAAGATATCTGCATTGGTTCGCATCGCTGGCCACTGATCTTCAGGCAGCGCAACCGCGGTTGCTATCGAATCAAGCCACAGCTGAAGGTTTTCTAACCAGCGAGCACGCAACCCCAGCGGCCGCAAACATTTTTCAAACTCCTTCTTATTTGTCGGAACCGCAATTGCAAGTTCAACAATTGCAGAGTCATTCAAAAGTTTTCCTTGTGCGATATCTTGCACAGAAGCAACAGAGTCTCGGGCGATCCACAAAGATTTGATCACCGCTAACTGATCCCGCCTTTTGATCTTGTGCATTCCAGATGTTCGGCGCCAGGGATCAACTCGCGGTGGGGTTGGGGGAGCTTTTATTATTGATGCAAACTCTTCAAGGGCCCACTCCAATTTTTTGGATTTCACTAAAATTGCGTACATTTGATCGCGAAGTTCAACAAGCAACTCAACATCAAGTGCTGCATATGTCAGCCACTCTTTGGGCAACGGTCGCACAGACCAATCCGCTGCGCTGTGTTCCTTAGCAAGAGAAACTCCCATTAAGGATTCAAGTAACGGGCCTAGGCCAACACGAGGCAAACCAGCGATTCTTCCTGCTAATTCAGTGTCGAAAAGTCTCACGGGATTGATTCCTAGCTCCCTTAAGCACGGGAGATCTTGGGTGCTGGCATGGAGAATAACTTCATCGGTATTGAGCAAGGTATTGAGCTCGATAAAGATGGGATGTCCTGGGCCAAAGGCAACGGGATCAATTAAATGCAGCCCACCACCCTTTCTTTTAATTTGAATTAAATATGCACGAGCACTGTACCTAAATCCAGATGCTCGTTCTGCATCAACGGCAAAAGGGCCAGCGCCTTGAGCTAATTGGTTTAATGCATCATTGAAGCGATCTTCAGTATCGACTACATCTGGTGTACCTGAAGCCGGCTCCAGTAAAGGAACTGCGACTATCTCGTCACTCATGCCTAACGCCTGCGTGCCGAAGAGATTGCGGAAACGCCTTCTGGCACCGGAGGCAATCCTGCAACTTCGGAAATTAAATTACACCAACTTAAAATGTGTTGAATGATCTCTTTGGGATCTTCAACAATCGGAGTCCAAGATGCTCGAATCTCAATTTCGGCCTCATTGTTACGAGGAGATAGCTTTCCGAAGGATGCGCTCGTTACACGAGTAACAGTTCCGCTTGGTGATTTATAGGTACAGCCGTTGAGATCGAGTGATTCGAGAAACCAACTCCAACCAACCTCTGGAAGCAATGGATCTTCTTGCATAATCGGATCCACATCAGCGCTTACAAAGGTGACACATCGAAACTCGCCATCCCATGTTGCCTGCCCACCTGGTTCATGGAGCAGAACAAAGCGGCCATTAGCGATTTCATCCTCTTCATCTCCAATTAATCCGTTGGATACATCGGCGGAAAATGCAAAGGCAAAGGTTGCAAGTTTTTGAGGGGCAGGAACCTCAGTGAGTGTTAATTCAGCTCTTGGAGTTACGGTGCGAAGATGATCAATTAAACGCTCAAAACCATTCGCATCCACCTGCTTAGAATAAAGATGGGAGTGCGCTTTTCTTGGGAGGCGGGGCGGTAACCTTGCGTCTATGGCATCATTATTGGCACTTCTATCAAGTGCGCTATGGGGAACAGCTGATTTCTTTGCAGGTCGCCTTAGTAAGAAGCATCACCCATTTGCAGTATTAGGTTTTTCTCAGGTTATAGGTCTCGCCGTAGGGTTGTTAATCGTTCTTGTTTCAAGGGATTGGTACGGACAAGCTTTTGGATTTGATGGATATCTTCTATCAGGTGCGCTGGCAGGTTTGTTTGGTTACATCGGCTTAGCTTGTTTGTATGAAGGCCTTTCAACAGGGCGAATGGGAGTTGTCGCGCCGATAAGTTCAATGAGCGCTGTAATTCCATTGGTGTACGCAATTGTGACAGGCGACAAACTTTCCATGCTCGCATCACTGGGAATTGTTATCGCATTAGTCGGAGTTTTTTGCGCCAGTGGACCAGAACTGTCACATGGTTTGCCAATCAAACCGTTGATTTTGGCGTTAGGCGCAGCGGCAGGATTTGGAATGTCGCTCACCTTTATGTCTATTGGTTCTCAAGAAAGCGCATTACTAACAATGGTCTCCATGCGCGGGGCTACATTTTTTGTCACCATCTCACTTGCTCTCAAGTTTAGAACAACTGGTAAGTTTTCAAAGAAAGATTTGCCGATATTGATCTTTATTGGAGCGGC
>JBIKXW010000027.1:0-17468 GCA_044355565.1 Candidatus Planktophila sp. | reverse complement strand
CCAACTCCACGGACAGTATGAATGAGTGGTGGATCAAAGGAGTCCACCTTCTTGCGAAGATATGAGATGTAGGTTTCAACAATTCCCATGTCACCACGGAAGTCGTACTGCCATACGTGATCAAGAATCTGTGCCTTTGATACAACGCGATCTGCGTTGATGATTAAGTAACGCAGCAATGCAAACTCTGTCGGTGAAAGATCTAATAGCTCGCCTGCTCGACGAACCTCATGAGTTGCCTCATCAAGTTCCAAATCTGCAAAGCGCATCTTTTCATCATCAATTTCAATTTGATCCACACCTGTGCGGCGGAGAAGTGCGCGCAAGCGTGCAACAAGCTCTTCCAATGAAAATGGCTTTGTCATGTAATCATCGCCGCCCAGGGTTAAACCCTTGACCTTGTCATCCATGCCATCTTTAGCTGTCAGGAACAAAACTCCTGTATCAACACCTTCATTACGAATCTTCTTGCACACTTCAAAGCCATCAAGATCAGGCAACATGACATCAAGCACCATTGCATGTGGCTTGAACTCTTCAGCTACACGGAGTGCTTCTGCACCATTGGCCGCAGTGCGGACATCAAAGCCCACAAATCGTAGGCTTGTAGAAATGAGCTCGCTGATGCTTGCTTCGTCATCAACGACGAGTATGCGTTGGCTGTTCTTTTCCATAGTGGTAGTCATGGCTAGAGAATGCTCTCATAGTCTGAAAGTTTCCTGAGAATGGGGAGAGATGACGCCCAGTCTTTTAAATAGTTGGCTCTTTGACGGAGCGCAGCAAAACCTGTGCAACATCTAAGACTTCAACCGCAGACTCCTTGGCGTTCATTCCATCGCTGGTCATGACGCGGCAGAAGGGACAGGCAACAGCTAATTCAGTTGCACCCGTTGCAATTGCTTCTTCCACACGGTTGATGTTGATGCGGGTACCGATCTTTTCTTCCATCCACATACGACCGCCACCTGCACCACAGCAGAATGAACGTTCCTTGTTACGTGGCATTTCGGTTAACTCAACACCAGTTGCTTCCAGAATTTCACGTGGTGGTTGGTAGATCTCATTGTGACGACCCAAGTAGCAAGGATCATGGAATGTCATGGCTGTATGTGACATCTTGATTGGTAGCAAACGCTTTTCACGTAATAGTTGATTGAGCAACTGAGTGTGGTGAAGCATTTCAAGTTCATATCCTTGTTGCCCGTAATCGCGACCAATTGTTGTGAAGCAATGGGGACAGGTAACAACAACCTTCTTCTTACCCTTTGGCCGATCACCAAATGTTTCCTTAAAGGTTTCAATATTTTCACGAGCAAGAATTTGATACAGGAACTCATTACCGGCACGACGTGCAGGATCTCCGGTACAGGTTTCTTTTTTGCCAAGAACAGCAAAGTTCACACCAGCCATATACAGCAGCTCTGCAACCGCCTTTGTCGTCTTCTTTGCACGCTCTTCATAAGCACCGGCGCAACCAACCCAGAACAAGTACTCAACCTCTTCTGGTAGCTCACCCTCAACAACATTAATTGGGAAATCACATTCAGCGATCCACGCTTCACGATCTGAACGGTTAGCACCCCAAGGGTTGCCAGCCTTTTCCAGATTTCTAAAGGTTCCACCTAGCTCTGATGGAAATTCGGATTCAACAAGAACTTGGAAGCGACGCATGTTGACGATGTGATCGACATGCTCGATATCAACAGGGCACTCATTAACGCAGGCACCACATGTTGTACATGACCACAAAACATCCAAGCTAATTGGGGAGTTCTCACCGACAAGTGCTTCATTTTCAACGGTTTTAGCAAAGGCGTGATCACGCATAGCCATGATTAAAAGCTTTGGTGACAATGGTTTTTCAGTGTGCCACGCAGGGCACTGTGATTGGCAACGTCCACATTCGGTACATGTAGACATATCCAGCAGACCTTTCCAAGAAATATCTGCTCGTGTTCCCAGTCCAAAGACATCATCTTCCTTTGGATCTTCAAAGTTGATCTCTTCACCATGCGACATCATTACAGGGAGCGCACCGAGCGAGGATTTTCCATCAGCGTTTCGGCGGAAGAAGATGTTAAACGGTGCCAAGAAACGGTGCCATGCAACACCCATCGTTAAATTGCTTGCGATAACAATGAACCATGCCATCGATCCGACAATCTTTATTGTTGCAACTATCTGAATCCATGATTCAAGCTGACCAAGGGTCATCGACTTGAACATCGCAGCGATAAACCAAGTTGTGATGAAGTGACGGTTCCATGCAGTTTCCTCTGAAAGCGCACCTTCTAATCCACGCAGTGCAATAACACAGAAGACAATCAGTAAAATCGTAAACTCGACGTAATATGCCTTGCTATTTCCTGAACCGGCAAAACGCCCACGCTTGTTACGGCGAAGAGTTACCTGACGGATTCCGATCAAAGCAACAATTCCGATACCCGTTGCCCATGCAATTAACTCAGTTAAGTACTCATAAACCCAAAAATGTCCGATGAATGGCAAAACAAAGTGCGGATTGATCAACTGTCCATATGCGGTAACCAAGGTTCCAAATAAAACAAAGAAACCGATCATTACAAACCAGTGGGCAAAACCAACAACGGTGAAGTTGAACATCTTGGTATGTCCAAAGATTTCGCCAAAGGCCATTCTGAAACGTTGCGACTTATCGTTGCTACGCGTTGGATCTGGTTGACCCTTCTTGTAGATGCCAATTAGCTTTTTTGTGCGAACAGCTAAAAGGGCGAGGGCGACAACTGTGATGCCATAGGAAAGGCCTGCGAGTGCGAGGTTCATGGGGTAAGGCTAGCCAGCGGGCTCAGGAATAAAGAGCAGGGGTTCTGTGTTCAACAAGATAGAAACCTGAGTCGCAACGACTCAACCTTTTGGGTATGATCGACTCAGGTTCAACAGGCCTCGACCCTAAATCAGGCTCGAGAGGGATAAAAGGAGCACATAAAAATGGCCAGAGCAGTCGGAATCGACCTCGGAACAACTAACAGCTGCGTATCCGTCCTTGAAGGTGGCGAGCCAACGGTTATCGCCAACGCGGAAGGCGCACGTACAACCCCATCGATCGTGGCATTCGCAAAAAATGGCGAGGTCCTCGTAGGTGAGGTCGCAAAGCGTCAATCAGTGACCAACGTAGAACGCACAATCCGTTCCGTAAAGCGTCACATGGGTACTAACTGGACTATCGATATCGATGGCAAGAAGTACACATCACAGGAAATTTCAGCACGCGTTCTACAAAAGTTAAAGCGTGATGCAGAGGCATACCTCGGAGAAACGGTGACGGATGCGGTTATTACCGTTCCTGCTTACTTCAATGATGCGCAACGTCAAGCAACTAAGGAAGCTGGTGAGATCGCTGGTCTTAATGTTCTTCGGATCATCAACGAGCCAACCGCCGCGGCGCTCGCATACGGATTAGATAAGGCTGATAAGGAACAAACAATTCTTGTATTCGACCTCGGTGGTGGAACATTTGACGTTTCACTTTTGGAAATCGGTGATGGTGTTGTTGAAGTAAAGGCAACTAACGGCGATAACAACCTTGGTGGAGATGACTGGGATCAAGCACTTGTTGATCACCTAGTAACAACATTTGGATCTGCAAACGGAATTGATTTAACTAAAGATAAGATGGCGATGCAACGTATTCGTGAAGCTGCTGAAAAGGCAAAGATCGAACTTTCATCATCACAATCTGCCTCAGTAAATCTTCCTTACATCACTGTTGATGCTGAAAAGAATCCACTGTTCATGGATGAAACAATTACACGTGCACAGTTCCAACAGCTAACTGCAACACTTCTAGAGCGTTGCAAGAAGCCTTTCCAGGCAGTGCTAAAGGATGCAGGAATACCTATTGCAAATATTCACTCAGTTGTACTTGTTGGTGGTTCAACACGTATGCCAGCAGTTGTTGAACTTGTTAAGGAATTAACTGGTGGCAAGGAGCCGAACAAGGGTGTAAATCCTGATGAGGTCGTTGCAGTTGGAGCATCGCTACAAGCCGGTGTTTTGAAGGGTGAAGTTAAGGATGTACTGCTCCTAGACGTTACCCCGCTTTCACTTGGTATCGAAACCAAGGGTGGCGTAATGACCAAGCTGATCGAGCGAAACACAACAATTCCTACAAAGCGCAGCGAGGTATTTACAACAGCTGACGACAATCAGCCAGCTGTTCAGATTCAGGCATACCAAGGTGAGCGCGAGATGGCTGCTTACAACAAGAAGCTTGGAATGTTTGAACTAACCGGTCTTCCACCTGCACCACGTGGAGTTCCACAAATCGAAGTTACCTTTGATATCGATGCAAACGGAATCGTTCATGTATCTGCAAAGGATCTCGGAACAGGTAAAGAGCAGAGCATGACCATCACTGGTGGATCGGCACTGTCTAAGGAAGAGATTGAACGCATGATGGCCGATGCTGAATCACACGCTGAAGAAGATCGTCAGCGTAAGGAAGAAGCAGAGATCCGTAACGCTGGAGATTCACTTCTTTACTCAACTGAAAAATTCATCAAGGAAAATGATGAGAAGTTGTCACAAGGTGAAGCCCTTGAGAAGAAGACAGAGACCGAAGCGGCTCTTGCAGAACTTAAGACAGCACTTGGTGGTTCAAATTACGAGATGATCAAGAGCGCAACTGAAAAGGTTGCAACAGTCAGCCAAGCACTTGGTGCCGCCTTGTACGCAGCGGGTGCAGCTGAAGGTGAAGCAGCGCCAGCAGAAGATGGTGTTGAAGATGCTGAAGTCATCGAAGAAGACCAGAAGTAATGTCAGAAGAGACAACAGAACAAGTAGTTGAAGAGGTAGTTGAGCCGGGTCAGGAGACTGACCCGGTTGCAACACTGACAGCGGACTTGCAACGTCTTCAAGCAGAGTATGCAAATTACCGAAAGCGTGTAGAACGCGATCGTGCAGTTGCACATGAAAGCGCAGTTGGCGCGGTTCTTACCGAGCTATTGGCGCTGCTTGATGATGTTGATCGCGCAGAACAACATGGCGAACTTTCTGGAGGCTTTAAAGCCGTTGCAGACCAGTTAAATTCAATAACTTCACGCATAGGGCTGGAAAAGTACGGAACCGAAGGCGAAGCCTTTGATCCACAGATTCACGAGGCGCTGATGCATGATGAATCTGCAGATGTTTCAGTTGCCACAGCATCAAAGATTTTGCAACCAGGTTATAAGTACAAGGAGCGTATCTTGCGCCCTGCACGTGTAGCTGTAACAGATCCAGCAGGAGAGTAATCAACAATGGCAGCCAAGGATCTATACGAGAAGGATTTTTACAAAGTCCTGGGCGTAGATAAGAAGGCTGCCGCCGATGAGATTAAAAAGCGGTACCGCTCTCTTGCACGTGATCTGCACCCAGATAAAACAAAGGGTGATGTAGCAAAAGAGGAAGAGTTTAAAGCTGTATCAGAAGCATATGAAATCCTGTCTGATGCAAAAAAGAGAGCTGAATATGATGAAGCCCGTTCACTCTTTGAACGTGGAGGATTTCGCGCACCGCAAGGCGGCGGTGATTTCGGAGATATTTTCGGAAGCGGAAACCCTCAAGATATCTTTGCAAACCTATTCGGTGGTGGTGGACGTCGCGGACCACGCAAGGGCCAGGATTTACAAACTGAGGCAACGATTACATTTCGCGAATCAGTATTTGGTACAACACTTGAACTGCGTTTAGGAATGGATCGTGGTCAATCACAAAACATCTCTGCACGTGTTCCAGCAGGCGTTAATGATGGGGCAAAGATCCGCATGAAAGGAAAGGGTTCACCAGGTGAAGCAGGGCCTGGAGATCTCTTCATTCAACTGCATGTAAAACCACATCCAATCTTTGGACGCAAAGGTGAAAACCTGACATTAACTCTGCCTGTAACCTTTGCAGAGGCTGCATTAGGTGCAGACATTAAGGTCCCGACCATGTCTGGTGATGATGTCACGGTGCGAATTGCACCCGGAACACCCAATGGACGCACCCTGCGGGTTAAAGGCCGCGGGGTCACAAAAGGCAGTACTACAGGCGACTTATTGGTCACCGTTGAAGTCCAGGTTCCACAACGTGTTGATGGAAAAGCGCTGGAAGCATTGAAGAGCTTTGCAGAAGAGACTGCGAGCGAAGATGTGCGCTCCGATTTCACCAATAAGGCGAAGATATGAACAACGAGGGAAAAAACACTCAGCCGGATGATGATGCTGGCGTTTACGTTATCTCGGTTGCCGCTGAGATATCAGGAATGCATCCGCAAACTCTGCGTCAATATGACAAGTTAGGTTTAGTCTCACCATCGCGTACCGAAGGTCGCAACCGTCGTTATTCGCTACGCGACATTGCATTACTGCGCGCAGTTCAAAAATTAGTGGGCGAAGGCATTAACCACGCAGGCATCAAGCGGATTATCGAGTTGGAATCTGCGATGGCAAACATGGCGGTTGAGGTTGCACAGCTACGTATCGAAGTAGATGCGCTACTGAAGGAAAATCCACCCAAAGGTTTGGCAACTCGTCGCAAGGGCGAGGTTATTGTCTATAAAGAGGACAAGTAATTACAAAAAGTTGATTCGTCCCGACCACTTACCAAGGGTTGGCTCGATCGGTGATTTCAAAACCTTTTCAAGAACCGTTGCATAAACATCACGGAAATCAGTTGTTACCGCTAAATCATTTTTGTACAAATTCTTTAGCGATGGTTGTTCTCCGTAGAAGCCACCTTTAACGGCGTTACCGATGATAAACATTGGACCAGAGGTTCCATGATCTGTTCCTTGCGAACCATTTCCAACTACTCGGCGACCAAATTCGCTGTAGACCATAATTGTTACATCATTGCTACGTGTTGTTGCTTTCAATTGACCCATGAAGCGAGTTAGTGATTCTGAAACAACTCCTAATAGCTCTGCCTGTGCATTTGCTTCATTAGCATGTGTATCAAATCCACCCAAAGAAACTGACCACACCTTTGTTGGAGATCCTGCCGCGATTAACTTAGAAACAACATCTAGCTGTTGGGCTAAATTGCTATCTCCGCCAGCGTTTCCGCCATTAGATGTAGGTAGATCAGGATCAACTGGTGCGGGTGCCTTCAAAATCGGCTGCACATTGGTGGACACACTAAAAAGGTTACGCATCGATGTTGCAGCAGCAGCCATCAACTTAGAATCCTTTTTTGAAACCTTTGAAAGTTGTGCACACTGAGTTGCAAGGGTTCCCTTTGGAATAACTAATCCTCCAAGTGGAAGTGCAGAACCACTGCGCTTTGCACCAGCGAGCAACGGTGGCAAAACTGAACCTAATGAGATCGCAAGCATTGGATCTTCACTTTGGGTATCGACCCAACGGCCAAGCCACCCTGTGTTGATGTGTTTTGCAGGAGATGCTGTTTGCCACTTTGCCATTGATGAGAAGTGCGAATGATCTGGATTTGGATAACCAACACCTCTAACAATCGCGACCTTCTTTTGATCCCACAGCGTCTTCAACCCTGTCATTGCAGGATTTAAAGCCAGTTCTGCATCTAATGGAAGAACTTGATCTGCCTTATATGAAATATCTGGTCGAGATGAATAGTAAATCGGATCTGTATACGGAACAACGGTGTTGAGACCATCATTACCACCATACAAAGTGACAACTACAAGAATTGGCGTATTAGCTGGCAGCGGACGGTCGATTGCAGCTTGTGCGATCTCATTAATACTTAATAAAGGTGCGGCTGCACCAACGGCAACTGCGCCTGTAGTTAGCTTAAGAAACTTTCTTCTGGTTACTGTATCCATGGTCGTCTCCTAAGCGTTCACTAAGTATTCGGGACTGCACAATGCGAGCAATGCAAATTGTGCAGGTTCATTAATAGCTGTACGGAGGGCGCTTTGAGTTCGGGTGCTCCATTCAGGGATCCCTAACCAATCTGCACTCTTTGTAGTTCGTAATGCAGGTCGCATCTCATTAAGTACTCGAAGATCACTTTGTTTAATTAACCATGTCGCAAAGGCGATTCGATACTGCGCAGTTGCAGATGAAAGCCAAGCCTCACCTGCAGGCCATCCGCCGACATTAGGAGGGTTAAAGGGAACCTGACCAAGCTTGTCGAGGTAGTTAAGTAATTGGTTGGGAGTATTTAGTTTTGAAGGGGTTAGCTCGAGTGCGCGGCAAGCAGAGATAAGCCATTCAACTGGTGATTTCACCATTGCATACTTTTCATCTCGCATCGCCGGATCATTAGCCATCGCAGTAACAGCTGCCGAGATGTCTCGCGAAGCAAAAGCTTGCTTTGCGCTGAAATTAGCTGGCATATCTTCAGTACTTGATACAAATCGATACCACAAACGCTCTGCAATAAATTGCGCGCTGTCATCGCGGGCGACTAAGAAATCAGCCAAGGAGTCACCGGTAAAGGTTGTAGTGGTTCCCAACAAGGTGACTGGATTCTTGTCACGACGGTTTTGAACAATTGTGACCTGTCCACTGCTACGAGCAACTTGATACCCGGTTAATGCACGAGAAATACTCTTCACATCATCCTCGGTGTAACGACCTACACCTAAAGTAAATAACTCCATTAATTCGCGACCTAAGTTTTCATTAGGAGCCTTTACTGTATTTTCCTGTCCATCTAACCAAAACTGCAATGCACCATCATTGAGCATCGCCTTAGTCATGGTTGCAAAATTTCCTAGACAGTTTGCACGAAAAGTATTGTTCTGCTTAAACATTGGAAGTGGATAGTTAAGTTTCTGAATTGATGTTGCCCAATGGCCATGCCAAAACCAGGTCATCTTCTCAGTTAATCCATGATCACTAACAGCCATGCGATCGAGCCACCACATAACCATTTGTTGTGATTGGAAGCGCATCGCGATTGAAAAGGGAACAACCTCTTTTGTATTTGGTTTAGGCCGTGGACCTAGATCGGTAATTTCTGGTTCAACAACTGTTGCTGCACCTAAATCAATTGCAGGAACGGTTAGCAATCGAGTGCGAGTTGGCGCTACGCCATCCTTGAGTGCTTGTGCATACTCACCAGGACGTGGCCCGAAGCCAAATCGGTTAAACAACCGTGATGTTTCAAGCCGTTGAATATTCATGAGATTAGGGTAAGCCCGCTTTCTGGTCGCGGTAGAGTTTCCCCATGAATTCAAGTCAAACTCTCAGAGAACAGATCCTCGCCAAAGCTGTTGTACACGGGAAGGTAATACTTTCTAGCGGCAAAGAGGCTGATTATTATGTAGATCTGCGACGAGTTACATTGGATTCACAGGCAGCACCACTAGTTGGTCAGGTGATGTTGGATTTAACAGCAGACCTTGATTATGAAGCGGTTGGCGGATTAACACTTGGCGCAGACCCTGTTGCAACAGCGATGATGCATGTTGCTGCAACACAAGGAAAAAAGATTAATTCATTTGTAGTTCGCAAAGCTGAAAAAGCACATGGCTTACAACGTCGCATTGAAGGTCCCGATGTAAAGGGCAAGCGTGTTCTTGCTGTGGAAGACACATCTACAACAGGTGGTTCAGTTCTTACAGCGGTTGAGGCACTGATTGAAGCTGGTGCAATTGTTGTTGGCGTTGCTGTAATTGTTGAACGCGGCGCAGAGCCAAAGATTAAAGAGGCAGGGTATGAATACCGCGCCGCTTATCAACTATCTGATTTAGGCCTGTAACGTTTTGATTGGCGCTCTTTAAAAACTTCAAGCGCTAAAGGAACCGAAGTGCCTAGAACAATTACAGTAACTATTCCTACGATGAAGTAATTGCCATTCTCTTCAAATACATCACCTAAGAAGTAGCCAATTCCCATTGCTACCTGTGTCCAAATAATGGCACCAATAGCGTTCCAGGTTGAAAAAACTCTATGATCTAAATTAGCAACACCACACACTGGGTTAATGAGTGTTCGTGCAAATGGAATGAAACGGCCAAAAACTAAGGCTTTGCGTGGTCCATACTTACCCAACCACTTTTCAATTGTTGCAACCATCTTTTGGTTAAAGAATCTGCTATCGGGACGATCAAAAAACCTGCGGCCATACTTTTTACCAAACCAGTAACCGACCTCGCCACCAACAATTGCTGCGATCGGTGCAAGGGTGAACAAAAGCGGAGTTGAAAGTTTCGCATCACCTAATACAGCTGCCCCAGAACCAGAGGCTGCGATTCCGGCTAAGAAAACAACCTCGCCTCCCGGGAAAACTAAACCGATAAGCAGGCCAGTTTCCATGAAGATGATGCCAAGAACACCCAGCAGGCCTAGGGTCGAGATGACCGAGTTGGCATCAAAAAGGTTCATGTGGTCAGGCTATCCCACGCATGGGATGGGTAATAGATAAGTATAAATTTGCCCGATTCGGGGTGGTTGCGCTTACACTTCACCAGTCTCGCGCCTGACCCTCGATTTAGGGCGCACAAACTCCAATGGAGGAGAACCTATGCGTGCTTCAAGCACCGTATCACTGGTCCAAGTAACCGGATCCAATCTGACATATGCATACATCGTTCTAGGAATTTCCCTAGCTGCTCTTGCAATCGCCTACGGACTACGCGCCCAAGTATTGGCAGCTAGCGATGGCACAGCAAAGATGCGCGAAATCGCTGAAGCGATTCAGGAAGGTGCAGCCGCGTTCTTGGCTCGCCAATTCCGAACATTGTCATTCTTTGTAGTAATCGTATTTTTCCTTTTGTTCGCCCTTCCAGGTGATGCTGAAATCCGCGTCGGCCGTTCAATCTTCTTCTTACTAGGCGCAGCGTTTTCTGCACTAGTGGGATACAACGGTATGTGGCTTGCAGTTCGCGCAAATGTTCGCGTTGCAGATGCAGCTCGTAACAAGGATGGCCAGAAGGCTGTACAGATCGCATTCCGCACAGGCGGCGTTGTAGGTATGACAACCGTTGGTCTTGGACTAATCGGTGCATCACTTGTAGTGATCATCTACCGTGAAAACGCTCCAGCGGTTCTTGAAGGCTTTGGTTTCGGTGCAGCGATGCTCGCAATGTTTATGCGCGTCGGCGGCGGAATCTTTACAAAGGCAGCAGATGTTGGAGCTGACCTTGTAGGTAAGGTTGAAAAGCACATCCCAGAAGATGACCCACGTAACGCAGCAACAATTGCAGATAACGTAGGAGACAACGTTGGTGACTGTGCCGGTATGGCAGCAGACCTGTTCGAGTCATACGCAGTAACTCTTGTTGCAGCGCTGATTCTTGGTAAGGCAGCATTTGGTGATGCAGGCCTGATCTACCCATTGATCGTTCCAGCAATCGGAACTGTCACTGCGGTTATCGGAATCTTCCTAACCAAGCTACGCAGCACAGACAAGTCAGCAATGACAGCGATTAACCGCTCATTCTTCTTGTCAGCAATCATCTCTGCGGGCCTAACAGCGCTTGCAACATTTACTTACCTTCCATCTGATTTCAAGTTGATGACAGGTTTGTCACCAGAGGCAATCGCTGCAGCAGGCAATACAAATCCTCGTGTTCTAGCACTTGGCGCAGTATTGATTGGTATCGCTCTAGCAGCTGCAATTCAGGTACTTACAGGCTTCTTTACTGAGACAGGTAAGCGTCCAGTAAATGATGTCGCAGCTTCATCAGAGACAGGTGCAGCAACAGTAATTTTGGCTGGTATCTCAGTTGGTTTTGAATCAGCTGTTTATTCAGCTCTGTTAATCGCAGCAGCGGTATTCGGAGCATTCTTGCTGGGCGGTGGAAGCATTGTTCTTTCACTACTTGCAATCGCGCTCGCAGGTACTGGTTTACTTACAACAGTAGGTGTAATCGTTGCGATGGATACATTCGGTCCGATTTCAGATAACGCACAAGGTGTTGCTGAGATGTCAGGCGATGTTGATGGCGAAGGCGCAGAGATCCTTACAAGCCTTGATGCAGTTGGTAACACAACTAAGGCGATAACTAAGGGAATTGCAATCGCAACTGCTGTACTTGCAGCAACCGCCTTGTTCGGTGCATTCACAGATGCAATCAAGACCGCGGTAATCGATGCAGGTAAGACCGCTGCTGAAGTTGGTCTTCAGTTCCAGGGCGTTCTCGATGTTGCAGATCCACGTAATTTGGTTGGTCTGATCATCGGTGCCGCTGTTGTGTTCTTGTTCTCAGGTCTTGCAGTCAACGCGGTTTCACGTGCAGCCGGTGCTGTTGTTGTTGAAGTTCGTGAACAGTTCCGCTTACACCCAGGAATCATGAAGGGAACAGAGAAGCCAGATTACGCACGCGTTGTTGATATCTGTACTCGCGATTCACTACGTGAACTTGTAACTCCAGGATTGCTCGCTGTTATGGCACCAATCGCTGTTGGTTTTGGTCTCGGTGTTGGTGCACTTGGTGCATACCTAGCTGGTGCAATCGGTACCGGAACATTGATGGCTGTATTCCTATCTAACTCAGGCGGTGCTTGGGATAACGCTAAGAAGATGGTTGAAGATGGACACCATGGTGGAAAGAACAGCGATGCTCACGCAGCAACAATCGTTGGTGACACCGTTGGAGATCCATTCAAGGACACTGCAGGCCCTGCAATTAACCCACTAATCAAGGTTATGAACCTTGTAGCGCTGTTGATTACACCTGCAATCGTTTCACTTGCACTAGGTGATGGCGGATCAACGAGCATGTTGATCTCATTAGCCGCAGTTGCAGTAATCGTTGGTGCTTTGATTCGTAACCGTCGTCAAGCAACTTCAATTAGCGCGTAATAAGTAGAACTTCCCCCTACTTATGGCAAAGGCAAAGACCGAGCTAATTAAGCTTGTGATTGTTGAATCACCAGCTAAGGCCCGAAAAATTGGTGGATACCTCGGCGACGGATATGTCGTCGAGGCATCTGTCGGTCATATCCGCGATCTACCTCAGCGCGCAGCTGATATTCCAAAAGAGTTTAAAAAGATCGCCTGGGCTAAAGAGGGCGTAGATATAGAAAATGATTTCGCACCTTTGTATGTCATTAACCCTGACAAAAAAGCAAAGGTTGCCGAACTCAAAGAGTTGATGAAAAATGCTGAAGAGTTAATTCTGGCAACGGACGAGGATCGCGAAGGTGAAGCGATTGCATGGCACTTAGTAGAGGTTCTTGAACCAAAGATTCCTATTAAGCGAATGGTTTTCAATGAGATTACAAAGGAAGCTATTCAAGCCGCTGTTGAAGATACTCGCGATTTGGATTACCACTTAATCGATGCGCAAGAAACTCGTCGCGTATTAGATCGTCTTTACGGTTACCGACTTTCACCAGTTTTGTGGAAAAAGGTTATGCCACGTATTTCAGCAGGTCGTGTGCAATCAGTTGCAACACGATTGATTGTTGAAAAAGAGCGTGAACGTATGGCCTTTATTTCATCAGCATGGTGGGATCTTGCCGCGGTCACCGCACTTGGTTTCAATGCACGTTTACTTGAAGTAGATGGCAAGAAGGTTGCAGCGACTTCAGATTTTGGTGCCGATGGAGCAGTTAAGGAAAAATCACTTGCCAACATTCTTCTGCTGGATGAAGCAGGCGCAAAAGGCCTTGTAGATAGCCTTAAATCAAGATCTCTCACCGTTAAATCGATGGAGGAATCTCCGCGCACCGAACGTCCAAAACCACCATTTACAACATCGACTATGCAGCAAGATGCAGGCAGCCGACTTGGGTGGGGTGCGCAAATCACGATGCGCGTTGCACAACGTTTGTATGAAAATGGTTACATCACATACATGCGTACCGACAGCATTAACCTCTCACAACAAGCGATCACCGCTGCGCGTAACGCTGCGAAAGCTTTGTATGGCGCAGACCATGTAGCAGATGCTCCACGTGTGTACCAAGGTAAAACTAAGAATGCACAAGAGGCACATGAAGCGATTCGTCCAGCGGGTGACACCTTTAAAACCCCGGGCGAATTAGCACCTGAACTTTCACGTGATGAGTTCGCACTGTATGACTTAATCTGGAAGCGGACCGTTGCCTCACAAATGGCGGATGCTAAAAAGATGCAGATGCGTGTTGACTTTGACGCAACAACTAATGACAACAAAAAAACAATTTTCCGTGCAAACGGTTCTGTACTTACCTTTCCAGGTTTCCTTGCTGCATATGATGATGTTGCAACAGAAGACAACAAGGATGAAGAGTCTGCCGATAAGCGTTTACCTGCAATGACAGTTGGTCAATCTGTAAAGGTTGATGAGTACACCTGCGAAGGCCATGAAACAAAACCACCTGCCCGCTATACCGAACCAACCCTTGTTAAAAAACTAGAAGAGCTCGGCATTGGTCGTCCTTCGACATTTGCATCAATTATTCAAACAATTCAAGATCGTGGTTATGTATATAAGCGAGGCCGCGCACTTGTTCCAACCTTTTTGGCATTTTCCGTAACAGGTTTGCTTGAAACACACTTTACAAAGTTGGTTGATTACGAGTTCACCGCATCGATGGAGGAAGATCTCGACAAGATTGCAGCCGGTGAAGCAGGACGTGTTGATTGGCTACGCGACTTCTTCTATGGCGTTGATGGCCAGCCTGGACTTAATGAATTATCAGCTGATTTAGGGGTTATTGACGCTCGCGCAACTAACACGATGAACCTATCCCCAGAGATCGAAATCCGAGTTGGTCGCTACGGTGCTTACCTGCAACAAAACATCGAAGGCGAAGAACGAAAGCTTGCAAATATTCCAGAAGCATTGGCTCCCGATGAGTTAACACTGGCTAAGGCTATTGAGCTATTGGAAGCACCTTCTGGTGAGCGCGAACTTGGTATTGATCCATCAACCAACTTGCCGATCATCGCAAAGAGTGGACGATTTGGTCCATACATCACCGAAGTACTGCCTGAAGTTCCAGTTGAATTAACTGCATCCGGAAAGAAGAAAAAGAAGAAGGCCGATGCTCCAAAGGCAAAGACTGCATCACTGCTTTCAACAATGACATTAGATACCGTTACATATGAAGATGCCCTGCAACTGCTTTCATTACCGCGCACACTTGGTACCAACAGTGCTGGCGATGAGATCACAGTTCAAAATGGTCGTTACGGTCCATATCTAAAGGCGGGTGCAGATTCACGCACACTGACATCTGAAGAACAATTGTTCACATTGACTTTGGATGAAGCTCTAGAGATTTACTCAAAGCCAAAAGAACGTCGTCGTGGTGTTGCAAAGCCACCAGTTAAGGAGCTTGGAGTTGATCCAACAACTGAAAAACCTTTGATCATCAAGGATGGACGTTTTGGAATGTACGTTACCGATGGTGAAACAAATGCAACCTTGCGTCGGGGTGATACCGCAGAAGGAATGACTTTAGAGCGTGGATTAGAGCTACTTGCAGGACGCCGTGCATGGGAAGCAGAAAACGGTCCTTCGCCAAAGAAGTCACGCAAAAAAGCTGCAGCAAAGGCTAAGCCTGGTGACACCGCACCAACACTTACAAAAATTGTTGTAAAGAAAGCTGCGACTAAAAAAGCTGCGAAGAAGGCAGCGACTGGTAAAGCTAAAAAGAAGGCCGAATAAGGGGGACCGGTTGTGAGTAAATCCCGCCTGTATATCTTTCTCATTGCCTTCACATTGATGGGCGTTTCCGCCATCGGAATCTCACTTCTGGCAACCCGCTAGAGCAGCCTTAAACGCCACCGATAGACTGCCGCTATGCCAAAGACGCTCCCTACACCTGCCGCACCGGCGCAGCAGGTAACCCGCGGAGTCCTTGCGATCCAACCCTTCCGCAAGCTGTGGAACTCGATGCTCTTTTCATCTCTTGGAGATTGGCTGGGCCTGTTGGCAACAACGGCGATGGCGCAACAACTTTCAGGCGGAGATTATGCAAAAGCTAACTTTGCAATCGCAGGTGTTTTCATCGCACGTTTGCTGCCCGCGGTATTCCTCGGGCCAATCGCAGGTGTAATCGCTGACAAATTAGATCGTCGCAAATTAATGGTGAACTGCGACATATTACGCGCAGCGCTCTACATATCTATTCCAATCTTTAACAATTACTTCTGGCTATACACCGCGATGATCTTGGTTGAGTGCATAACGCTTTTTTGGTCTCCAGCAAAAGAGGCATCGGTTCCTAATCTTGTTCCACGTGAAAAATTAGAGAGTGCAAACCAAGTTTCATTACTTGCCGCATACGGAACTGCGCCAGTTGCAGCAGCGCTCTTTACCTTTCTTTCACTCTTTACATCTGCTATCAACGCCGCATTTTCAATCAATGTAACAGCGGTTGATCTTGCACTGTATGCCAACGCAGCATCCTTTGCTTTCGCTGCCTTTGTAATCTTTAATCTGCGCGAAATCCCAAAGGGTGCAGCTGCAAAACACAGCGCTGAAACCGGGATACTTAAATCTCTGTATGAAGGTTGGAAAGCGGTATCAGGTAGCAAATTAATTCGTGGTCTGATCGTTGGAATGGTCGGTGCATTTGTTGCAGCGGGTGCAGTGATTGGTTTAGCGCGAACATTTGTAGGTGATCTTGGCGGTGGAGAAGCGGCTTACGGTGTTCTTTTCGGTGCCGTATTCACTGGACTAGCGCTGGGAATTGCACTTGGTCCAAAGGTATTTGCACAATTTTCTCGCCGCAGACTTTTTGGTGCTTCGCTAACGATCAGTGGAGCATTTTTGGTCGCCCTTGCCGCAATCCCAAACCTAGTTTTAGCGGTCTTTATCGTTGTAATCCTTGGCGCATTTAGTGGAATTACATGGGTTACCGGCTTCACCATGCTGGGCATGGAGGTCCAAGATGATGTCCGCGGACGTACCTTCGCCTTCGTCCAAAGCTTAATTCGTGTGGTTTTAGTTGGCGTTCTAGCTGTTGCTCCTTTGATCGCAGCATCTGTTGGACAGCACACCTTTAAATTCCAAAATACTCAAGTTTCATACAACGGTGCAGCGGTAACAATTTTGATTGCAGGTTTGTTTGCATCTCTCATTGGAATTGTCTCTTATAAGCAAATGAAGGATCGCCCCAATGTTTCGTTGTGGTCTGATGTCGTCAACGCATTTAAGGGTGAGCTCGGCAGCATGACAGGTGCACCAACCCAGGGAATCTTTATCGCCTTTGAAGGCGGAGAAGGAATTGGAAAATCAACCCAATCCAAACTTCTTAAGGCTTGGCTTGAACAAGAGGGCGAAACAGTTGTACTTTCCCGCGAACCAGGTGGAACAGATCTTGGTGTTGAAATTCGTAAGATTCTTTTGTCCCACTCAACGGGTGATATTAGTCCGCGCGCTGAAGCGCTTTTATATGCAGCAGATCGCGCACATCATGTTTTTTCTGTAATTCGCCCCGCTTTAGCTCGTGGTGATGTCATGATCTCTGACCGTTACTTTGATTCATCAATTGCATATCAAGGTGCGGGCCGTGTTCTGGAGCCAGGCGAAGTCGCACGAATTTCACGGTGGGCAACTGAATCATTATTCCCAACACTTACAATCATTATCGATCTTC
>JBIKXW010000063.1:0-5771 GCA_044355565.1 Candidatus Planktophila sp. | reverse complement strand
TTCGCGAGACATTCACAATCCGTAAGGTTTCTTATGGTGTCGGCGTTGAGCGTACCTTCCCAGTTCACACACCAGTTATTGAAAAGATTGAGTTAGTAAAGAAGGGCGAAGTACGTCGCGCCAAGCTGTACTACCTACGCGACCTTCGCGGTAAGGCTGCAAAGATTCGCGAAAAGCGTGATGGTGTTGAAGGGTACGGCGATGGAATTCTTTCGACTCCAGAAGCTGTAGTTGTTGTTCCACCAGTTGTTGAAGCGGTTGTAGAAGCACCTGCAGCAGAAGCGGTTGTAGAAGCACCTGCAGCAGAAGCGGTTGTTGAAGCACCTGCAGCAGAAGCGGTTGTTGAAGCGTCAGCTGCAGAAGAAGCAGCTGAAGCTCCAAAAGCTGAATAATCTCTTCAATGCGTAATAAGGGATCGCTCCTTAAGGAGCTCCCAATCCTTGTTGTAGTCGCTCTTGTTGTCTCCCTTTTTATTAAGAGCTTCGTGGTGCAGTTCTTTTACATTCCATCAGGTTCAATGGAGAACACACTTCAGGTAAAGGATCGAGTCGCGGTCAATAAGGTTCCCTTTATTTCAAAAAGTATTGAACGCGGTGATGTAATTGTTTTCCGTGACCCAGATAATTGGCTTCCCGAAATCATTGATTACTCAACTAATCAATATGTTGCAAAGGCAAAGAGCGCCTTGGTCGCAGTTGGTGTGCTTCCAAACCCAACAAAGCAATACTTAGTTAAGCGCGTTATCGGAGTTGGTGGAGATCGCGTTGTTTGCTGCACCAAAGATGGAAATTTGTCGGTCAATGATGTTGAAATCATCGAGCCTTATATCTTTGCTGGCAATAAACCATCTGAGATGAACTTTGATGTCACCGTGCCAAAGGGCAAGTTGTGGGTGATGGGTGATCACCGTGGAGCAAGCGCGGATTCGCGTTATCACCAAGAAGATATCAATAATGGTTTTGTGCCTGAATCCAAGGTGACTGGACGTGTTGTTGGCGTAATTTGGCCCTTTAAGAACATCACATATATTCCAAGAGTTGATGTATTAAACAGGTAACCTTATGAAGGTTATCGAACAGCTTCTAGCAAATGCAGGTATCTCACCGATAGCAGGTGTTGACGAAGCAGGACGTGGTGCATGTGCAGGCCCACTTGTAATCGCCTCAGTAGTTTTAAATGATCCTTTTGCTCCTGAACTTGCAGTAGTGCGGGATTCAAAAGAGATTGCAGAGAATAAACGTGATGCGGTCTTTGACCTTATCTATCAAGTAGCTGCATCTGTCGCTGTTGTCATTGTTCCCGCCAGCGAAGTTGATGCTCGCGGAGTTCATGCTGCAAATCTCGACGGAATGCGGCGCGCAGTTCAAGGGTTAACTGTTGAACCCGCCTATGTTTTGACCGATGGATATGCGATCGAAGGCTTGGGAGTTCCTAACCTTGCAGTATGGAAAGGTGATCAAGTAGTTGTATCAATTAGCGCAGCCTCGGTCATTGCAAAGGTAACTCGTGACCGAATCATGCGCGAAATGGATCTGGAATTTCCACAATATGGTTTTGCTGGACACAAGGGGTATATCACCGCAGCACACACAAAAGCGCTCAATGAGCATGGGCCATGCGCACAACATCGTCGCTCCTTCGCCAATGTTGCTGCCTTAATCCACAAGTAAGTTCGGTATTTCATCCTTCAATGAAAAGGGTATTTATCCTCCCTGATCATGAAGACAAAGAATAATCAAAGTACCGGAGCGCTCGGTGAAGAAGCTGTTGCGCAATTTCTCGTCGATCGAGATTGCGAAATAATCGAACGTAATTGGCGTATTCGCGAAGGCGAGATCGACATAGTTGCGCTCAATCCAACAGGAATCTTTTCATTTGTTGAGGTCAAGACTCGCAGCTCAGTTGCCTTTGGCCATCCCTTCGAAGCAATTAACAGAGATAAAGCACATCGTATGCAGCGATTAGCACTTGCATGGCTTGCTACCCATGGTTGTCTGGGTTGTGATTACCAAATCGATGTTGCTGCGGTTTTGGTTCAGTCAAATGGAAAGTTTGCAATTGAGTATCGCGAGAAGTTGCTATGACGCTGGCATTAACACATTCTGTCGCGCTGTTGGGGTTAGAAGGTCACCTAGTAACGGTCGAGGTGGATATCGCAGATGGATTACCAGGATATGCCTTGTTGGGATTACCGGATGCGGCGCTGTCAGAGTCACGGGACCGAGTGCGAAGTGCGATAGTCAATTGTGGCGAGGTGTGGCCTAATCGCAAGGTAACAGTTTCATTGTCACCTGCTTGGCTGCCAAAGAGTGGATCTAGTTTTGATCTTGCAATCTGTATTGCTTTGCTATCTGCACATGAAACCATTCCACGAGAAAAGATTGCGGAGTTTGTCTTTCTGGGGGAGTTATCCCTCGATGGACGTATTCGTTCTGTCCGAGGAGTTCTGCCCGCATTAATGGCGGCGTATAAAGCTGGTATTCGTACAGCGGTGGTTCCGGCAGCAAATTATGAAGAAGCACAGCTAATGCAATCCATGAATATTGTTCCGATGGATCATCTCAAGCAGGTATTGCGATGGCTTCGAACAGGCGAACGTGAAGTAGTTCAAGAGATTGATCTGCAGTGGGAGCAAACTGACACACGATTAGATTTTGCTGATGTTGCAGGACAATCGGCGGCGCGCCTTGCAGCTGAAATTGCAGCGATCGGTGGGCATCATATTTTGCTCATTGGTCCACCAGGTGCTGGCAAGACAATGATCGCCGAGAGAATTCCAACAATCATGCCTGCGCTTTCAATCGAACAAGCACTTGAAGTAACAGCGGTGCATTCAATTGCGGGAACTCTTACACATCGTTCACCACTGTCATTACTTGCGCCAATTGTTTCTCCACACCACACAACTACACGTATTGCCATGGTGGGCGGTGGGTCACATGTAATCAAACCTGGTGCATGTTCTTTGGCGCATTACGGGGTTCTATTTGTTGATGAAGCTCCCGAGTGTGGTCCCGGAGTACTTGATTCATTACGTCAACCTTTGGAGTCAGGCACCATCACAATCGCTCGCAGTATCGGCAACTTAACTTTTCCCGCACTGTTTCTCTTGGTACTTGCTGCCAATCCATGCCCGTGCGGAAAGTTCACGGGACGCGGACGTAACTGCACATGTACATCTCAACAGGTGCGAAGGTATTTAGGAAAGCTATCTGGCCCACTTATGGATCGCATCGATTTGCGGGTTCAAGTCGAACCAGTTGGTCGTGTCGATATGGCTCGCAATGAATTAGGTGAAAGCAGCGCGGTAATTCGAGAACGGGTTATCAACGCCCGCAAAGTTGCTGAAAAGAGATTTGCAGGAATGGGATGGAGTTTGAACTCTCAGATTCCAGCACGAGCATTGCGATCCACCTTTCAACCTGAAAGAAGTGCCATGAACTTTCTACATGATGAATTAGATCGCGAACACATCACCGCACGGGGTCTTCATAAAATCATAAGAACATCATGGAGCTTTGCCGATTTGCATGGACATCCAGTTCCAACGATGAGCGATGTAGAAGCAGCACACACAATGAGAGGCAAGGTAGAAGCATGAATGAACATCTTGCGCGAGCTGCTTTATTTAGCATTATTGAGGGAGGGCATTCATTTTGGTGTGCCGAGATCTCTAGCTATGGTGCACTTACCGTACATAACAAATTACTTAATGGGGGATATGACCCCATTAAGTATGAGAAATTGATAGCAACATTAAGAACAACTAATAGCGATCAAGTCCTCAGCGAAATCGACAAACACTATGCACGATTGATCACCCCGGCAGATGATGATTGGCCTGAACAGCTCAATGATCTGGCAGCTCCTCCTATTGGGTTGATCATTAAAGGAAACATCAGCGCTCTTCACCAGCCATCTTTAGCAATTGTCGGCACACGTAACCCAACCTCGTATGGCGCAAGAATTGCTGGAGATTTTGCAGCGGGTTTTGTAGATCGTGAATGGACAATTGTTAGTGGAGGCGCATACGGAATTGATTCCTGCGCACATAAAGGTGCGTTGATTGCAGAAGGTATAACTGTTGCTGTTGTCGCATCTGGAATTGATATTAACTACCCAGCTGGTAACACCAGATTATTCGCTGAAATCTGCGAATCAGGTGCGATGGTTACAGAATTCATGCCTGGCCACAAAGCACTTCCTAATCGATTCCTGACTCGTAACCGCATCATTGCTGCACTATCAAAAGCAACCCTTGTCGTAGAAGCAGCCTTTAGAAGCGGATCTTTGCGGACCGCGCGAGATGCGGCAGAGATATTCCGACCAGTAATGGCAATACCTGGACCAATTAACTCACCCACTAGCGAGGGATGTCATCGTCTGATTGGCGAGAGAGCTGCAGAGATCGTGACATCTGTAGCAGATGCGGTGGAGTTTGTTGGTGTTAATCAATGAGAGAATATGGGTATGAGTGATTTCCGTTCGGGCTTCGTAGCCATTGTTGGCCGCCCAAACGTTGGAAAATCAACCTTGATAAACGCGCTCGTTGGAAGCAAAATTGCAATTACCTCACACCACCCAAATACAACTCGCACGGCTATTCGTGGAATTGTCCATCGCCCTGAATTTCAAGCGGTGCTTGTAGATACTCCAGGCGTTCATAAGCCGAAGACATTGTTAGGTCAGCGCTTGAATCAAGTTGTAGATCAAAGCATGGATTCAGTTGACATCGTAATTATGTGCATCCCAGCGGATGAAACTTCAGGTGCTGGAGATACTTTTATCGCTCAAGAAATTGCAAAGCACCCAAAGGCGAAAAAGTTCGCAGTTATTACTAAGACAGATTTAATCTCAAAGGAAAAGTTAGCTGCTCGTTTGCTGGGAATCATGAAGATTGCTGAAGGTTTTGTCTGGGATGAGATTATTCCGGTGTCAGCTGCGATACATGATCAGGTTGATCTACTCAATGAACTTATCGGTAAGAACCTTCCGGCAGGACCGCAGTACTACCCAGAAGGCACAACGAGTGATCAAGCGATCGAGCAGTTAATCTGCGAATTTATTCGAGAAGCTGCTCTTCAAGATGTGCGTGAAGAACTCCCGCACTCGATTGTCGTAACGATTGATGAGTTTGGTGAGCGGGAAGAAAAGGGTTCACGCCCATTCTTCGATGTGCATGCAACTATTCATGTGGAGCGCGATACCCAGCGTGCAATCTTGTTGGGCCATCAAGGGGCTCGTCTCAAAGAAATAGGAATTCGCGCACGAGCAGATATCGAGCGTGCACTTGCTGCAAAGATCTTCCTAGGGCTCCACATCAAGGTTTCAAAGGAGTGGCAGAAGGATCCGAAGTTACTTGCAAAACTTGGGTTTGGTGAAAAAAGCTAACTAACTTTGCTCTTTCTGCTAGCCAGGTATGAACCAATCAAGACTAATGGCAATCCAACAATGATTCCCGCCGTTAACGGCTCTCTCAAAATAATCACTCCAAGAACAACTGCTACAGCGGTGTTCAAGTAGGTAACCAATGAACCTCGAGCAGGCCCAATCTCCTCCATGAGTTTAAAGAAGAGAATGAATGCAAAGGCTGTGCTGAAAACTCCAAGTGCAACAAGAGACAAGGCAGAGTTCAGGGAAATATTTGATGGCCACTGCACAATTGCAACTGGTGCCCAGAAGACAGTAGTCAGCGCCATAGCTAAGCCATTGATTGCAATTCCATCAACCAAGGGCAGATTTGAAGTAACCATAATTACAGCGTATGCATA
>JBIKXW010000002.1:0-54600 GCA_044355565.1 Candidatus Planktophila sp. | reverse complement strand
TGCCATGTATTTATTTCCTTCGATATGTGGGTGATCCGAGAAATCCTCGGTTCACGGTCTTCCTCTTGCTCCAGCGATACCGATTATGCAAAACATGAAACGGGTACTGATTAAGCGTCCGACTGAGCCCAACTGTACCCCCTACCGCCCCGTATGCCTAAAGGGGGAGTAGACAGTTTCAGGCTCAGTGGTGTCTAATTGAGGTGTTCGCACCGCAAGTTTGGGCCAAAAATGCTGCTGGGGAAGGTCGCATTTGGGCAACCTTGCAAGGAGAACCATGGAACGTTTAACCGCGCCCGCCAACCGTCAACCGGTTCGAGGCTTCTTAACTATTCACTCAACTCCATCTGCGCTGCGCCATCACATTGATTGGGCTCTTCAGGCAGTGCTTGGGACTTGGGTCAAACCATCATGGACCCCGCAACCTTTAATCCCTGGCTCGTATCGCACGCAGTTAGAGTTTCGAGATCGTCAAGGAGCCTCGGCTGAGATCGCTAGCTCGTTGCACAGTTGGCATTACCTAAACTTTGAAGTCATTGAAAGTTCAGACAGCGGCGGAGAATTATTCAGATGCACCCCAGAACTAGGAATTCATCGCGCACTGGTCGATCAAACCGGTGGGGTAATTCTTACTGAATATCAACTGAGCAACGTACTGAAGAATTCTCTGGATGAAGAAAGTATTCGCGAAGCAATAGCATCCCTAATCGGAACTCCATGGGAGCTAGAGTTAGATCGCTTTAGGAGTGTTGACCTTCAAGAAGTTGCTCAGCTGCGTGCTATTTGAAGAGTAAGATACAGATATGACTCAACTTAATGAAAGCCCAATCATCACCGTAGAACGCCGCAAAGCTGTAACTATCATTGTTGCAGCGGTAATCATGTCACTTGCCATTGGTGGGGGATTGATGAAAGTTGGATCGGGTTTTGCTTCGCGTAGTAGCGATGGAATCACTGTTACGGGATCTGCAAAGACTACTGCGACAGCAGACAACGCGGTGTGGGTGCTTAATGTAAGCCTTTCCTCACAAAATGTTTCAACCGCTGTCAAGCAAGTTGATGCTGATGTAGCTTCCTTATCAAAGTATTTAACACAAGGTGGAATTCCATCCGAGGGTTTAACTCTTGGCGCTGTGTCGACATATGCAAATGAGGAGTACAACAACGGAAATGCCACTGGAAGAATTCTTTCCTATCGCGCATCACGTGATGTAACGGTTCGTTCACAAGATGTAGAACTGGTCTCAAAGTTAAGCCAAGGAATTGGATCTTTACTAGCAACAGGAATCAACGCTAATAACTACGGTCCTCAGTACTACATTTCAAATCTTCCAGAGCTTCGCCCGCAGTTGATGGCAGAGGCAATGAAGGATGCAAAGGTTCGTGCAGAGGCGCTAACAAAGGCAGTTGGTGGAGATATTGGAGCACTGGTCAATGTAAAGGCTGGCCCAATACAGATCACTACACCTGATTCAACGATGACCGCTGATTATGGTGCATATGACACTTCAACCATTGAAAAGACAGTTACAGCTACAGTCTCTGTAACCTTTAAAAGCTAAAGAGGGATATTGCCGTGCGAACCACGGCGGTGAGGTGCGTTAGCAATTGATTTTGCTAGCGCACTTCGTGTTTGTGCAGGTGAAATCATTTCATCGACCGCACCTATTTCAATCGCTTTGTCTACTCCACCAGAAACCTTTTCGTGCTCAGCCGCAAGTTCAAGCTCCATGGATTCACGTTGCTCAGCAGGGATATCAGCCAATAATCGACGGTGTAAGACACGTACCGCAGCCACTGCGCCCATCACTGAAACTTCGGCTTCAGGCCAGGCAAAGACTCGTGTTGCTCCTAAAGATTTTGAGTTCATCGCAACATATGCGCCGCCATATGCACGTCGAGTAATCAGAGTTACACGAGGAACAACCGCTTCACCGAAGGCATGCAACAACTTTGCTCCTCGGCGCACAGCGCCTTCCCACTCTTGGCCGGCACCTGGCAAAAAGCCCTGCACATCGGCGATAACAATCAGTGGAATTCCGAATGCATCACATGTGCGAACAAAACGAGCAGCCTTTTCTCCAGCTGCCGCATCCAGAACCCCAGCAATATGTGCCGGATTGTTCGCAAGAACTCCAACCGTTGCACCACCCAATCGACCAACGATAGTTGTCATATTAGGAGCCCACATAGAAAGGAGTTCGATGTGTTCGGCATCCTTATCAAGGATTGCATCAACAAGTGGATGAACTTCGTAGGTACGTATCTTTGCTGCCGGAACAAACTGGGCAAGATCTACATCTTCAACATCTGGATTCATAAAACCTTGATTGGCAAAGAGTGCGGTCAGATCACGGATATCCTCAAATGCTTCATCTTCTGTCGCGGCAATTACATGGGCTAGACCACTATTTTTGCGATGGGCTTCAGGCCCACCCAACAAAGCCATATCAATATCTTCACCTGTAACACTCTTTACAACATCAGGGCCTGTCACAAAGATGCGACCTTCAGGAGCAAGCACGACCACATCAGTTAATGCTGGACCATATGCACCACCACCTGCGGTTGGCCCTAAAACTAATGACAACTGCGGAATACGACCGCTAGCAGAAATCATTGATTGAAAGACTTCGCCAAAAGCATCCAGAGATGCAACACCATCAGATAAACGCGCACCTCCCGAGTGCCAGACTCCAATGATGGGAAGCTGTGCACCCATGGCTGCTTTGTAGGCGGTCACAATAACTTTGGAGCCATCGACACCAAGTGCTCCACTTTTGATCGTTGCATCTGATGCAAAGATGACAACTTTGCAGCCCTTAACCGTTGCGGTAACTGCAAGCATTCCGCACTCAGTGCGAGGAACTAAGAATTCGAACTTTCCACCATCGACCAAGCGCTCAATCCTTGAAATTGGGTCGCGTGGGTCGTGCGATGTAGGTGACATTTAGATGCTCTTAAATACCAATACAACGTTGTGTCCACCAAAGCCAAATGAATCATTAAGCGCTGCGATGTCTCCGGCAGGCAGTGCGCGGGGCTTATCCCGTACAACATCTACTGTCACAGCAGGATCGAGATTTTCAATATTGATGGTTGGGGGAGCCATGCGATTTTGCAATGTCTTTACGATAAATACTGATTCGATTGCACCAGCTCCACCCAATAAGTGGCCGGTCATTGATTTTGTTGCAGAGACTGCAACATGATCTGCATCCTTGCCCAGAGCGGCACGAAGTGCGTTTGCTTCGGCAACATCTCCAGCTGGTGTTGAGGTTGCATGTGCATTTAAGTGCACGATATCTGCCGTTGTTAACTCAGCATCTCGTAGTGCGAACTTCACCGCACGTTGGACTCCAGCTCCTGAAGGATCTGGGGCTGCGATGTGATACCCATCAGATGACAAGCCTTGTCCTGCAATTTCACAGTAGATATATGCGCCACGAGCCTTTGCATGTTCATACTCTTCGAGAACCAGAATTCCGCCACCCTCGCCCAAAACAAATCCATCTCGATTGAGATCATAAGGACGTGATGCACGCGCTGGATCCTCGTTGCGGGTCGATAGCGCTTTCATCGCAGCAAAGGCCGCCATCGGAAGTGCGTGACAGGCGGCTTCAACTCCACCGCTGACGACAATATCTGCGCGGTTATTACGAATCATCTCGAATGCATAGCCAATAGCTTCTGCACCCGAAGCACATGCGCTTACCGGTGTGTGAACTCCTGCCTGGGCCTGAAGTTCTAGGCCAATATTTGCTGCAGGACCATTAGGCATCAACATGGGAACTGTATGTGGACTTACTAAACGAGATCCCTTACTGTTCAAAATGTCATACTGTTCGAGCAGAGTTGTAACCCCACCAATTCCAGATGCAACAACAACACCTAAACGTTCCTTATCAATTTCAGGTGAGCCGGCATCCTTCCAAGCCTCGCGTGATGCGATCAACCCAAACTGTTCAGAACGATCAAGACGACGAAGCTCTACTCGCTCCATCTGCTCACTAGGTTCAACCGCGACCCGCGCTGCAAAGGTAACTGGAATTGTCTGCGCCCATTCCTCGGTCAGAGATCGCACTCCACTGGTGCCGGCCAAGAGGCCTGCCCATGTTGATGTGACATCTCCACCCAATGGAGTGGTTGCACCGAGTCCAGTAACTACAACGCGCCGACGGGTCATTTATTTAAAACTTACTTTGATGCGTTGATGATGAAATTAACCGCATCTCCGACAGTTACTAGATCTGTAACGCTGTCATCTGGGATCTTTACCCCGAAGCGCTCTTCAGCAGCGACAACAACTTCGACCATGCTAAGTGAATCAACATCGAGATCATCAGTGAAGTTCTTGTCCATTTCAACTGTTGCAGCAGGAATGCCAGCTACCTCTTCAACGATTTCCTGTAATCCTGCAAGTACATCTGCTTGTGCAAGTGCCATAGTGATTTCATCCTCTTCTATTCTGAACGGGTAGAGCAAGGTGTTTATTGTGTATCAATTTGCTGCTTACTTACGAGTATTGCACGCCGTAAGTGGCATAAATCTCAGGAGTTCCGCATAAATTATGGTTGGGGTGGTAGCTCTACTACTTGTGCAGCATATACAAGACCGGCACCATAACCGATCAGCAGAGCTAACTTTCCATGTAATTCTGGATGCTCTTCCAGAATTCGATCCATTGCCAAAGGAACTGATGCCGCAGAAGTATTTCCATTTGTCCGGATGTCATCAGCGATTAACACCGTTTCTGGCAACTTCATCTCTTTCGCCATTGTTTCGATGATTCGAATATTTGCTTGATGTGGAATAAATGCACCCAGTTCATCAACGGTGATTCCTGCAACTTCAATCGCCTTCAGGCCGGCCTTACTCATTTGATACACAGCCCAACGAAATACTGTTTGACCTTGTTGCGAAATATTGGGCCACCCTAAATCAGCAACACCTTTTGTTGGATTGTACTTGTACTCTAAAAATGATGGAGTCAAAGTAATTGCATCTCGCGAATCGGCATCTGAACCCCAAATAGTTTGAGCTATTCGAGGCTGATCACTTTGTCCAATCACAACAGCACCAGCACCATCGGCGAAGATAAAGGCTGTTGCTCGGTCATCGGGATCTGTGTAATCAGATAGCTTTTCAACGCCTACAACTAAAACATTCTTAGATGTTCCAGCTCTGACTAAATCACTAGCCATACCGACGCCGTAACAAAAGCCTGCACATGCTGCGCTGATATCAAAGGCGGCTGCCTTTGGATTGCCAAGTTCGTTAATTAACTCGGTGGCTGCACTTGGAGCCTGGAAAGGGTATGAAATAGTTGAAACAATCACTGTGTCAACATCGGCAATTGTTAATTGCGCACGCTGCAGTGCAATCTCGCAGGCGGCTTTTGCCATAGAAATAACGGTTTCATCAGCTCCGGCAAAGCGACGACTTTCAATTCCGGTACGTTGCTGAATCCATTCATCAGTTGAATCAATGCGATCCACAATTTCAGAGTTAGGTACCAATCGCTTCGGACGATATGTACCGACCGACAGAATGCGACTGTTACCTACTGGTGCAACTTTGATACTCATTTGTGCCTCTCTGCAAAATCACGTGCTGCGGATAAATCATCTGCACTCTTTAAAGCAAAGGTCTCAATCTCACTTGCAGCGCGTTTGAGCAAGCCAACCAGAGTTCCTGCTGGCGGAAGCTCAATGACACCCGTAACGCCAAGTGATTTCATCATCTCCATACATAAATCCCAGCGCACTGGATTTGCGATTTGATTAACAATTCGAGTTAATACTTCAGCGCCTTCTGAAACAACCTCACCATCCTTATTTGAAATTACATTTATCCGAACTGTGTGGGTTGCGATTGAAGCTGCCTTTGCGCGCAAGGGATCAACCGCAGGTTGCATATAAGAGGTATGAAAAGCCCCTGCAACAGCAAGTGCGCGAACACGCGCACCTGCGGGAGGGTTGTCGGAAAGTTGAGCAAGAGCTGTTAAATCTCCAGCGGCAACGATTTGCCCAGCACCATTGTCATTTGCGGCAACTAAATTCAAGGCAGCTATGGCAGAGAGAACCTCATTGCGATCTCCACCGAGTACCGCTGACATTCCAGCCGGTGATGCCGCTGCAGCCTTTGCCATCTCTATTCCACGTGAGCGCACTAAGGAAAGGGCATCGCTGCTACTGATTGCTCCTGAAAGCGCCGCGGCCGCTATCTCACCTACCGAATGCCCTGAGGTCACGGCAAAGTCATTGAGATCAAGTGCATGTGCACCTAAAAGGGAGGTTGCAACTATTAAAGGTTGAGCGTTTGCGGTGTCTTTAATTTCATCGGCTTCTGCCGTAGTACCTAACCGAAGCAGATCTAAATCGATTGATTGTGACCAGCTTTCAACCAGTTGTTTGAGTTCAGGATCTGCAATCCAGCTATTGAGCATTCCCGGCGTTTGAGAACCTTGACCTGGAGCGATGATTGCGAGCACAACACGATATTACTGGTGCTTAATGCTTACTATCGAGTACGCGACACTAACCAGACAAGCACGCTGTGTTCTGTAACTTGAACCTTTGCAGATGGTGGTGCAATAACTGGTTCGTAGGTTTCAACCTTCTTCGATGCGTCAAAGATACATCGAAAGGTTTCACCCCAACTTGCATCAGGCAAGGTAAAAGTTGTCTCCTCATTAGATGAGTTCATCATTAGCAGCAAACCTTTATTGGGATCGGCTTCTACAAAAACCGTGATGCTTCGCTTTTCCTCATCCCGCCAATGATCATCGCTCATTTCATTGCCACCCAAAGAAAACCAGGCAATATCTTTTCTATTTGTTCCCTTATCAACCGCTCCGGTGAAAAACTCTGATGCCACATCAGCTAGATACATTTCGCGAATTTGCGCCAAGGATTTAACGGTATTCAAAATATCATGTTGATCTTCATCGAGCTCCCACGGTAGCGCCCAGCCGCCGTTGAAAGCTGCCTCACTTAACTTCGCATCATGTATCGGCAATGAGTATGCATTGTTAGAGCCATTTTGAGTTCGGCTCACTTCATCTCCCATATTGAGCATTGGTACTCCAGATGAGAGCATCAAAGTCGCAAGCAAAGATTTCTTTAGGCGGTGTCGTATCTCTTGAATTCTCGGGTCATCGCTTTCGCCCTCAACTCCGACATTCCAGGAACGATTTGAATCATTTCCATCGGCATTATTTTCAAGATTAGGCAGGTTGTGTTTTTCGTTATAGGTAACCATGTCGTGGATTGTGAAGCCATCGTGGGACGCTACAAAGTTAATGGATGAGGTCGGTCCCCGGAAGTGAAAAATGTTGCTAGAACCGCTAATGCTTGATGCTATATCAGAGACACCCTCGCCGAAGCCTCGCGCTAGATCACCAAGCCAGAACTGACGCACGGAGTCCCGATAGGCATCATTCCATTCGCGCCAAGGATGCGGGAAGTCCCCCAGTGAGTATCGGGATATATCCCAGGGCTCTGCAATCATTTTAAAGTTTCGTAGCACCGAATCAGCACCAATTGCAGCCATAAGTGATGAATTAAATGCGCTGTTACTTGTGTACAGCGCTGTTGTTAGATCAAAACGGAATCCATCAACACCAATCACTTCAATCCACCAACGTAGAGAGTCAATAATTTGTCGAACTGAGTGGGGCTTGCTTGCAGCAAATGTGTTTCCGCAACCCGTTACATCGAGGTAATTGCCATTTGAATCCTGCCTGTAATAGGCGTGCCCATCAATTCCTTTATATGAAAGTGTTGGACCGCCGACTCCGCCTTCGGCGGTGTGGTTATAAACAACATCCAAAATCACTTCGATGCCTGCAACATGTAGTTGATCAACCGACCACTGAAGTTCAGAGATCGGGTCTGATGTTGATGCATATTCTTTGTGAGGCGCTGTAAACAACAATGAGTTATATCCCCAATGATTCTTGCGTCCTCGTCCATGAATCGTTGGTTCGGTTATTGATTGTGCGATAGGAAGCAGCTCAAGTGCAGTCACGCCAATCGACTTTAAATGTGCAATTGTGCTGGGATGACCAAGTGCTTTGTAACTTCCTCGTTCACTTTCTGGAATCTCCTGATTAAATGCGGTCAAGCCCTTTACATGCGCCTCATAAATTATTGTCTTAGCCCAGGGAACAAGTGGACGATGTATTTGGCGAACTGCATGATCGGAAACAACTGAGTACGGAACCTTGCCTGCGCTATCTCGCGGATCGCGTTGTTGTAAATCGCCAGTACCCAAACCATCCTGTGCAACATGGCCATAAATTTCTGGACAGTAGGTCACCTCGCCATCAATGACATGGGCGTAGGGATCAAGTAAGAGCTTGGCAGCGTTAAATCGAACCCCGTATTCAGGGATCCATGGTCCATATACGCGATATCCGTACCGCTGACCCGGGCGAACGCCAGCTAGGTAGCCATGCCAGATCGGTCCATTGCGGTGAGACATCGCAAAACGGGTTTCCACCAACTTGCCATTGACCTCATTAAAGAGGCATAACTCAACGGCATCGGCGGCGTTGCTCCAGATCGCAAAGTTGGTCCCACCATCGGTAACGGTGGAGCCAAGGGTTCGTGGATCTGCAGGAAGCATGGTCGGTATCTTGCCGTGGTTGGGGGCAAAAGGAGGGGTTTTTGAGTGTGATTGAGGTAGCCAATTAGGGTTACTCACCAGTAACCTGTGGCTATGAAAATCGCCGTTTGCGTTAAGCAGGTCCCAGATTCGTGGGCTGAAAAGAAGATGGTCAATGGAATTCTAGATCGCGACAATGTTGATGCAGTTCTCAATGATCTTGATGAATACGCAGTTGAAGAAGCGCTACGCATCGCAGAAGCACATGGTGGAAATGAAGAAGGCAGCGCGAACACGGTGACCGTCATTTCAATGGGACCAGAGCGAGCAACTGAAGCGGTTCGTAAAGCTTTATCAATGGGTGCCAATGATGCAATTTTGGTGACTGATTCAAAACTTGCCGGAGCAGATGCGCTCGCAACATCTGCTGTCCTTGCAGCGGTAATTGAAAAGGGCGGCTTTGATTTAGTCATCTGCGGAACGGAATCGACAGATGCGCGCATGAGTGTTGTTCCTGCAATGTTGGCGGAGCGTTTAGGTGCTGCGCAGTTGACCTTTGCTTCAAAGGTTGAAGTTGACCCAGCTGCTCAAAAGGTTTCAATCACCCGTGTCACCGAAGCTGGCGTTGATGAGATGAACGCACAATTCCCATGTGTCATCTCAGTAGTCGAAAAGATTAATGAACCGCGCTACCCATCATTTAAGGGAATCATGGCTGCGAAGAAAAAGGTTATCGAGACCAGAGATTTATCTTCAGTCGGTGTTGCGGTGGATTCTGCATGGTCACTTGTTGCGGATTCATCACCACGACCACCCCGTGCTGCAGGAATCAAAGTAAGCGATGAGAGCGCTGCGGCTCAGATGGTTTCATTTCTAGCAGAAAAGAAGTTGATATGAGCAATGTATTGATTTTGGCTGACTTTATAAGCTCTAAGGCGACAAAGACCAACGCTGAATTAGCCACAGTGGGCTCACGTATAGGTGAAGTAACAGCAGTTGTTCTTGCACCTGCAGGAAAAGGTTCGGCGATGGCGGCCGAGATCAATAAGGGTCCTGTTTCTAAGGTTGTCATTGTTGAATCAGATGCATTTGTTAATAACGGTGTTGCCGCTGTTGCAGATGTTCTTGCTCAAATTATTGCTGCACAATCACCAGCTGCAGTTCTTATCGCATCACATGCATTTGGCAAAGAGGTTGCGGCACGCACCGCAGTGAAGAGCGGTTCAGGAATCATCACAGATGCAGTAGATGTGTCTGCAGATGTAACGGCAACGCAACTTGTTTTTGGTGGATCCACAACTGTTCACTCAAAGGTTTCTCACGGAACTCCGATTATTACTGTTCGTCCAAATTCAATTGATGCAAAGACTGATGTATCAACACCTGCGGTAGAAACTCTTTCACTACAAGTATCAGATGCATCAAAGAAGGCAACTGTGACATCATCACAACCTCCAGTTCAGGGCGGACGTCCAGAGCTCACCGAAGCAAACATCGTTGTTTCAGGTGGACGTGGAACAAATGGCGATTTCTCAGCGGTTGAAGGGTTTGCAGATTCACTAGGCGCAGCTGTTGGTGCATCACGTGCAGCAACCGATGCTGGCTGGTATCCGCACTCATACCAAGTTGGGCAAACCGGCAAAACCGTTAGCCCTCAGCTGTATGTTGCATGTGGAATTTCAGGCGCAATCCAGCACCGTGCAGGAATGCAGACAAGTAAGACCATCGTCGTCATCAACAAAGATCCTGAAGCACCGCTCTTTGAAATCGCAGATTTTGGCGTTGTAGGGGATTTGTTTGCCGTTCTACCGAAGGCAACGGAAGGCGTAAAAGCCCACAAGTCATAGACTTAGGCCCGTGCCTTCAATCTATGTAGACCATGCTGCAACGACACCACTGTCGCCTGCCGCATTTAAGGCAATCACATCCCAACTTCAAGAGTTGGGTAACCCTTCAAGTCTTCATACCCATGGGCGGGCAACCCGTAAAGCATTGGAGGATTCACGTGAAGTTATTGCCCGAGAAGTTGGCTCTCTTCCATCTGAAGTCATCTTTACCGCATCCGGCACTGAAGCAAACAACATTGCGCTAAAGGGTTTGTGGTGGAATGGAAAGGCTCAAGGCAAAACCATCGTTGTTATTTCAGCGATTGAGCATCACGCGATTTTAGATCCTGCCCATTGGCTAGAAACACATGAAGGCGCAGAGGTAATCCTTGTTCCTGTAGATGTTCATGGAGTTATCAATTTAGATTTTCTCAATGATTTAATCGCAAAGCGCGGTGATGAGATTGCGGTTATTTCAATCATGCATTCAAATAATGAAACTGGTGTTATTCAGCCAATTCGTGAAGTTGTATCCATGGCTGGAGATATTCCAGTGCACACCGATGCGGTACAAAGCTTTAAGAAGGTTCCATTGTCTTACAAGGAGCTGGCAGTGACCGCGATGACACTAAGCGCGCACAAAGTAGGTGGCCCACTTGGAATCGGTGCTTTGATTTTGCGTCGAGCTTACGAAATTCCTGCGTTGCTACATGGCGGGGGACAGGAGCGAGAAATTCGCAGCGGAACTTTAAACGCACCTAGCATCGTTGCTTTTTCTGCAGCTGCGAGCGAACAGTATCCAACTTCGGCTGTTCAAACTTTGCGTGACAATTTTATTGCCGCTGTACACAATGCGATTCCAGATGCCTATGTCAATGGCGAAGCAAGTCTACGTTTGCCCGGAATAGTTAATGTGACCTTTCCGGGTACGCAAAGCGATACCTTGCTTTTGCTTTTAGATAACGCGCATGTATCAGCATCCACCGGCTCTGCCTGTAGCGCAGGGGTACATGAAGCAAGCCATGTTCTGCTTGCGATGGGTCACACCGAAGTAACTGCACAATCCTCACTTCGCTTCTCATTTGGAGCCGCCTCTACGCAGGCAGATGTCGATTATGTAATGTCAGTGTTGCCAGGTGTAATTGCCACAGGACGGGCGGCGAACCTTAAATGAAGTTAATTGCGGCGATGAGCGGTGGGGTTGATTCAGCGGTAGCTGCTGCCCGCGCAGTAGAAGCAGGACATGAGGTAATCGGTGTCCACTTAGCGTTGGCGGCAAATCCACAGAAGTACCGATCAGGTGCACGTGGATGCTGCACGATTGAGGACTCTCATGATGCGCGCCGAGCCGCCGATGTCATCGGAATTCCTTTTTACATTTGGGATATGGCTGAAGAGTTTCATGATGGTGTCGTAGAAGATTTCCTCGCCGAATACTCCGCCGGCCGAACACCTAATCCTTGCCTGCGTTGCAATGAGAAGATTAAGTTTGCTGCGGTATTAGATCGTGCGCGTGCAATGGGATATGACGGAGTTGTTACTGGTCATTATGCACGGACACAGATCGGCCCCGATGGAAAAACTCTGCACCGCGCAGTTGATCACTCAAAGGACCAGTCCTATGTTTTATCTGTTCTTACCGTTGAACAAATCAATGGTGCGATCTTTCCTTTGGGGGATACAACCAAGGTTGATATCCGCGCCGAAGCTGAACGTCGTGGATTAGCAGTTGCACAAAAACCAGATAGCCATGACATTTGCTTTGTTCCATCAGGTGACAATGCAGGATGGTTACGCGATCGACTTGGTAGCGAGGTTGGTCCAATTGTTGATCAAGATGGAAATAGAATTGGCGAACATAAAGGTGCTTACACCTACACAATCGGCCAAAGAAAAGGTTTGGGGCTAACTGTTCCAACCGCAGATGGCTCTCCACGATTTGTGTTAAAGATTGAACCGGTTACAAACACCGTAGTTGTTGGCGCCCGTGAAGATTTAGCGATCACGACAATGCGCGGTGAACGCCCAGTCTGGTGTGGGCCTGCGGTTGATTCAGAGATTAAGAGCGGATTTGTTCAGGTTCGCGCCCATGGTGCCGCCTTGCCATGTACCTATTACTTCGATGGAACCTTATTAGTAGCGAGTTTGGAGGAGCCTTTATTAGGGCTTGCAACCGGCCAGGCAATGGTTATTTACGATGGTGATCGGGTCGTAGGGTCAGCAACAATTTGTGAGACAGAATGAGTAATAAAGCCCGTCATCGCATGACAGAGCTGATCAACGAAATTCGTGATCACCAATTTAAGTATTACGTTCTAGATCAACCAACAGTCACCGACGCCCAATTTGATGATCTATTGCGGGAGCTTCAAGCGCTGGAGGATAAAAACCCAGAGCTGCGAGAAGCAGATTCTCCAACACAACATGTTGGCGGAGGTTTTTCAACCCAGTTTGAACAACGTGATCACATTGAAAAAATGATGAGTTTAGATAATGTCTTTGATACAGATGAGTTAGCACAATGGTTTGATCGTGTAGAAAAAGAGATCTCACAGCCTCAGTACTTGTGCGAGGTAAAGGTAGACGGCTTGGCGATTAACTTAACCTACGAAAATGGTGTTTTAGTTCGTGGCTTGACCCGCGGCAATGGCGTTACCGGGGAAGATGTAACGCTCAATGTCAAAACGATACGAAACCTTCCACATCAATTAAAAGGAGAACCTTCACCATCGCTCATTGAGGTTCGCGGTGAGGTTTTCTTTCCGATACAAGCTTTTAATGAACTCAATGAATCATTGGAAGAAGCGGGCAAGCAACTCTTTGCTAATCCTCGCAATGGCGCTGCAGGCTCTTTGCGTCAGAAAGATCCTCGGGTAACCGCTTCTCGCCCCTTGTCAGTTGTCGTTCATGGTGTTGGGGCGCGCGAAGGAATCGACTTCGACTCACAAAGCGCAGCCTATGAAAAGTTAAAGTCTTTAGGTTTACCGACAAGTGATCGATTTAAAGTGTGTGGCACGCGAGCAGAGGTAGAGAAATTCATTCAGTTTTACGCCGATCATCGACATGATGTCGAACATGAGATCGATGGGGTTGTAATCAAGGTCGATAGCTTGTCTCAGCAGCAACAGTTGGGCTTTACTTCTCGAGCACCCAAATGGGCTATCGCATATAAATACCCCCCAGAAGAGGTAACCACGGTACTCCTAGATATTAAGGTCAGCGTGGGTCGCACCGGAAGAGTTACTCCATTTGCATACATGGAACCGGTCAAGGTGGCTGGATCCACGGTGACAAATGCAACCTTGCATAACGCTGAAGAGATTGTTCGTAAAGGTGTGTTAATCGGCGACACCATTGTTATTCGAAAAGCTGGCGATGTTATTCCTGAAGTTCTCGGCCCGGTACTGGAAAAGCGCAAAGGTTCAGAGCGTGCATTTGTGATGCCAACGCAATGCCCCGAATGTGGCTCCGAACTTCGCGCTATGAGTCAAGGCGATGTGGATATTCGTTGCCCCAATACACAAAGTTGCCCTGCCCAACTTCGTGAGCGAATTTATTACATCGGTTCACGTGCAGCGCTCGATATTGATGTTCTCGGGTATGAAGCGGCAACGGCATTGCTTGATGCAAAAATCATTACCGATGAATCTGATTTATTTGATCTCACAGCAGAAAAGCTTGTCACCTCTGATTTCTTCACTAAAAAAGATGGAACACCAGCTGCAAATGTAGATAAGTTGTTAGCGGCGCTAGAGGAAGCAAAAACCCGTCCACTGTGGCGCACCCTTGTTGCACTATCAATTCGTCACGTTGGCCCGACTGCAGCGCAAGGTTTAGCAACAGCGCTGGGATCTATAAAGGCGATTTCACAAGCAACTGCGCAAGAGTTGGCAGACATTGATGGTGTCGGACAGATCATCGCCGAGTCGATCGTGGAATGGTTTGAGGTTCAATGGCACAAAGAGATCATCGCTCAATGGGAAAAAGCCGGAGTACGCATGGTTGTTCAGCACACTGAACAACTTCCGCAAACTTTGGCAGGGCTTACCTTTGTTGTCACAGGTGGTCTTGAGTCATTTTCTCGTGATGGAATTTCCGAGACAATTGCAGCTCATGGCGGTAAGGCGGCATCATCGGTATCGAAAAAGACCGATTATGTATTGGTAGGTAGCGATCCAGGTTCAAAGCTTGCCAAAGCTCAGGAATTAGGGGTTCCAGTAATCGACGAAACGCGATTTAAAGAGCTATTGGCTGGCAAGTAGTAGTATTACAACCATGATTACTCTTGCTAGCGAGGTTACTCGCGAACTTCCTGCCTCTCCAATGTTTTTTGGAGTCTTCACATTTGTCGTGATGTCACTCTTTTTATATTTAGTACTTCGCCTAGACCGAGACTAATTTGTCCCGAGTAGGTATTTACGGAGGCACCTTCGACCCAATTCATTTGGGTCATTTGCATGTAATTACCCAGTTAATTGAAAAAAACCTTGTAGACCAATTATTGGTCATTCCTGCTGGTGAGCCACTACTTCGCGAAAAAGCTCCCATTGCAACTGCGCAACAACGCCGAACAATGTGCCAATTAGCGCTAGCCGATCTGCCACCAGCGATCGCATCTAAAGTTCAAGTTAATCCAATCGAAATCCTGCGAATGGGCCCTAGTTATGCGATCGATACAGTTGAAGCGGTCGCTCAGAATTATCCAGGCGACACCATTATTTTGGTTATTGGTCAGGATGCTGCGGAAAAGTTGGAGCAATGGCATCGCATCCATGAATTGCGAGCCATGGTCGAATTCTTAGTAATTGGTAGACCTGGATTTGAAGGTGAAGGTGTAGATATTGGTGCGTTAAATGTTGCCGCCACCACAATTCGTCAAGGTTTGAGCGCAGATCTTTCGTCATCGGTGGTCTCATTTATACGAGAGAATAACCTCTATGACAATTAGTAGCAGAACACTAGAGATCACCCAAGCCGCAGCAAAAGCGGCAATAGACAAGATTGCCGTAGATGTTGTGGCATTGGATCTGTCTGATCAATTGGTGCTCAGCGAGGTCTTTTTAATTGCAACAGGTCAAAATGAAGCACAGGTAGATTCAATCGCCGATGAGGTAGAGCGCCAACTTGCTGCGATTGGTGACAAGCCAATTCGTCGCGAACATGGTGCCGAATGGATCTTGCTGGATTATTCAGATCTTGTTGTTCATGTGCAAAGCGCAGAGCTTCGTAAGTACTACATGCTCGATCGTTTGTGGAATGACTGCCCAACAATAGATTTAGAAGCAGTGAGGGAGGCTGCCATCAATGGCCGCTAATCGCGTTGTTTTGTGGCGTCACGGCCAAACTGATTGGAATGTAGTCAATCGTTTTCAAGGTCATTCAGATATCGATCTCAATGATGTTGGACGTTTTCAAGTAAACCATGCTGCACAAATTCTTGCAGGCATGAAACCTACGATGATTATTTCTAGCGATCTTTCACGTGCGCGCGATACTGCGCAATCACTTGCAGATTTAACAGGGCTAACAGTTGAGATTGATGAAGATCTGCGCGAAACAAATGGTGGACTGTGGGAAGGAAAAACTGGTGCAGAAAATCGCGCCGAAGATTTCCAAAACTTTGTTCGCTGGATTGATGGCGAAGATAATCCTGCTGGTACAACTGGTGAGCGACGAAGCGAAGTTGCAGATCGAGCAGTCCGCGCAATCAAGAAAGCTTTAGGGGATAAGACAGATCAATTATTAGTAGTCACAACTCATGGAGGAACTGCGCGTTGCATCCTGGGTTCATTGCTACAACTTCCAATGTCCCATTGGGGCGTTATAGGTGGATTATCAAATGCTTCATGGTCGATTGTGGAGCGCAATCCACGTCAATGGAATTTGGTGGAACACAATGCAGGCTCTATCCCAGAGCCTGTCTATGGTGAAGAAAGTGGTGGAACTTCAACTTGAGGCTCACCGCAGTAAATGCGGTAAGGTCTGCACTCGCACAAAAATCGGGGCTATAGCGCAGCTGGTAGCGCACCTGCATGGCATGCAGGGGGTCAGGGGTTCAAATCCCCTTAGCTCCACATATGAATAACAAGGTGAATGAGGAGCGCGAGCACGCGGCATATGACTTTGCCTACGTGCAGGAAAAGTGGCTGCCTGTTTGGGATCAACTGCAGCCATTTAAATCAGGTCGCGCAGATGACACCCGTGAAAAGAAGTATGTGTTGGATATGTTTCCGTATCCATCAGGTGATCTTCACATGGGTCATGCCGAGGCTTACGCCCTTGGCGATGTAATCGCCCGTTACTGGGCACAAAAGGGTTTCAACGTTATGCACCCAATAGGCTGGGATGCCTTTGGTTTACCTGCAGAAAACGCTGCGATCAAAAGAAACTCCGATCCACGTATTTGGACCTATGAAAACATCGCGGTGCAAAAGGCATCGATGCGACGTTATGCCTGTTCATTTGATTGGGATCGAGTATTCAACACATGCGATCCTGAATACTACAAATGGAATCAATGGTTGTTCTTAGAGTTTTACAAGCGCGGTCTGGCCTATCGCAAGGATTCAGCTGTTAATTGGTGCCCTGGTTGCCAAACCGTTCTTGCCAATGAGCAGGTTGTTGCCGGTCTGTGTGAGCGATGCGATTCAACAGTTACAAAGAAGAAGTTAAATCAGTGGTACTTCAAGATCACTGATTACGCAGATCGTCTGCTTGATGACATGGCTCAACTTGAAGGCAAATGGCCTGACAAAGTTTTAACGATGCAGCGCAACTGGATCGGCCGTTCAACTGGTGCAAATGTAAAGTTCGAAATCGAGGGACGATCAGAGCCTGTAACTATTTACACAACTCGTCCAGACACATTGTTTGGTGCAACCTTTATGGTTGTAGCAGTCGATAGCGAACTTGCTGCAGAGCTTGTTCAAGGCACCGGTGTTGAAGCTGAGTTTGCCAAGTATCTAGAAACTATCAAGGCTGCAAGTGATATTGACCGTCTTGCAACTGATCGTCCAAAGAGCGGTGTATTCCTTAATCGTTATGCGATCAACCCAGTAAATGGGGAAAAACTACCTATTTGGGCCAGCGATTATGTTTTGGCTGATTACGGAACTGGCGCAATCATGGCGGTTCCTGCTCATGATCAACGGGACTTAGATTTTGCTCGTGCGATGAAACTTCCTGTTCGAGTTGTTGTTGAAACCGGTGAAGAAGATCCAAATGCATCAGGTGTTGCAACCGTTGGAGATGGAAAGCTGGTTAACTCAGATATTTTGAATGGTCTCAATAAGGCCGATGCAATCGCAGCTATAAATAAGAAGTTAGAGGCTGAAGGCAAGGGCGTTGCTGCACGCAACTACCGTTTGCGCGATTGGTTAGTTTCACGTCAGCGTTACTGGGGTACACCAATTCCAATTATTCACTGCCCATCATGCGGAGAAGTACCTGTTCCTGCAGATCAGCTTCCTTTAACACTGCCAGATGCTGAAGGTCTCGATTTAAAGCCAAAGGGAACATCACCACTTGGTGCTGCAACTGATTGGGTAAATGTGAAGTGCCCTCAGTGTTCAGCAGATGCAAAGCGCGATACAGACACAATGGATACCTTTGTTGACTCTTCGTGGTACTACCTGCGTTATGCAGATCCAACAAATGCCAACGAACCATTCTCAAAGAAGGATGTGGATACCTGGCTGCCTGTAGATCAATATGTAGGTGGAGTAACCCATGCGATCCTGCACCTCTTGTATAGCCGTTTCTTCACAAAGGTTTTGAACGATATGGGAATGGTTGATTTCAATGAACCATTTACCCGTTTGCTCAACCAAGGAATGGTTGTCATGGATGGATCGGCGATGTCAAAGAGCCGTGGAAACCTTGTGCGTTTGTCAGATGAGTTAGAAAACCACGGAGTCGATGCGATCCGTTTATCAATGGTTTTTGCAGGACCTCCAGAAGATGATGTGGATTGGTCAGATGTTTCACCATCGGGTTCAGTTAAGTTCTTAACTCGCGCATGGAGATTATCTGGTGATGTAACAAGCCCGGCTGGTGTTGATTTCAGCACCGGTGATCTTGCCTTGCGCAAAGCAACTCATAAAGCCCTACATGATGCTGGTTTTGCAGTTGAATCATTCCGTTTCAATGTTGCGGTCGCTCGTGTGATGGAGCTTGTTAACGCAACACGTAAGGCTATTGATTCTGGTTGCGGTGCGGCCGATCCTGCAGTTCGTGAAGCGGTTGAAGCGATCGCAATTATGTTGTCACTTGTTGCACCATTTACCGCAGAAGAGATGTGGGAGCGCCTTGGTCACAAGCCATGTGTAGCACTAGCGGGATGGCCTGCAGTAGATGAGAAGTTGCTAGTAGCAGATGCGGTAACGGTTGTTGTGCAAATCAATGGAAAGATCAAGGATCGCCTTGATGTTGCACCATCAATCACAGATCAAGATCTTGAAGCAGCTGCGCTAGCTTTGCCAAGTATTGTTGAAGCTCTAGCGGGTGCAACAGTTGCAAAGATAATCACCCGCGCACCAAAGCTTGTAAATATCGTTATCAACAACTAATTCACCAGTTTTATCCCGGCTATTTAGCCAACTTCACAATCAGCGCATGGAACAACTTCGCGCTGCTTTCGACTCGGTATCTCAATGGTGGTTTGACCTTCATTTTTCTCACAATCAAAAGAGAGCGTTAGCGGCGATAGGCGCTTTAACGATCCTGTTCTCTATTTTTATTGTCGTACGCGGGAACTCTGAAGCTGCGGCCCCTGTAGAAATTGTTCCCATTACTATCGCCGAGCCCGAGATTTTTGTTGATGTGGCAGGAGCGGTGAATCGACCTGGTGTTTACTCACTGACGGGAAAATCCAGAGTCATTGATGCGATTAAAGCTGCTGGTGATAGTGCACCTGGCGCTGATTTGAGCACAATCAACTTGGCCCGAGTTTTAAATGATGGCGAACAGATTTATGTTGACTCAACAGTTGTAAATAGCGCCGGTAAACGGGTGAGCAAGAAGGCTCCAACGGGCCCAATTAACATTAATCGCGCGACAGCGCGCCAGTTGGATGCCTTAGATGGAATCGGCCCAGTCATTGCGGGGCGAATCGTGCAGTACCGAAAGGTAAATGGATCATTTCTCAGTATTGAAGATCTTCAAAAGGTGAGCGGAATTGGCCCAGCAAAATTCGCGCAGATAAAGTCAAAAGTCAGAATCTGATTGATTACAGAGCAATAGCTCTGGGTGGCGCGGTCTGGGCGGGAGCGCTCATACAAAGCGCTGTTTCTCCTTGGCGGATTAGCGCCCTTGCATTTTTTCTAGCCATCTTTGCTGTCGCAGGAAAAAAGAGACGGATGATGGTGATTGTTGCTGCGCTCTTAATCGGTGCAACAGCTATGTCGATGCGTCAAGTTTCTCTAGAAAGTTCTGCGATATCTCGACACATTGACTCCACAATGACCTTTCAGGCACAGGTAAAAACCGACCCCAGTAAAACTTCATCAGGAAATTACAGCTTCATTGCACGGCTGACAAGTTTTTCTGTAGATGAGCAAAGCTATTTTCTACGTGTACCCGTTCGAATCCTGATCAAAGAAAAGATCGAGCTCTTACCGGGTCAGATAATTTCAGGCTCTGCATCTGCAATTACAACGGATGAATCAAGGGTTGCAGCGTTGCTGATAGTTCATGGTGCCATCACTCAGGTTACAAAGCCTTCCTCTTGGGCGTTAGGGCTCGGCAAAATCAGAGAAGGGCTTCGTGAGAATTCAGGTGATGGCGATGCGGGAGCTTTGATTCCGGGAATGGTTTTGGGGGATACCTCTAAACAATCCGCTGAATTCAAGGAAGCGATGAAGCGTTCTGGATTGACCCACTTAGTTGCTGTCAGTGGTGCAAACTTTGCAATCGTTTCAACCTTTGTCTTGTGGTGCATGCAGTTTGTGATTCGACGTAAAAATATCCGAGTGATTGCAACCGCTGCAGCGCTTATGTGCTTTATCGCTTTGGTGCGACCTTCTCCATCTGTGTTGCGTGCAGCAGCGATGGCAGCGGTTCTTTTGACCGCCCAATTGGGTAAACGAGGCTCAGATTCATTGCCTGCGTTAGGTTTTGCAATCTGCGCAGTCGTTCTTGGAGATCCATGGCAATCCCGTGATGCTGGTTTCGCGCTATCTGTTCTGGCAACCGCTGGTTTGCTGTTGTTAGCGCCACGAATTCAAGAGAGATTACCTACCCATAAAAAACTAGCTGGCGCACTCGCCCCACCAATAGCAGCGATGGTGTTCTGTTCACCGATTCTGGTCTCTTTATCTGGGTACCTATCGCCCATGAGCATTGTCGCGAATTTATTAGCAGCACCTGTCGTTGCACCCATCACCGTAATGGGATTCATCGCAGCGCTGGTATCTCCCTTTGCGCCATGGTTGGTAGAGCTAATTATTTTTGTTATTCGTTTTCCCGCCGGATTTATTACTGGGGTTGCACATTGGATTTCAACCTTTCCTGTGCTGACTATCCATAATGGATTGCTTGGCTTTTTGATAATGGCTCTGATTCTCGGCGGCTTAATTCTCTTTAGAAGAAACTGGAAGAAATGCTCCGCAGCACTGTTGATCATCATTATTTTCTTAGGGTGGATTCAACGGTGGCCTGCCGGCGATTGGCAGGTTGCTCAATGTGATGTTGGCCAAGGAGATTCATTGGCAATTAATTTAGGCAATGATCGAGCAGTAGTCATAGATGTTGGAGCTGAAGCAGCTGCCGTAGATAAGTGTCTTAAGGATTTAGGTGTGAAAGAGATTCCTTTAATTATCCTGTCCCACTTTCATGCCGACCATGTCGGTGGATTGTCAGGTCTGCTGCGGGGAAGAAGGGTCGGGCAGGTTTGGATTAGCAATAATCAAGATCCAGAGATTGAAAGTAGTTTGGCCCTTAATTCATTGAAAGCTTCGCAGATAATTACCGCTCAAAAAGGTTTGGTAGCTCAGATCGGTACGGTTCAGTTAAATGTCTTATGGCCCGAAGCATCGACTAGAAGCTTTGAAGAGCTACCGGGTGAAGGATCGTTGATCAATAATTCAAGCATTGCTGTACTTGTAACAACTCCAGATTGGAGTTTGTTTTCAGCTGGTGATTTAGAGCCTCCGGCCCAACACGAGTTGGTCAATGCCGTGGGTCCAGTTGATATCTACAAGGTTTCCCACCATGGATCTAAGTACCAAGATGAAGGGTTAATGCGTGAATTGTCCCCTCAAATCGCCCTTATTAGCGTGGGAGCAAAGAATTCATATGGTCACCCCGCGCCTGAAAGTATCGACTCATTGACTAGACTCGGTACTCAAGTGCTTCGGACAGATAAAGATGGTGCGGTGGCAATAACCGCCTCAGCTCATCACTTAAGGGTTCGCACAAGCAAGGGAAGAATTAAGTTGTTTTACTGGAGCTAGAAAGGCGGGGGATGAACTCTTTTTATTTAATCCTTGGCTCTGAATCAGCTTTGGCAGATCGCGCCTTAACAAAACTCAACGCGCAGCTTAAAGAAGAAAAGTGTGAAATCACCACCTTGTTTGCCGCAGACACAATTGTTGGCGATATAGCTGATGCATTGGCTCCCTCACTTTTTTCAGAAAGACGTGCGCTGATCATTCGTGATCTTCAAGATTTGCCAGAAGATAATCGAGATGAAATTACTCGCTACTTAGATCAACCCGATTCATCGACCACCGTAATCTTTGTACACAAAGGTGGAGTCAAAGGAAAAGCTCTGCTGGATGCAATCAAAAAGATCAAGCCCGAACTCATTGCATGCGATCCAATAAAAAAGGAAGCAGAGAAAGAGGATTTTGTTAAATCTCTCTTCCTAGATTTGGGACGTAAAGCATCTGCTGGCGCTGTTGCCGCATTAGTCGGTGCACTGGGAAATGATTTGCGTGAACTTCAAGGCGCTGTTGGTCAGATTGCAGCAGATGCACCTTCAGGATTAATTGATGAAGCGATGGTTGATAAGTATCACCAGGGTCGAATCGAAACCACAGGTTTTGATGTTGCTGATGCAACCTTGGATGGCAATCTTTCTGCAGCGCTTATCTCTTTGCGCAGCGCACTTGAGACCGGAACTGATCCCGTAATGATTACTAGTGCGATCGCTTCATCGCTGCGTTCATTGGCAAAGGTCGCAAGCGCCAATCGCAACCAAAAATCCTTTGAATTGGCCGGCCAGTTAGGTATGGCTCCATGGCAGATAGATAAGGCCCGCAGACAGCTCAACCGCTGGAGTCCGGCCCAGATTGCCGATGCCGTTGGGGCTATCGCCCAGGCTGATGCTGAAGTAAAGGGGGCGGCCAGCGACCCCATATATGCGCTTGAAAAGGCTGTGACCAGGATCGTCTCATCGCAATTTGACCGTTAAGCACACGCTTGCGTACGCTTACCCTCTGCCTACGGGCCTCAATTAGGCCAAGGCTTAGAAACTGAACTGGAGTAACACGTGTACGCAATCGTTAAAGCTGGCGGACGCCAGGAGAAGGTCGCAGTTGGCGACACAGTAATCGTTGATCGTATCGACGCTGCTGCTGGTGCAACTGTCTCATTCCCCGCGCTGCTCGTAGTAGATGGTGCAGCAGTTACAACAGATCCAAAGGTTTTGTCTGGCGTAAAGGTAACTGGCGAAGTTCTTGAAGAGCTTAAGGGACCAAAGATCGATATCTTGCGTTACAAGAACAAGACAGGTCACCGTCGTCGCCAGGGATTCCGTGCGCAACTGACTCGTGTCAAAATTACCGCCATCAACGGCGCGAAGTAAGGGAGACGAAGTAAATGGCAAGTAAGAAGGGTGTCTCCTCGACACGAAACGGTCGCGATTCCAATCCACAGTACCTTGGTATCAAGCGTTTCGGCGGACAAGAAGTTAATGCAGGCGAAATTCTAGTTCGCCAGCGCGGAACACATTTTCACCCAGGCAAGAACGTAGGTCGCGGTAAGGATGACACTTTGTTTGCACTCGCTGCAGGCGTTGTTGAATTCGGTCGCGCTCGCGGTCGCCGTGTAGTGAATGTGGCTCCGGTAGCTTAATTTTAGGTTTCTTGTAAAAGAGCGAGCCGTAATCATGCGGCTCGCTTTTTTATTGCAATAGTTTTTCTAGAGATTGAAATAGTAAAGAAGGGAGTTAAAGGATGACAACATTTGTTGATCGTGTAACTCTCTACGCCGCTGCCGGAAAAGGTGGCGATGGTTGCGTTTCAGTAAAGCGTGAAAAGTTCAAGCCGCTCGGTGGGCCAGATGGCGGAAATGGCGGACGCGGTGGAGATGTAATCCTTATCGTCGATCCAAATGTTACTACTCTGCTTGATTTTCACCACTCACCACATCGCAAAGCCACCTCTGGTCATCAGGGTTATGGTGATCGCAAAGATGGTCACCAGGGTGAGGATTTAATTCTTGGAGTTCCTAATGGAACTGTTATTTACGATAAGAGCGGCGAGCAAATCGCAGACTTAATTGGAAATGGAACAACCTTTGTTGCAGCTCAGGGTGGCTTTGGCGGTCTAGGAAACCTTGCACTTTCATCATCAAAGCGTCGAGCACCAGGCTTTGCATTACTGGGCGAACCAGGCGAAGAGCGCACTTTAACTTTAGAGCTAAAAAGCGTTGCAGATATTGCTCTTGTTGGTTTTCCGAGTGCTGGAAAATCTTCTTTGATCGCTTCGATTTCAGCTGCTCGTCCAAAGATTGCTGATTATCCATTCACTACGTTGGTTCCTAACCTTGGTGTTGTGCAAGCGGGTGAAACACGTTTTACCGTTGCAGATGTTCCAGGTCTAATTCCAGGCGCATCACAAGGCAAGGGGCTAGGTCTTGAGTTCCTTCGTCACGTGGAACGTTGCGTTGCACTTGTTCATGTACTTGATTGCGGAACATTAGAAACAGATCGCAACCCTGTGGCAGATCTCGAGGCGATTGAAAATGAGTTAGCTCTTTACGGTGGGCTAGAAGACCGCGTCCGTATCGTCGCGCTCAACAAAATCGATCTTCCAGATGGCAAAGCTATGGCTGAAATGGTTGAACAAGAGCTTCGCGAAAAGGGTTACGAGGTCTATGCAGTATCTGCAGCTTCACGTGAAGGCCTACAAAATCTTACCTACGCGATGGGCCGTCTAGTTCATAAGAACCGTGTTGAGGCTGGAGTCCCAGAGCGCACACGAATTATCTTGCGACCAGTTGCTGTTGATGATTCCGGATTCTTAGTCCATGCAAATGCCGATGAATCATTCACGATCCGTGGCAAGAAGGTGGAACGTTGGGTTCGCCAAACAAACTTTAAGAACGCCGAAGCGATTGGTTACTTGGCTGATCGTTTGGCTCAGCTTGGTGTTGAAAAAGAGTTGTACAAAAAGGGTGCTGTCGCCGGTAGTGAAGTGCGTATTGGCGATGGCGACACCGAAGTTGTATTTGATTGGGAGCCAACTATCGAAGCTGGCGCTGAACAACTTGCCGGTCACCTGCACCGTCGAGGCGAGGACTCACGTCTTGAATCAACATGGAACATGCCTGAGCGTGTTGAAGATGTTTTGAGCGATGATGAAATCGCAAAGCAGTGGGAATACAACGTAGTTGACCCTCACACACCTAAACTTTCAGCACCGATTACCGAAGTTAGCGTTCCAAAAGAAAATCAAGAGGATGGAGATGACAAGTGAGCCGAGAGCAGATTACCTCTGCAAAACGCATCGTCATCAAGATTGGATCTTCCTCTCTTACCGGTAAAGCCGGATCTGCACTCGATGCAGCAGCAGTCAATAAACTTGTAGATGTTGTTGCGGCCTGCAAAAAGCGTGGGGCTGAAGTTGTAGTTGTTTCATCAGGTGCCATTGCAGCTGGCCTTGCTCCATTGGGATTAACAACTCGTCCAAAGGATTTGGCAACACAACAAGCGGCAGCATCTGTTGGGCAAGGATTACTGGTTGCTCAATACACACAAAGCTTTGCCCGCCATTCAATTACCGCTTCACAGGTTTTGTTAACAACCGAGGATGTTGTTCGCCGCTCTCATTATCAAAATGCGCAACGTACTTTGTACAAGTTGCTGCAACTAGGTGTTGTTCCAATCATTAATGAAAATGACTCCGTTGGAACACAAGAGATTCGCTTTGGCGATAATGATCGATTAGCCGCTCTAGTTGCACTGTTGATAGGTGCCGACCTATTGGTTTTGGTATCTGATATCGATGCGTTGTATGACGCACCTCCAACCCAAGCAGGTGCACAAAGAATTCATGAAGTGTCATCTGTTGCAGATATCGATGGCATCACACTGGGTGGTGCCGGTTCTGCAGGTGTTGGTAGTGGGGGAATGGTTACCAAGGTTGAGGCAGCACGTATTGCAACATCTGCGGGTATTCCAATGCTGCTGACATCACTTGAAGATTCAGACAAATCACTTGCGGGTGAAAATTTAGGCACACATTTTCATGCCCAGGCTAGCAAAACCACATCAAGACTTTTGTGGTTAGCGCATGCAACAAAGTCACAAGGAAAGTTAATTCTTGATGCAGGAGCTGTGACTGCAATTCTTGAACGTGGTGTTTCATTATTGCCAGCCGGAGTAACAGCGGTTGAAGGTGAGTTCATTGCAGGAGATGCGGTAGAGCTAGTTGGCCCGGATGGCGCTGTGATTGCACGTGGTCTTGTCGCCTTTGATTCTGATGATTTGCCGCAGATGCTGGGTAGATCCACAAAAGAACTAGCTACTGCCTTGGGCGCAGAGTACGAACGCGAACTAGTCCATCGCGACGACCTAGTTCTTCTCTAACTACTTCTTCTCTGCTATTTCCCGCAAAACAGGTGCGATCTTTGCGCTGATCCCATCTGAACTAGTTGGCATATCCGATAGCTTTACTATCACAGTGTCATTGAGTGCATCCATGTAGATGTACTGCCCATGTAAACCCATCATCAAATTGATTCCTGGATATGGATGCCACATTTGCGCCCCATATCCCCATCCATAGTCCAACTTAACTGCAGATGTTGAGAGACGAGCCTTCCAAGAAGTACTTGCGATCTTAGGATCACCACTCATCAAGGCCTGACCTACGCGAGCGTAATCACGGGCGGTTGCATTGAAGCAACAGAATGCTTTTTCATGCCCGCCTTCTCTATCAACATTCCAGGTAGCGTCGTAATCAGCTCCAACTTTCTGCCAAATTCGATCAGTAAACTCCGCAGCCAAGTAGCGTCCCGTAACTTTCTGAATGATCAGACCTAGCATCTGTGTGTTAACCGATCGATACTCGGGGAATGTTCCTGGTTCCTCCGACATTTTCCGATTGTTTTTTAAGAACCAATTAACATCAGTGGAGGCGTACATCTGGGCAATCGCAACGCCCCAACCAGAAGGACCAGAAGGATAATTATCAGAAACACCAATACCAGAGTTCATATCAAGCAAGTTCTTGATTGTTACATTGTCAAAGGATGTGCCAGCCTTGAATTCCGGCAAGATGCTTACGAAGGTGTCGCTTTCTTTGATTCTTCCTTCATCGATCAATTGTCCGATGACAAGTGATGTCATGGTCTTTGCTACTGAATAAGAAGGCAGAACGGTTGATTGAGTTTTCCCATTGAAGTACTTCTCATAAGTTAACTTTCCATTTCGGATAACCAAGAAAGCATTTGTCTGAGTTTCCTTCAAGAATGTTTCAAAGCTCTGGCGCTTTCCATTCCAAGTCACTTCGGAGATTTCTTCAGAAGTTCCTGACTTCCACGGCGCAAAGGTTGAAGGCGCCGCGACTATCCAATGTGCCGGCATTAAGTCGGGGGTCTTTGAAGCAGGTGCTAGACCAAGTCGGATCGCTGCAATGGGCTCGGGGTAATGAATAACCTTTGTCAGGCCAAATAGCGCGGCGTAAATAATGACGAGAACGATTGCGACTCTGCGGATTAATTTGAACACGGCAACAGGGTAACTGCCGATAGGCTTGAACCTATGGATGCCAAGGGATTGATTTCGCAACTTGCAGACTCTGCGCGCGCAGCTGGCAAAACCTTGAGCGTTTCGACCGGGGAGCAACGCAAGAGCGCCTTGAACACGATCGCCGATGCAATCGAGTCCAGAAGTGCAGACATTCTCGCGGCAAATGAAAAGGATATGGAATTAGGCCGTACCGCTGGCCTGAACTCTTCGCTACTTGATCGCCTCTTGTTAACGCCAGATCGCATTAAGGGAATTGCTGGGGGAGCGCGACAAGTAAGTCAGCTTCCAGATCCACTTGGCAATACTTTGCGTAAATCTACTTTGCCTAACGGAATCGAACTGGAACAAATCTCAGTTCCTTTTGGTGTCATCGGTATGGTCTACGAAGCACGTCCCAATGTCACAGTTGATGCCGCCGTAATTTTGTTGATGTCTGGAAATGCTGCCTTGTTACGTGGCTCTTCAAGTGCTGCGCACAGTAACGAGATTTTGGTTCGTGTAATGCGAGATGCGCTAGCTACAACTTCCATTTCACCAGATGTTATTCAACTGGTGCCATCAGATGATCGTGAAACAGTTAAGGCGCTTCTGAATGCTCGAGGAAAGGTAGATCTAGTAATTCCTCGTGGAAGCGCCTCGCTGATTCGTATGGTTGTTGATGAATCTTCAGTACCTACGATCGAAACAGGTGCAGGAGTTTGCCATGTGTATATTGACGAGTTTGCAGATTTAGCTAAAGCGGTTCCCATCATTATCAACTCAAAGGTTCAGCGCCCAAGTGTCTGTAACGCTGCTGAAACTTTGTTAGTTCACTCTGCAATAGCCAACGAGTTCATGCCAACTGCTCTGATTGCACTTCATGAAGCCGGAGTGATTCTGCATTGCGACAACGCTACTTTAGAAATTGCCAAGAAGGCTGGAATCCCAGCCAATCAAGCCACAGATGAGAACTTCTGTACCGAGTATGGAACCCTAGAGATGAATGTTGCCATTGTTGATTCTGTAGATGCAGCCAGCGCTCACATCGCCAAGTACGGAACACAACATACCGAGGCGATTATTTCTGAGGACAAGGATGTGGTGAAGAGATTTATTGCATTGGCAGATTGTGCAGCGGTGATGGTCAATACATCCACCAGATTTACAGATGGCGAGCAGATGGGGTTTGGGGCTGAAATCGGTATCTCAAATCAAAAGTTGCATGCCCGTGGTCCGATGGGGCTAGAAGCGATGACAACGACTACCTGGATCGTTACCGGAAATGGGCAGATTCGCAGTTAGCCTTGAATTTAATTAGACTGCCCACATGAGCAGCCTTTCCCGCGATGATGTCGCCAAGCTTGCAGGCCTAGCCCGCATCGAAATGAGCGAAGAAGAGTTAGTTAATCTCTCCAACGAGTTCACCGTTATTTTGGATGCCGTTGCTCGTGTGCAGGAAGTTGCCGGAGCGGATGTCGAGCCAACCTCACACCCATTGCCATTGCGTAATGTGTTTCGTGCAGATGTAGTTGTTCCAAGTCTTACTCCAGAAGAAGCGCTATCTGGTGCACCTGCTCAAGAGGATCAACGATTCCGCGTTCCGCAGATTTTGGGTGAAGAATGATTCGTAACTCAGCATCCGAGATGGCAGCAAAGCTTGCTGCTGGAGAAATAACCTCTGTTACATTAACTCAAGCTCATCTAGATCGCATCACCGCAGTTGATGCAGATGTTCATGCATTTTTGTATGTAGATACCGAAGGCGCATTGGCACAAGCTGCAGCAATTGATGCAAAGCGCGAAAAGGGTGAAAAGTTATCACCGCTTGCTGGCGTCCCACTTGCTCTCAAAGATGTAATGGCGCAAAAGGGTGTTCCAACTACATGTGGTTCAAAGATTCTTGAAGGCTGGCGTCCACCGTATGACTCAACAGTTGTAGCAAACCTTAAGAAAAATGATGTTGTTATCTTGGGTAAGACCAATATGGATGAGTTCGCAATGGGTTCTTCAACTGAAAACTCTGCATACGGTCCAACGCACAACCCTTGGGATTTAACACGTATTCCTGGTGGTTCTGGTGGTGGCTCATCTGCTGCCCTTGCTGCCTTTGAAGCACCGCTTGCTATCGGAACTGATACGGGTGGTTCTATTCGCCAACCTGCAGCAGTTACCGGAACTGTAGGAGTCAAGCCCACATATGGTGGCGTTTCACGTTTTGGTTTAGTTGCCTTCTCATCATCTCTTGATCAAGCAGGTCCATGTGCACGTACAGTTTTGGATGCTGCGCTTTTGCATGAAGCTATCGCGGGACATGATCCAAAGGATGCAACAAGTATTAATGCGCCAGTTCCTCAAGTAGTTGCCGCTGCAAAATCTGGCGATGTCAAGGGAATGAAGATCGGTGTTGTTAAGGAGCTCAATGGCGATGGATATCAGCCAGGAGTTCGTGCGCGATTTGAAGAATCACTTGAACTATTAGCAAAGGCTGGCGCAGAGATTATTGAAGTATCTGCGCCAAACTTTGAGTACGCACTTGCTGCCTATTACTTAATTGCACCATCTGAGTGTTCATCAAACCTGGCACGCTTTGATGCCATGCGTTACGGATTGCGCGTAGGCGATGTAGATGGAGCTTCAGCAGAGTCTGTTATGAACTTAACCCGTGAAGTTGGTTTTGGTAAAGAGGTAAAGCGCCGCATTATTTTGGGAACTTATGCCTTGTCATCTGGTTACTACGATGCTTATTACGGCAGCGCGCAAAAGGTTCGCACACTTATTACACAAGATTTCACAAAGGCATTTGAAAAAGCAGATGTATTGGTTTCTCCAACCTGCCCAACAACAGCCTTTAAAATCGGTGAGAAAGCTAATGATCCTTTAGCTATGTACCTCAATGACATCGCAACAATTCCGGTCAACATGGCTGGTATCGGCGGAATGTCATTACCTTCAGGATTAGCTGATGAGGATGGATTGCCAGTTGGTTTCCAGATCATGTCACCTGTGATGAAGGATGAACGGATGTACTCAGTAGGTGCAGCGCTTGAAGCAGCGCTGTTGAGTAAATGGGGTGCGCCATTACTGGATAAGGCTCCAACTTTGGGAGGCGCGCGATGAGTATTTCCTACGATGATGTAATCGCTAAGTACGAACCTGTATTGGGTCTTGAAGTACACGTTGAGCTGAACACAAACTCAAAGATGTTTTGTGGTTGCAGCACAGTCTTTGGTGCTGAACCTAATACTCAGACCTGTCCTGTGTGTTTGGCCTTGCCTGGCGCACTGCCAGTAGTAAATGAAAAAGCGATTGAATCTACGATCAAAATCGGTTTAGCCCTTAACTGTTCAATCGCACCATTTTCACGGTTTGCTCGCAAGAACTATTTCTATCCAGATATGCCTAAGAACTTCCAGATTTCACAGTATGACGAGCCAATCTGCGTTGATGGATATGTCGATGTTGAAATCGAAACTGATGAAGGTCCCAAGAAGTTCCGTGTAGAGGTTGAACGCGTTCACATGGAAGAGGACACAGGTAAGTCATTGCACGTTGGTGGCGCTACAGGTCGTATCCATGGCGCTGAATACTCATTGTTAGATTACAACCGCGCTGGTATCCCATTGGTTGAAATTGTGACCAAGATTGTTCCAGGTACAGGTAAGTACGCCCCAGAGGTTGCAAAGGCATATGTTGCAGAACTTCGCGACATTTTGCGTGCACTAGGTGTAAGCGATGTAAAGATGGAGCAAGGCTCTTTGCGTTGTGATGCAAATGTTTCACTACGTTTGATCGGTGCAGAAAAGCTTGGAACTCGTAGCGAAACTAAGAATGTAAACTCATTACGTTCAGTAGAACGCGCAGTTCGTGGCGAAATGATTCGCCATGCTGAACTACTAAACGCTGGTGGGCGAGTAGTACAAGAAACTCGTCACTTCCAAGAGGACACAGGATTAACTCGCTCTGGTCGCTCTAAGGAACAAGCTGAGGATTACCGTTACTTCCCAGAACCTGATCTAGTTCCAGTTGCACCAGATGCTGCATGGATTGAAGAGCTACGAGCAACATTGCCAGAACGCCCATCAATTCGTCGCAAGCGTTTGCAGGAAGCGTGGGCTGTTCCAGATAAGGAAATGTCTGCAATGATCAATGCAGATGTTCTAGATATTGTAGAAGCAACAGTATTGCTTGGCTCAGATCCAACTAAGGCGCGCAGCTGGTGGCTTGGCGAAATCTCACGCATTGCAAATGATAAAGATATTGCTATTGCAGATTTAGCGATCACTCCTCAAGATGTTGCAGAGATCGTGGCCCTTGTGAATGCAGGGGAGTTAACTGACAAACTTGCTCGCCAAGTTGTCGAAGGTGTTATCGCTGGTGAAGGTAAGCCTTCAGAGGTTGTTGCAAAGCGCGGAATCAAGGTCGTAAATGATGATGGCGCATTGATGGCAGCGATTGAAAAGGTGTGTGCAGAGCAGGCCGAGACCGCTGAGAAGGTTCGCAATGGACATTTACCTGCTGCTGGAGCGCTAATTGGTGCGGTCATGAAAGAGACAAAGGGCCAAGCAGATGCTGCCAAAGTCCGTTCGCTTTTGTTATCCCATTTAGGTCACAACGAAGGTTAGGCTTAGCTCATGGCCACAATGAAACCGCGCTCCCATGTCGTAACCGATGGACTTGAAAGAGCGCCAGCTCGCGGAATGTTGCGTGCAGTGGGAATGGGTGATGCAGATTGGGTTAAACCACAAATCGGGATTGCATCATCGTGGAATGAAATCACACCCTGCAATCTTTCATTAGATCGTTTAGCAAAAGCATCAAAGCAAGGCGTCATTGACGCAGGCGGTTTCCCAATGCAGTTTGGAACAATTTCAGTGTCTGATGGAATTTCAATGGGACACGAGGGAATGCACTTTTCTCTTGTCTCGCGCGAGGTAATTGCAGACTCAGTCGAATGTGTGATGCAAGCAGAACGTCTTGATGGCATGGTCACCTTTGCAGGCTGTGACAAATCACTTCCCGGAATGATGATGGCTGCGGCTCGAATCGATGTAGCAAGTGTTTTTGTCTATGCAGGTTCAACTCTTCCAGGTCAGGTTGATGGAAAAGATGTCACCATTATTGATGCCTTTGAAGCTGTTGGAGCATGTGCGCGCGGCTTGATTACTCAAGAACGTGTGGATCAAATTGAACGGGCAATCTGCCCCGGTGAAGGTGCTTGTGGCGGTATGTACACCGCGAACACCATGGCAAGTATTGGTGAGGCGATTGGTCTTTCTCTTCCAGGATCTGCAGCACCTCCAGCTGTTGACCGCCGCCGCGACACATATGCGATTGCTTCAGGTGCTGCTGTTGTTGAACTTATTCGTCAAGGAATCACAACCCGAGACATTTTGACAAAGCAGGCCTTTGAAAATGCAATCACAATTTTGATGGCGCTAGGTGGATCTACAAACGCGGTTCTACACCTTTTAGCTATTGCAAATGAAGCAGATGTTGATCTTTGCTTAGATGATTTCCACCGAATAGGCTCAAAGGTTCCACTACTGGGAGATCTCAAGCCATTTGGAAGATTTGTTATGAGCGATGTCGATGAAGTTGGCGGAGTACCAGTAGTTCTCAAAGGCTTACTGGATGCTGGTTTATTGCATGGAGATGTTTTAACTGTCACCGGCAAGACCATGGCAGAAAACCTTAAAGATATTAACCCGCCCGATCCTGATGGTCAGATTTTGAAAGCTGTTTCTGCGCCTATGTCTACCGATATTGGAATCACAATTCTTGGTGGAACACTTGCGACAGAAGGTGCTGTATGTAAGACAGCAGGAATCGGTATTGAAAGTTTTGAAGGACCGGCACGTGTCTTTGAACGTGAACAGGCTGCGATGGATGCTCTTGAAAATGGAACGATTCAAGCAGGCGATGTAGTTGTTATTCGTTACGAAGGTCCTAAGGGCGGACCTGGAATGCGTGAAATGTTGATGATCACCGGTGCAATCAAGGGTGCAGGTTTAGGTAAGTCCACCTTGTTGCTAACTGATGGACGTTTTTCTGGTGGTTCAACAGGTTTATGTGTTGGACATGTTGCACCTGAAGCTGTTGATGGTGGACCAATCGCATTTATTAAAGATGGGGACATTGTGCGAATCGATATCACCAATCGCACCTTGGATTTGATGGTTGACCCTGCAGAGTTAGCCGCTCGCGCAGTTGGTTGGAAGCCGTTGGGCCATAAGTACTCACGGGGAGTCTTAGCCAAATACTCCAAATTGGTGGGCTCTGCATCCAAGGGTGCGGTCTGCGATTAACCCTCTCACAATATGAGATCTACATCTCAACCCTTGACGTTGAGCCTGCTTCATTGGAGAATAGCGCCATGAGCACAACATTTGTGGTGGTGATTTAAAGGCGCGTGATCGGTAATTGATCATGCGCCACCCTCAGTTATCTGAGGGTTTTTTCATTTCACACCTAAATAAGTTTGGCCCAAGAGATAGATGAGCGAAAGGAGATGGATATGAGCAAGAAGATGAGTGGAGCAAGTTCACTCGTGCAATCTTTGGAGTCTGCCGGCGTCGATGTGATGTTTGGAATTCCAGGTGGTGCAATTCTTCCTGCATATGATCCAATCTTTGATAGCAGCATCAGGCACATCTTGGTTCGCCATGAACAAGGCGCAGGACATGCTGCAACTGGATATGCCCAAGTCACCGGTCGCGTTGGAGTCTGTATTGCAACATCTGGCCCCGGAGCTACAAATTTGGTTACACCATTGGCAGATGCGGCAATGGATTCAGTTCCTATGGTTGCGATCACCGGTCAAGTTCCTTCAGCTGCAATCGGAACAGATGCATTTCAAGAGGCAGATATCCGTGGAATCACGATGCCATTTACAAAGCACAATTATTTAATTACCGATCCCAATGATATCCCTCGCGCAATCGCTGAAGCTTTTTATATTGCAGGTTCTGGTCGTCCAGGTCCGGTTCTTGTAGATATTGCAAAGGATGCTTTGCAAAAGGAGACAGAGTTTGTGTGGCCTAAAGATTTGTCCTTGCCTGGTTACCATCCTCAAATTGAGCCAGAGAATCAAGCGATTAAGGATGCCGCCGCATTGATCGCTCAATCATCAAAACCAGTTTTCTACGTTGGTGGTGGAGTCATCAAATCAAATGCTTCAAAGGAGCTAATGCAGCTTGCTGAATTAGTGGGGGCACCAGTTGTCACAACTTTGATGGCGCTCGGTTCTTTCCCTGATAGCCACCCTCAACACTTTGGTATGCCTGGCATGCACGGAACAGTTGGTGCAGTTACCGCGCTACAAAAGGCTGATCTACTCATCACTTTAGGTGCGCGTTTTGATGATCGAGTAACCGGAAAGCTTTCAACATTTGCTGTCAATGCAAAGGTAATTCATGCAGATATCGACCCTGCTGAAATCGGTAAGAATAGATTTGCCGATGTTCCCGTCGTTGGCGATCTCAAGCACACAATTTCCGCCTTAATTCCTGCAATAAAAGCTGAGTTTGCAAAGGGCCGTGCAGATCTTGCCCCATGGCTGGCTGCAATGAACAAGCTACGCGCCACCTATCCACTTGGTTATGACACACCAAAAGATGGATCGCTATCTCCTCAATATGTAATTGAAAGAATTAGTGCGCTGACTGGTCCTGAAGGAATTTACGTTGCAGGTGTTGGCCAGCATCAAATGTGGGCGGCCCAATTTGTTAAGTATGAAAATCCACGTACCTGGTTGAACTCTGGTGGTCTCGGCACAATGGGATACGCAGTTCCAGCAGCTATGGGCGCAAAGGTAGGTGCACCCGATGCAACGGTGTGGGCTATCGATGGTGATGGCTGCTTCCAAATGACTAACCAAGAGTTAGTAACCTGCGCGCTTAACAATATTCCGATCAAGGTCGCGATCATCAACAATGAATCCCTTGGAATGGTTCGCCAATGGCAAACCTTGTTCTACGAGGGTCGATACTCAAACACCAGCTTAGAATCTAAGCGAATTCCAGATTTTGTAAAACTTGCTGATGCGATGGGTTGCGTGGGATTAACCTGCGACCGTCCAGAAGATGTAGATGCAATTATCAAGAAAGCTAATTCGATTAATGATCAACCAGTCGTTGTTGATTTTCGAGTATTCCGAGATGCAATGGTGTGGCCAATGGTTGCTGCTGGTACATCTAATGATGATATTAAGATCGCGCGCGAGATGGCGCCTGACTGGGATTCACAGGAGCTCTAATGAGTACTCATACACTTTCAGTTCTAGTTGAAAACTCTCCTGGTGTATTGGCGCGTGTTGCGGGCTTGTTCTCACGCCGTGCATACAACATCGATTCATTGGCTGTGGGTCCAACTGAAAACCCAGATATTTCACGAATCACCATTGTGATCAATGTTGAAAGCCACTCATTGGAACAAGTGATTCGCCAGTTGGATAAATTGGTTAATGTCATTCATATCGCTGAGCTCAAACTCAGTGAATCTGTACAGGCTGAACTCTTATTGGTGAAAATTTCTGCGACATCGAAAAACCGTTTTGATGTCGATGCGGTTGTCGAAACCTATGGAGCATCAATTGTTGATGAGGATGGGCAATCGGTAACCATTGAAGCCACGGGGGATGCTGCCAAAATCAGTGACCTACTTAACGCTTTAGAGCGTTTTGGCATCCGCGAACTGGCTCAATCAGGCCTAGTTGCGATCGAGCGTGGCAGCGGTTCGCTGGCAGACCGTACCCTTAGCACTCAAAGTATTCCTACCGCTGATAGCGGTCAGGCTGATTACCAAAACTAAAACCAACAAAGGACGATGAGGAGTAATACCGTGGCAGCAACGATGTATCACGAAGAGGATGCTGATCTATCAATCATCCAAGGTCGCAAAGTTGCGATTATCGGTTACGGCTCACAAGGCCATGCACACGCGCTAAACCTGCGCGATAGTGGAGTCGATGTTCGAGTTGGTCTTAAGGATGGTTCACCATCTCGCGCAAAGGCAGAGGCTGAAGGCCTTCGTGTTACTAGCGTTGCCGAGGCTGTTAAGGAGTCAACAGTCATCATGATCTTGGCACCAGATCACCTGCAGCGCCATATCTACACTGATTCAATCCTGCCAAACCTTAAAGATGGCGATGCATTGTTCTTCGGTCATGGATTTAATATTCGTTTCGGATACATCAAGCCAACAGCATCTGTTGATGTCTGCATGGTTGCGCCAAAGGGGCCAGGACACCTTGTGCGTCGCGAGTACGCAGCAGGTCGTGGAGTTCCAGTAATTGTTGCGGTTGAACAGGATTCAACTGGCAATGCATGGCCGTTGACACTGTCTTATGCAAAGGCAATTGGCGGACTTCGTGCCGGCGGTATTTTGACAACATTTACAGAAGAGACTGAAACAGATCTATTTGGTGAGCAATCTGTTCTATGTGGCGGTGCTTCACAACTAGTTATGTATGGTTTTGAAGTTCTGACAGAAGCGGGATACCAGCCTGAGGTTGCATACTTCGAGTGCTTGCATGAGCTAAAGCTCATCGTTGATCTTATGTATGAAGGTGGAATCGCAAAGCAGCGTTGGTCAGTATCTGACACAGCAGAGTTTGGTGATTATGTCTCTGGTCCACGTGTTATCGATCCACGCGTTAAGGAAAACATGAAGGCTGTTCTTGCCGATGTTCAAAGCGGAGCTTTTGCAAAGCGTTTCATCGATGATCAAGAAGCTGGCGGAGTTGAGTTTAAGGCGCTTCGCACAAAGGGCGAGACACACCCAATCGAGGCCGTTGGTCGCGAACTACGGAAGATGTTTTCCTGGATGAAGCAGTCAAAGGGTGACGATTACAAGGAAGGCAGCGCAGCGCGTGGCTAAACCCATTGTTTTAATCGCTGAAGAGCTAAGCCCAGCAACCCTTGAAGCGTTAGGTCCTGATTTTGAAGTTGTTAACTGCGACGGTGCAAACCGTGCGGAACTTCTTGCAGCACTTGCTAAAGGTGTCGATGCGGTCTTGATTCGTTCTGCAACCAAGATGGATGCAGAGGCGATTGCAGCAGCAAAGGGTTTGAAGGTAATTGCACGTGCAGGTGTTGGACTGGACAACGTAGATATTCCTGCAGCAACAGCTGCCGGTGTCATGGTTGTTAACGCTCCAACATCAAACATTGTGTCAGCGGCGGAATTAGCAATTGCTCTTTTGATGGCATCTGCACGTTTTGTTTCACCAGCTCATGCAGCTTTGCGTAATGGAAAATGGGCACGTTCAAAGTACACCGGTGCTGAGATCTTTGAAAAGACCCTCGGAATCGTTGGCTTTGGACGCATTGGTCAATTAGTTGCACACCGCATGCAGGCATTTGGAATGGATGTAGTTGCATACGACCCATACCTTCAACCAGCACGTGCGGCGCAACTCGGCGTCCGTTTAGTAGAACTTGATGAACTTCTGAAAGTTTCAGATTTCATCACCATCCACCTTCCAAAGACAAAGGAAACTGCAAACTTAATTGGCGTAGAAGCGCTCAAGAAGGTTAAGCCAACTGTGCGCATCATTAACGCTGCTCGTGGTGGCGTACTAGATGAGGCTGCACTGTTTGATGCAATCACCGAAGGTCGTGTGGCTGGTGCAGGACTTGATGTGTTCTCAACTGAACCATGCACAGACTCACCACTCTTTACCTTGGATCAAGTAGTTGCAACTCCTCACCTTGGAGCGTCGACAGATGAGGCGCAAGAGCGTGCAGGAGTAGCCGTTGCCGTCTCAGTGCGTAAAGCACTTGCCGGCGAGCTTGTTCCAGATGCGGTCAATGTAAAGGGTGGAGCGATTCACGAAGAGATTCGTCCAAGCCTGCCTTTGGTGGAAAAGATGGCTCAGATTGCAACCGCAATCGCAGGAGAAGCCCCAGTAAGTATGGACTTAACCGTTAAGGGCGATATCTCTGGTCATGATTCTTCAATCCTTGCAACAAGCGCGCTCAAGGGCGCATTACTTGGTTGTGGATTGTCAGATGTTACCTACGTGAATGCACCAGCACTTGCTACAGAGCGTGGAGTTACATCATCTGTCACAACAGATCCTGAAAGCCCCGAATACCGCAGCATGATTTCGCTTCGTGCAGCACTTGCAGATGGCAAGATCGTTACCGTTGATGGAACATTGATGGGAATTCGTAAGGTTGAAAAGATCATTGCAATTGATGGTTTTGATTTAGATCTTCCACCAACTGAAAATCTCTTGTTCCTTCGTTACTCAGATAAGCCAGGTGTTGTTGGCGCTGTTGGTAATGCACTTGGAAAAGCTGGCATCAATATTGCAGGCATGCAGGTTGCGCGTAGCGTAGCTGGCGGCCAGGCCTTAATGGCATTAACCGTTGATTCACAAATCAGTGATGATCTAATTACATCAGTGAAGAAGGAAACAGGAGCAGAACTCGTTCGCTCCGTAACTTTGGTGGGGTAATGAGAACAATTAATTTAGCTGTTATCGCTGGCGATGGAATCGGTCCTGAGGTAGTGCATGAAGGTCTCAAGGTTCTAGACATTGTTGCTAAGAAGTATTCAGTGGAGTTCAAAAAAACTTCTTATGATCTTGGCGCAGCCTTTTGGCATCGCACCGGCGAAGTATTGCCAGATGCAACTTTGGCAGAGCTTGCAAAGGCGGATGTTATTTTGCTGGGGGCTGTTGGAGATCCAACGGTTCCAAGTGGAGTTCTAGAGCGTGGACTTTTGCTCAAGATTCGTTTCGCATTTGATCACTACGTCAATCTGCGCCCAGCCCGATTAATGCCTGGCGTTACTGGACCTCTCGCAACAAAAGCTCCTATTGATTTTGTTGTTGTTCGCGAAGGCACAGAAGGCCCATACGTCGGTGCTGGCGGAGTTCTTGCAGAAGGCACCGAAGCGGAGATTGCAACAGAGGAAAGCCTCAATACTCGTCGCGGCGCAGAGCGTGTAATCCGTGATGCTTTTGAGCGTGCATCTAAGCGCGAACGCAAGAAGCTCACACTTGTGCATAAGAACAATGTTCTTACGCGTGCAGGAAGTTTGTGGACTCGCACATTCAACGAGGTCGCTAAGGATTACCCAGCGATCACAACTGATTATCTGCATGTAGATGCAGCATCGATGTTCTTCGTTACAAATCCAGATCGTTTTGATGTTGTTGTCACAGATAACTTGTTTGGAGACATCCTGACAGATATCGCAGCCGCAATCTGCGGCGGAATCGGTTTGGCCGCTTCTGGAAACATCAACCCAACTGGAAAGTTCCCATCGATGTTTGAGCCGGTTCATGGTTCAGCACCAGATATCGCTGGAAAGAATCTAGCTGACCCAACTGCAACGGTCATGTCAGTTGCGATGATGCTCGATCACTTAGGTCTTTCAGATGCTGCCCGTGATGTTGAACGAGCTGTTGCCGCAGATCTTTTGGCACGTGGTGACAAAAAGCGAAGCACTACTGAGATTGGAGATGCGCTAGCAAGCGCACTGTAATCATGAAGATCACTCTTAATCCCAACGCTAAAGATGCAGCAACGCGCGATGCGTTAGTTGCTGAAGGTGGTTTTGGTAAGTACTACACCGATCACATGGTGATGTGCGAATGGAGTGAAAAGGATGGATGGGGAGAACCTCATCTCATGCCATACGGTCCAATCTCATTAGATCCTGCGACAGCGGTTTTCCATTATGGACAAGAGATCTTCGAAGGCATGAAGGCCTATCGCCAACCAGATGGATCGATTGCGCTCTTTCGCCCAACTGCAAATGCGCAACGTTTTATAAATTCTGCACGACGTTTAGCACTTCCTGAAATGCCAGTAGAACTTTTCATGGAAACAGTCGAAGCACTTGTTAAACAAGATGGTGGTTGGGTTCCAAGCAAGGTCGGAGAATCGCTGTATATCCGCCCATTTATGATCGCAACTGAGGTTGGTTTAGGTGTACGCCCAACCAACAAGGCCACATACCTTCTTATTGCGACACCAGCTGGTGCTTACTTTGATCCATCAAAGGCTGTTTCAGTATGGATTTCAACTGAGTATGTTCGCGCTGCCCAAGGCGGAACGGGTGAGGCAAAGTGCGGCGGAAACTACGCAGCCTCGCTAGTTGCGCAAAAAGCTGCGGCTAAAGAAGGTTGCGATCAAGTTGTCTGGATCGATGCCAAGGAACGTAAATGGGTTGAAGAGATGGGCGGCATGAACCTTTACTTTGTAAAGGGCAAGGGTGCTGACGCAACCGTCATTACTCCAAAACTCACCGGAACTTTATTGCCAGGAATTACTCGCGACTCAATTCTTTCAGTAGCGGTAGATCTTGGATACAAGGTCGATGAGGTCATGCTTTCAGTAGATGATTGGCGGGATGGTGTTACATCTGGCGAGATCACAGAAATTTTTGCATGCGGAACCGCAGCGGTTGTTTCACCAGTTGGTCAAGCAAAGAGCGCTATGGGTACTTGGGTTACCGGTGATGGACAGCCAGGAACAATCACAATGCAGATCCGCAATCACTTATTAGGAGTTCAACACGGCACCATCGCAGACACACATAACTGGATGAGTGCGGTTAAGTAATGCCAGTAAATGATGCTTTTCATATCTATGACACAACTTTGCGAGATGGTGCACAGCAAGAAGGTTTGAATCTTTCTGTCCATGACAAACTCAACATCGCTCGTCACTTAGATGATCTTGGCGTTGGTTTTATCGAAGGTGGTTGGCCGGGAGCAAATCCCAAGGACACAGAGTTTTTTGCACTAGCTAGAAAAGAGTTAAAGCTTAAGAACGCAACCTTTGTTGCCTTTGGTGCAACACGACGCCCGAATGCAAAAGCTGCCGATGATGTTTTGCTTGGAGCTCTTCGCGATAGCGGCGCACCGGCTGTAACCCTTGTTGCAAAGGCGTTTGATCGCCATGTGGATCTAGCCCTTAAGACAACCTTGGATGAAAACCTTTCGATGATTCGTGATTCTGTCACCCACTTAATCCAAGAAGGACAACGTGTTTTTCTTGATGCAGAGCATTTCTTTGATGGCTACCGTAGCAACCGTGCCTATGCACTTGAAGTTGTGCGTGTAGCCGCCGAAGCTGGTGCTGATGTAATTGCCCTGTGCGATACCAATGGCGGCATGTTGCCCGATGAGCTTTCACAAGTAGTTCATGATGTTTTAACGGCAAGCTCTGCGCGCCTGGGTATCCATTGCCACAATGACACCGGTTGTGCGGTTGCAAACTCAATGGCAGCGGTTGCCGCAGGTGTCACACATGTTCAAGGAACCTTAAATGGTTACGGTGAGCGCACGGGTAACGCTGACCTCGTAACAATCATTGCAAATCTAGAACTGAAGAAGAAGCAGTTGGTGCTTCCACCGAATGCACTTCAAGAAGCATTCAGAATTTCACATGCTGTTGCTGAAGTTACCAATGTAGCGCCAAGCGGCCGTCAACCATATGTGGGTGTTTCAGCATTTGCACACAAGGCTGGATTACATGCAAGTGCAATCAAGGTTGATCCATCTTTGTACCAACATGAGGATCCATCATCTGTTGGAAACGATATGCGCATGCTTGTTTCCGACATGGCTGGCCGTGCATCTATCGAGTTAAAATCTCAAGAACTTGGTGTTGATCTAGGGGGCGATAAAGAACTCATTGGACGAATCGTTGATCGCGTCAAAGAGATGGAGTCTCGCGGATTTACCTTTGAAGCAGCAGATGCTTCCTTTGAGCTACTTGTTCATGAAGAGATTGCAGGAAAGCGTCCCTCATTCTTCACAATCAATCATTGGGTAACATCGGTTGAACGCACAGCAGATCAATCAATTACTACAAAGGCTGAAGTCACCGTCACTGCAAAGGGGCAAGAGATCACCTGCAGCGGAGAAGGAAATGGCCCGGTGAACGCCTTTGATAATGCGCTCCGAACTGGCCTTACCGCTTTGTACCCCGAGCTATCGTCACTGGAACTTACCGACTACAAGGTGCGTATCCTCGAAGGTCGCCTAGGTACCGGAGCGATTACACGAGTATTAGTCGAAACCAGTGATGGCAATGGCGAATGGAATACCGTCGGTGTTCATGAAAATGTTATTGCAGCATCTGCCATGGCGCTTGAAGATGCGGTTACCTTCGGCCTTATGCGTCAGGGACGTAAGCCCGAGTAAACTGTTTTGGTGAGCGAAAATTTTGAAAAGCTGATTGCAGCCTTTACTCGCCACTTAGAGGTTGAACGCTCACTCTCAGTTCACACTATTCGTGCATACCTTGGAGATCTTGAATCCTTGCTTGCTCATCTTGGAGCAATCGGTGTGACAGATATTTCTCAATTAGAGCTGGTTCATTTGCGGTCCTGGCTTGCAAATCAGCAGATTAAAGGGGGAGCGCGCACAACCCTTTCTCGCAGAGCTGTTTCGGTTCGTTTATTTACAAAGTGGGCGGTTAAGAACAAGTATTTAGCCAAAGATGTTGCAGCAACCCTTGCTACTCCAAAGGGGCATCGAACCTTGCCCGATGTACTAGAAATAGCGGATGCAAAGGTTGCGATGGATTCACTTGCAACCAGAGCGGCCGAGGAGGAAACACCTATTTCATTACGCGATGTTGCGATGGTTGAACTTTTGTATGCAACTGGTGCGCGCGTAGCTGAATTATGTGGTTTGGATTTGAGCAATATTGATTACGACCGTCAAACAATTCGAGTTTTAGGTAAAGGAAGTAAAGAGCGCACGATTCCGTTGGGAAATCCTGCGATGAAGGCTTTAAATATATGGATTAAGGATGGAAGAGAGTCCTTGAAGAATTCATTGTCAGGCAACGCTGTTTTCCTGGGTGCTCGTGGAAAGCGAATTGATCAACGAACGGTGCGCACTGTTGTTTACAACGCGTTGCAGGCGATTGAAGGAATCGAGCGAATGGGTCCACACGCTCTGCGACATTCAGCGGCAACGCACTTATTAGAAGGTGGCGCTGATTTGCGCACTGTTCAGGAGATCTTGGGTCATGCATCACTAGCAACAACTCAGATCTACACCCATGTATCAACTGAACGATTGCAAAAAGCTTTCAAGCAGGCACATCCACGCGCATGAGAGCATCTTTGGTTGTTATACCTACTTATAACGAGGCGGAAAGCATCGGCGAAGTAATCGCTGCACTGAAACCCCTGGATTGCGATGTACTTGTTATTGATGATGGATCACCTGATGGCACCGCTCGGATTGTGCGAAAGCTGGGAGTCGAAGTAATTGAACGCAAAGGTAAGCAAGGATTAGGAAGCGCCTATCGCGCCGGTTTTTCGCTTGCTCTTGATCGAGGCTATACCTACATCATTCAGATGGATGCCGATGGCTCACATCAAGTAAAGGATCTTGAAAAGATGATGGAGTGGATAGGAAATGCGGATCTCTTAATTGGCTCTCGTTGGGTCAAAGATGGTGGCATTGCTAACTGGAGCAAGTTCCGCGAGTATCTTTCGAAATCTGCAAATATCTATGCAAATCTTCTATTGTCTTTAGGCGTTAAAGACACCACATCAGGTTTTCGAATCTATACATCTGCGCTGTTAAAAAAGATGGAGATCTCAACAATTCGAAGCGAGGGGTACTGCTTTCAGATTGAGATGACTCGAAGGGCCATGTCACGCGGGGGATCGATCGCTGAAGTTCCTATTACCTTCATCGAAAGGGCCCATGGGGTCAGCAAAATGTCGATACGAATCGCCTTAGAAGCGGTCCTTCGGATCACCGCCTGGGGAGTCCTGCGCCTGATCGGGCGGTAATTTCAGCATCTGCGCTCAGGTAGGATTTGCCCTGCATCGATCTTCGGATCGGTGACATCTCAGCACTCACCGACTTCGGTCGGCATAACCACCTCGGTCCATAAGAAATTGTGGTCGGTGATTGTGAGTGCGACGGGCCTAACAAATTGTTTGGCCATAAACCGAGCGGGTTTTGCATCTGCATGCGCAGAGAAAACCTAAGAAGGAGTATGCCGTCATGGCAGTTGTAACAATGCGAGAGCTCCTCGACAGCGGAGTCCACTTCGGACACCAGACTCGTCGATGGAACCCAAAGATGAAGCGCTTTATTTTCACCGAGCGCAATGGCATCTACATCATCGACATCCAGCAATCACTTGCACTTATCGATTCAGCGTATGAGTTTGTTAAGGACACTGTTGCTAAGGGTGGCCATGTTTTGTTCGTTGGAACAAAGAAGCAAGCACACATGCCAATCATCAACCACGCAGCACGCGTTGGAATGCCAACAGTGACTGAGCGTTGGTTGGGCGGAATGCTTACTAACTTCCCAACTGTGTACAAGCGTATTCAGCGCCTCAAGGAGCTAGAAGCTCTTGAGGAGAAGAACGATCTGCTTCTAACAAAGAAGGAGCTTCTTGTTCTACGTCGCGAACGCGAAAAGCTATTTAAGAACCTTGACGGTATCCGCAACATGACCAAGCTGCCTTCAGCGATTTGGGTTGTAGATACAAAGAAGGAGCACCTAGCGGTTCAGGAAGCTAAGAAGCTTGGTATTCCAGTTATCGCAATTTTGGATACAAATTGCGATCCAGATGAGGTTGATTACAAGATTCCTGGTAACGATGATGCAATCCGTTCAATCGACTTGCTTACACGCGTTATCACCGATGCAATTGCAGCGGGCCTTAAGGCACGTTCTGCAAATGTAAAGGAAGAAGCAAAGTCAGAGGCACCAGCAGCTGTTGCTGCAGGCGAGCCATTGGCTGATTGGGAGAAGGAAATTCTCGACGGAACAGCTGCGACTCCAGCAGCTGACGCACCAACAACACCGGAGGCATAAATTGGCTAACTACACAGCTGAAGATGTAAAGAAACTTCGCGAAGCAACTGCAGCAGGAATGCTTGACTGCAAGAAGGCTTTGGATGAAGCAGATGGCGACTACAACAAGGCGCTAGACCTTATTCGCGTTAAGGGCCTTAAGGGCATCACAAAGCGCGAAGGTCGTCTGACTTCAAACGGTGCAGTTGTTGCAAAGGTCGAGGGCAACCTTGGCGTAATGCTAGAACTGAACTGCGAAACAGATTTCGTTGCAAAGGGTGAGCGTTTCGTTGCACTTGCAGATGAGTTGCTAGCACATCTACAAAACGCACAATCTGATTCTCTAGAAGCATTCTTGGCATCAACAATGGCTAACGGCAATACCGTTCAGGCAACTGTTGATGAGGCAAATGCAACTATGGGTGAAAAGATTGAAGTTCGCCGCATTGCAGTGATCAAAGATTCACCAGTTGGAATTTACCTCCACCGTACAAGCCCGGATCTACCACCACAGGTTGGTGTATTGGTTGAGCTTGTTAAGGATGCAGCTGAAGTTGGCAAGGACATCGCACAGCACATTGCAGCATTTGCTCCGCAGTTTGTTAATCGCGAACAAGTTCCTGCAGAACTAATTGAAAACGAGCGCCGTATCGCAGAAGACACAGCGCGCGAAGAGGGCAAGCCTGAGGCTGCCCTTACAAAGATCATCGAAGGCCGCGTGGCAGGTTTCGTCAAGGAAGTTTCCTTGATCGAGCAGTCATTTGCCAAGGATGCAAAGAAGACCGTAAAGCAGATCCTCGATGAGGCTGGAACAGCTGTTAAGGCCTTCCATCGCTTCCGCGTGGGTCAATAAGGCCAAGGTCTGATCGCTTAGACTTGGTTCAATAGCCAGCGGTTAATAGCCGAATAATTAAAAGTTGGAGGAGCACTCATGCCCGGTACACGAGGAACGTATCGCAGAGTGCTCCTTAAACTTTCTGGCGAAGTTTTTGGTGGCGACAAGGGCATTGGTGTTGATCCCGATGTCGTTCAAGATATTGCTAAACAAATCGCAGATGTTGCTCGAACCGGAGTTCAGGTCGCAATAGTTGTAGGCGGTGGAAATTACTTCCGCGGAGCAGAGCTATCGCAGCGCGGTATGGATCGCTCACGTGCTGACTACATGGGAATGCTCGGAACGGTTATGAACTGTTTAGCACTTCAAGATTTTCTGGAAAAAGAAGGTGTTGGAACCCGCGTGCAAACCGCCATCACAATGGGCCAGGTTGCCGAGCCATACATTCCATTACGCGCAATCAGGCATCTAGAAAAGGGTCGCGTTGTGATTTTTGGTGCAGGCGCAGGAATGCCATTCTTCACGACAGACACCGTTTCGGCACAGCGCGCACTGGAAATTGGGGCAGAGGCTTTATTACTTGCCAAGAGCGGTGTCGATGGTGTGTACAGCGCGGATCCCAAGAAGGATCCACAAGCAACTAAGTACGACACCATTACTTATGATGAGGTTTTGACTAAATCACTTGCAGTTGCCGATGCAGCAGCCTTTGCTCTATGTCGCGAAAACAAGTTGCCAATCGTTGTCTTTGATTTAATGAAAAATGGAAATATCGGCCGCGCAGTACGTGGCGAAGTAATTGGAACTCTCGTCGCATAAGCGATGAGCCAGTAGCAAGAAGCAGTAAGAGGAGCAGAGAAATGGCAGATGTAGCAAGCGCCCTCAAGGACGCTGAAACCAAGATGAACAAAGCGGTTGATGTTGCTAAAGATGATTTCGCAACGATCCGCACTGGTCGCGCTCACCCATCTCTGTTTAACAAGGTTATGGTTGATTACTACGGCACCTATACAGCGCTTTCTCAATTAGCAACGATTCAGGTACCAGAGGCACGTATGGCTCTGATTTCTCCTTTTGATAAAGGTGCAATGGCCTCTATTGAAAAGGCGATCCGCGAATCTGATCTCGGTGTAAATCCCGGAAATGATGGTTCTGTCATCCGCATCAACTTTCCACAACTTACTGAAGAACGCCGCAAGGAGTACATCAAAGTTGTGAAAACCAAGGCTGAGGATTCAAAGATTTCAATGCGCAATATCCGTCGCGCAGCAAAAGAGGCGATGGAAAAGTTGGAAAAAGATGGCGAAATTGGAAAAGATGATTTAGCCCGTGGCGAAAAAGAGCTAGAGAAAATTACAGCCGATCATGTTGCAAAGATCGATGAGCTGCTCAAGCACAAAGAGGTCGAACTCCTAGAGGTATAGGGGCTCTCTTATGTCAGATCTGCACTCGATCAACGAAGCGATCAATAAAAAGGCTGGGCGAAAGCTTCTACCTTCTATCGCCGTTGGCCTGTCGCTGATCGGATTAGTCTGGTTTGCACTTTCTTATCAACGAGCAATCTTCGCGATTGTCGTTGCTATTGCAGTTGTACTGGGTATGCGAGAGCTAGTCCGTGCATGTGCGGCACGTGGAATCATAATTTCATTTAACACCCTTACCTTGGCTGCAATTGGATTGTCATATGCAGCTTGGGTTGGGGGAGTTGCAGGTCTTGCAATCGCAACAGCGATCGCATTTCCACTGTTGTTAATTCGCGCACTTCTGCAAGGGCCAGAAGGTTTTGTAGCCAAAGCGACGGCAACTACCTTTGGGCTTTTATACCTACCTTTCTTGGCAGGCTTTCTCATTCTTTTAGCAAGACCAAGCACCGGTTTTCAACGGGTTATGACCTTTGTTGTCTTAGTCGGATGCAATGACACCTTTGGTTACATAGTTGGAGTATTGATTGGAAAGCATCCACTGGTTCCAAAGATTTCTCCGAAGAAGACCTGGGAAGGTTTAGTTGGCTCACTAATTTTCACCATGATCGGTGGCGCATTAGCTTTCACCTACATCATGGATATGGATTGGTGGATAGGAATCATCGTTGGATTGATGATCGTCTTTACCGCCACCTGCGGAGATTTAATCGAAAGCGCGATGAAACGTGATTTGAGTTTGAAAGATATGGGCACCTTGCTTCCCGGACATGGCGGCATGTTGGATCGTTTGGATTCTGTAGTCCTATCAGCACCCGCGATGTGGTTGGCCCTTGAGCTTGTGAAGCACTACTTATGAGCGGAAAAATCCCTGAAATTAACCTAGTTTTTGATGAGCCAGTTCAGCGAAAAAAAGCTCCAAAGCATTTAGCTGATTTTGCACCCGCTGATCGAAAAGCCTTTGCCAAAGAGCTTGGATTTCAACCATTTCGTGCCAGCCAAGTAGCTAACCATTACTTTTCTCATCTTTCTAATAATCCAGAAGAGTGGACAGATATTCCAGCTGCCGAACGTCAGGCGATTGCTGATGCTTTGACCCCCAAGATGATTGAACTTGTGACCACACGTACAACAGATAATGGAATGACCCGCAAAGATTTGTGGAAGTTACATGATGGAGTTTTGGTTGAAAGTGTTTTGATGCGATACACGGATCGAGTAACAGTGTGCATCTCTTCACAAGCCGGATGTGGAATGAACTGTCCATTCTGTGCAACTGGTCAAGCGGGGTTAACTCGGAATCTTTCAGCGGGAGAAATTACCGATCAGATTGTGGCTGCCGCACGAGCATGTGCCAACGGAGAACTACCGGGCGGTCCAACGCGTCTTTCAAATATCGTTTTCATGGGAATGGGTGAACCGCTTGCAAATTACAACTCAGTTGTTCGAACCCTGCGCAATATCACCGATCCAAATCCAGATGGTCTTGGGATCTCAGCCCGTTCCGTTGTCGTTTCAACTGTAGGCCTAGTCAATGGAATTGAAAAGTTAATGGATGAGGGAATCAACTGCACCTTGGCGGTCTCCCTTCACACTCCAGATGATGAGCTTCGAGATACCTTGGTTCCGATCAATAATCGATTTAACATTCGCGAAGTACTTGCTGCAGCCGATGCTTACGAAAAGAAGACGGGCCGCCGTTACTCAATTGAGTATGCGCTGATCCGTGATATCAATGATCAATCCTGGCGTTCAGATCTATTGGGTCGACTGCTTAAAAACCGTAACGCTCATGTGAACTTGATTCCTCTCAACCCAACCCCTGGTTCAAAGTGGACCGCATCGCGCCGTGAAGATGAAGCTGAATTTGTTCGTATTCTTGAAAGTTATGGAGTTCCAGTAACTGTCCGAGATACACGTGGCCGTGAAATTGATGGTGCTTGTGGCCAGTTGGCGGCGGCGGAAAAAGGTAAGCCGGTTTCTTAAATTGTGACTAGTTACTTCTAGGGCTAATTGCTAGGCTCTGGAACATGAAAAAGCTCAGTAACTTCATCAATGGAAAATCTGTCGAATCATCTTCGGGAGAAACTACGACTCTGGTTAACCCCGCAACTGGACAACCTTTTGCAACAGCGCCCAAATCAAATGCCGCAGATATCGATGCCGCATTTAAGGCCGCAAGTGATGCATTTGTAGATTGGCGTGATTCAACACCTTCGCAGCGTCAACGGGCGCTTTTAAAAATTGCCGATGCTATTGAAGAACGAGCTGAAGAAGTTATCGCCATTGAAGTAGAGAACACTGGTAAGCCAGTTTCACTGACCACTTCTGAGGAAGTGCCACCAATGGTTGATCAAATTAGATTTTTTGCAGGTGCTGCACGAAACCTTGAAGGCAAGTCTGCGGGTGAGTACATGCCAGGAATGACATCAATGATTCGTCGTGAACCTGTTGGCGTTATTGGTCAGGTAACTCCGTGGAACTACCCAATGATGATGGCGGTGTGGAAATGGGCGCCTGCTATTGCGGCGGGAAATACCGTTGTATTAAAACCAAGTGATACAACTCCGGCATCTACTGTCTGGATGGCTAATTTAATGGCGGAGTTTTTACCGGCCGGAGTATTTAATGTTGTATGCGGCGAGCGCGAAACAGGTGCTGCACTTGTTAACCACTCACGTCCTGACATGGTTTCCATTACAGGATCTGTTGGTGCAGGAATTCAGGTTGCAGAATCTGCGGCAAAGCAGGTTAAACGTGTTCATTTGGAACTCGGCGGAAAGGCACCAGTAGTTGTCTTCGCCGATGCAGATTTAGCAGCAGCTGCTGAAGCGATCGCAATCGCTGGTTACTTCAATGCGGGTCAAGATTGCACCGCAGCAACACGTGTCATAGTTCAAGACTCGGTTTATGATGATTTTGTTGCGCTGCTGACTGAGCAAGCCAAGGGGATCGCACTTGGTGCACCTCATGAGGATGATGTATTCCTTGGTCCGGTGAACAACAGCAACCAATTGGCACGTGTCAGCGATCTGCTCTCACGGGTACCGGCTCACGCCTCTGTCATGACAGGTGGATCAGCCCTTGATCGTCCAGGCTTCTTCTTCCCAGCAACGGTAGTTGCTGACCTGCGCCAGGATGATGAGTTGATTCAGAAGGAGATCTTCGGACCCGTCATCACAGTTCAGAAGTTCAGCGATGAGGCCCAGGCGGTTTCCATGGCCAATGGCGTCGATTATGGATTGGCCTCGAGCGTCTGGACCGCCAACCACGGAACGGCGATGCGGATGGCCAAAGCCTTTGACTTTGGATGTGTCTGGATAAATACCCACATTCCTCTGGTCGCCGAGATGCCACATGGTGGCTTCAAGCGCTCTGGCTATGGCAAGGATCTCTCAGGATATGGCTTCGAGGATTACACGCGAATCAAGCATGTGATGACTAATCTTGGGGCGTAGTATTTCCCCCTGTTACACCCTGTCCCATCAACCTACAAACCACAGAAAGCTTGAGGCTCGGTAATCCGACAACTAGCTTGTGCTTAACCCTTAAGGAGTAAATCAGTATGTCAAAAGAAAGTTCACTCTCACCGGAAGCCCGTTCAATTATCGGTGCAATGGTTTCACGTCGCGCAGTACTTGCTGGTGCAGGCGGAATAGGTGCAGCAGGATTACTTGCTGCGTGTGGTGGATCTGATTCCGCCGATAGTGCAAATAGTGTTCGCTGGGGCAACTGGCCTTTGTACCTTGATTACGATGAGGAAACAAAGAAGTACCCAACATTAGATAAGTTCTCAGAGCAAACAGGAATCACCGCCGAGTACTTCGAGGATTACAACGACAATGATGAGTTTTACGGCAAAGTCCAAGCACAGTTAAAGTTGGGTGAAGATATTGGATATGACGTAGTCACACCTACAGACTGGATGGCAGCACGCTGGATTCGTTTGGGTTATACACAAAAGTTTGATGCAGCAAATATTCCTAACAAGTCAAACATCCTAGATTCTCTAGCAGCACCTTCATTTGATCCAACACGTGACCACTCATTGACATGGCAAGGCATCATGGCTGGCTTTGGTTGGAATACCGAAAAGAATCCAAAGGGTATTCGTACAATCGATGAACTCTTTGCTCCACAGAACAAGGGAAAGATTGTTGTGCTTTCTGAAATGCGCGACACCATCGGAATTATCTTGCTCTCACAGGGCGTAAGTCTACAAACTGTAACTGAAGATCAGTTTATGAACGCTGTTGATTTCATGTCTAAGAAGATTGCTGATGGCTGGATCCGTGGAGTTAAGGGCAATGAGTACGCAGAAGATCTCACATCTGGTGACGCAGCAGCTGTCATTGGTTGGTCTGGAGATATGTTCATCTTGAAGGCTGAAAATGAGGGCAAGTTTGATTTCGCTCTTCCTGAGTCCGGCGGAACAATCTCAGGTGATAACTTGATGATTCCATCAACGGCATCAGCTGAAGGTAAGGCAAATGCTGAGAAGCTCATCAACTTCTACTACGACCCAGCGATCGCTGCTGAAGTTGCGGCTTACGTGAACTATGTATGTCCAGTAAAGGGTGCTCAGGAAGAGATGGAAAAGATTGATCCCGCTCTTGCAGCTAGCCCATTCATCTTCCCTGATGCAGCAATGTCTTCAAAGCTCAACGTATTCCGCTCACTTACTCCTGCAGAAGAAACTGCATGGAGCGAAGCGTTCCAGAAGGCCGCCGGCAACTAGTGGCAGACGTTTCATCTGCAACGCGAGGAGATTTACGTCTTACTCGCATTACTAAGTCATACGGAGATTTCACTGCGGTTAATGATTTGTCATTAACAATTCCTGAAGGTTCATTTTTTGCATTACTTGGACCTTCAGGATGCGGTAAAACAACAACCTTGCGAATGATTGCGGGGTTGGAAGAGCCAAATGTTGGCAGTATTCATTTGGGATCGACTGATATCACAACCAAGCGTCCATATCAGCGTCCCATTAATACCGTCTTTCAAAACTATGCACTGTTTCCACATTTAACAATCTTTGAAAACATTGCCTTTGGTCTTCGCCGTCGTGGCATTAAAAATGTTGATGCAGATGTAAACAAGGTTTTAGAGCTTGTTGAACTTCCACACCTTGCGCAGCGCAAGCCAACACAACTTTCGGGAGGTCAGCAGCAGCGCATCGCTTTAGCGCGCGCGATTGTTAACCGCCCTGCTCTGTTGCTTTTGGATGAGCCATTGGGTGCACTTGATCTCAAACTCCGTCGCCAGATGCAGATTGAGCTCAAGTGGATCCAGCGCGAGGTGGGATTGACCTTCGTTCACGTTACCCATGATCAGGAAGAGGCCATGACAATGGCTGACACCATCGCGGTAATGAATGAGGGAGAGATTGAGCAGATGGGATCTCCAGCAGATCTATATGACAATCCAAAGACTGCATTTGTGGCTAACTTCTTGGGTCAGTCCAACCTAATTAAGGGTCGTATCGAAGGTTCAGATGGCGACAACTTGGTCGTGGATCTATTCGGGCAAAAGATCGCCATGCCGAAGAACCGTTCACACGCGGTAGATAACTCGATTTATGCAGGCATACGCCCTGAAAAATTCCGAATCTCATTGGTTGGAACGCCAACTCGTGGAAACACCTTAACTGGTGGTCGCATCGAAGATGTTTCTTACATAGGCGTCTCAACCCAGTACCAAGTTCTTATGCCTTGGGGACAAGAGGTTATGGTCTTTGAGCAAAATGATGATGGTGTTGCACCATTTGATAAGGGCGATGAAGTAGTAATTTCTTGGGAACCTACATTCACCTTTGCATTGCGCGGAGATGAAGATGCCGAAGCAGGCACAGAGGTTATGCCCGAGGATCTCGACGAGGAATGAGAATGACCTTGTCTAAGGTGAAGATGCCTTACCTGCTTTTGCTACCGGGTTTTCTCTTTCTCTTTACCTTTTTCATTTTGCCAATCGTAAATCTTGCGCAGACATCAACTCAGACACCAATCGCCAATGGAGACACTGGCCAGTACGAGCAAACTCTGCGCTTTTCAAACTATGTTGATGCATTTACCGAAAATCAAGAGCAGTTTGCACGCTCTTTTGTGTATGCATTGTGTGCGACGGTTTTAGCTTTAGCAATTGCATATCCACTTGCATACGCAATTGCCTTTAAAGCCGGCAGATTAAAGAACTTTCTCTTGGTTCTTGTTGTCGCACCATTCTTTGTCTCATTTTTGCTCAGAACAGTTGCCTGGAAACAGATCCTCGGCGAGGAAGGTTTTATTGTTCCGGGCCTTCGAACCTTTGGAATCATTAGCGAAAGCACAACCCTGACATCGACATCCTTTGCGGTGATCATGGGTATGACATATAACTTCCTTCCATTTATGACCTTGCCACTGTATGCATCCCTAGAACGCATTGATCCGCGCACTATGGAGGCATCTGGTGATCTATATGCAAATGGAATCACTACTTTTCGCAAGGTAACCCTGCCGCTATCAATGCCGGGAGTAGTTGCTGGAACTTTGTTGACCTTTATTCCTGCAGCTGGTGATTATGTGAACGCGGCAATTTTGGGCTCGCCTAATACCAAGATGATTGGAAATGTCATCGAATCCCGGTACTTCAAGATCGTGGATTACCCAACAGCTGCAGCTCTCTCCTTCACCTTGATGGCTGCAATTTTGATCTTAGTAACGATCTATATTCGCAAAGCTGGAACGGAGGAGTTGGTATGAGCGTCCACGGCAAGCAAAAGGATGCATCGATTCCAACCATTCCGGTTAAGGCGCGTGTATCACGTTGGTTTGGTCGCAACCTGATTCGCATCTACGCGGTTTTTGGTTTTACATACCTGTTTATTCCAGTTGCCTATACCTTTGCCTTTTCCTTTAATGATTCCGGAAAATCAAATTTGGTCTGGAAAGGCTTTACATTTGATAACTGGAAAAACCCATGTGGTGCACCAGAGGTGTGTACCGCTCTTGGTAATTCAATCAAGATTGGCTTGCTTGCAACTATTTTTTCAACGATTCTTGGAACCATGATCGCCTTTGCAATCGGACGTTACGCCTTCAAGGGACGCTCATCATCAAATCTTTTGATTTTCCTACCAATGGCAACACCTGAAATTGTTTTAGGTGCATCCT
>JBIKXW010000086.1:0-5994 GCA_044355565.1 Candidatus Planktophila sp. | reverse complement strand
GGAGCAAAGCCGCCAACTGCATCGCCATACAAGGTTGAGTACCCGACAGCTAGCTCGCTCTTATTGCCTGTTGCCAAAACCAGGTGTCCCTCTTGATTAGAAATTCCCATCAAGGTTGTTCCACGAACACGGGCCTGAAGGTTTTCTTCAGCTAAACCCTTTAAAACAACATTGTCCATAAAGGCATCGACCATCGGGGCGATCGGTGTGATTCTGAAGTGAATGCCTGTGGCATCTGCAAGGGCCTGTGCATCTTCTACTGAATGGCCTGATGAATACTTACTAGGCATTGCAACGCCGTTGACCCGCTTTGCACCCAAGGCATCGATAGCAATTGCTGCAACTAAGGCCGAATCAATGCCACCTGATAATCCAAGAACGACAGATCTAAAACCATTCTTGCCAACATAATCGCGAAGACCCATGACAAGTGCTTGCCACATCTCGGCTTCATCTGAAAGTGGTGTGGCAATTGAAGAATTGGTTGGAGTCGAGCTTGTTGTTGGCTCTTCAGAAATAACTACATCGGGGCGAGAAGTGCCTTGAGCACAATCAATATCGATAACTATTAGTTGATCATCAAACTGTGCGGTGCGGGCAAGAACTGATCCATCCTGTCCAACAACGATGCTGTCGCCATCAAAGACAAGATCATCCTGGCCACCTGTCATATTGACGTAAGCAACTGGTGCGCCGATTTCCTTAGCCCGCTTTTGTACTAGCGCTAATCGCGCATCATCTTTGTTACGTTCAAATGGAGAGCCATTAGGAACAACCAATAGCCCTGGTGTTCTCGCTGCAATGGAATCTAGTGAGTGCCAAATATCTTCACAGATAGCAACAGCGACATCGACCCCGTGAATCCGCACGACAAGGCTTTGATCCCCCGCCACAAAGTTTCTGAACTCATCAAAAACTCCATAATTAGGCAGGTGGCGTTTTACATATGTAGCTCTGATTTTTCCATCATGAATAATCGCGACCGCATTTTTTGGGCCTTGGTCTAAGTAACCGACAATAGCCACGACATCGCCGGTGATGCTGGCTGCAATCTCTTGAACCGCGCGAATGCTTGCCGCTTGAAAAGATGGTCGCAGCGCTAGATCCTCAACCGGGTATCCCGTCACAATCATTTCGGGAAAAACAATCAGATTGGCATCGGCCTCTTGAGCGCTTTTTATTGAGTCTGCGATCAGCCCAGCGTTGCCCGCAAGGTCTCCAACCGTTGGGTTGATTTGGGCCAGCGCCACGCGCAACTTCATTTTTCAAGTGTAACGGGGGTACCCTTTTCCTTGTACCCGGGGACCACCTAAGTGGCTTCGAGGAGAGGAAACCATGGAATCTCTATACGGCGGCGCTGTGCACCGACGCGTCACAATTGTCGATCTTGCCGCAGCAAAAAAGCGTGGCGAAAAATGGGCGATGCTCACCTCATATGAATCAATGACCGCCGAGATCTTTGATGAATCCGGAATTCCCGTGCTGCTAGTTGGCGACAGCGCCGGCAACAACTTTTTAGGTGAAGAGAACACAATCCCCGTAACCGTTGATGAGTTAATCCCCTTGGCCCGCGCAGTTGTTCGCGGCTCCAAGCGAGCATTGGTTGTGGCAGATCTGCCCTTTGGTTCATATGAAGCATCACCTGAATTAGCACTCGCCACATCGATACGATTTTTCAAAGAGTCTGGTGCAATGGCGGTAAAGCTAGAAGGCGTCCACATTGAAACTGTTAAAAAATTAGTTGCTAGCGGTATTCCGGTGATGGGCCACTTAGGTCTGACCCCACAATCTATGCATCAATTAGGTGGGTACCGAGTTCAGGGTCGTACCGATGGAGATGCGATTCTTGAAGCCGCTCTTGCTCTTGAAGCCGCTGGCGCTTTTGCGATTGTTCTTGAATTAGTTCCGGCAGAACTGGCAGCCAGAATTACAGCAGCCCTTTCAATCCCAACAGTTGGAATTGGAGCAGGTGTTAACTGTGATGCACAGGTATTGGTCTGGACCGATTTAATGGGAATCACCAAGAAAGCCCCGAAATTGGCCAAGGCGTATCGCAATCTTCGTGCAGAAATGTTGGCGGCAACTACCGAGTTTGCCGATGATGTTCGTGCAGGTAACTTCCCCACTGAGGCTCAAACCTTTAACTAGCCCAGCGCTTCACATAGGGTGGGCATGTGGCCAACTTTGCAATTGATCTAGCCCCCTTAAAAAAGTCCAGAGACTTTTCCCTGTTGTGGGCTGCCGGCTTGATCTCGTACTTCGGCTCAATGATCACCTACGTCGCCGTTCCATTTCAGGTCAAAGAGTTAACCGACTCTTATGTAGCGGTGGCAATCAGCGGTTTAGTTGAGATCGTCCCCTTGGTCATCTTTGGTTTATATGGCGGGGTTTTGGCAGATGCTTTGGATCGCAAGAAATTAATTTGGGTAACTGAATCCCTGTCACTGTTATTTACCGGAATTCTGCTGATTAATTCGATGATGGATACACCTAATCTCCTGTTGATTTACATTGTCTCTGGCTTGTTTGCGGCCACCAGCGGCTTGCGGCAGCCAGCAATGCAGGCCGCACTTCCGCGACTTGTTGATCATGAAGATATGACGGCTGCTGCTGCGTTGATGAGTCTGCGTTGGCAGATCGGAGTAATTGTCGGACCGGCGGTTGGCGGAATTCTAATTTCTTCTTATTCGGTAGCTGTTGGTTATGCCGCAGATATCGCCACCTTTATTGTCTCTATCGCATTGATCGCATTTATGAAAAATATTCCGCCTTCGCACGAGGCCGAAGCCCCATCCCTGTCAGCATTAATTGATGGTGTGAAGTACGCATTTAGCAGAAGAGATTTATTGGGAACTTATCTGGTTGATTTGGCTGCCATGTTTTTTGCAATGCCCACAGCCCTCATTCCATTTTGGGCAGATCAATTAGGAGCCCCTTGGGCGCTTGGTTTGCTATATGCCGCCGGCACTATTGGTTCGATAGCAATTGTTCTGACAAGTGGCTGGACTAAAAATGTTCACTTTTATGGCAGGGCGATTATCTGGGCCGCAATCGGATGGGGTGTAGCGATTGCATTCTCCGGTATGACTAATTACATCTGGATTGTTTTGCTCTTTCTCTGTTTGGCCGGGGCATCGGACATGGTCAGCGCACTCTTTAGATCGGCGATGTGGAACCAAACAATCCCCGACAATCTTCGAGGTCGTCTTGCAGGAATTGAGCTGCTCTCTTACTCATTGGGGCCCCTTGCCGGTCAGATGCGAGCCGCTTCCATGGCTGCGGTTACTACATTGAACTTCTCGGTAACTGCCGGCGGAATCATTTGCATCGTTGTTGTCGCAGCTTTAGCCTTTTGGCTGCCCGAATTGAGAAAATTCGACATCAGAACCAATAAATATGCCCTTGAAAATCAGAAAATGGCGGAAAAATTACGCGTAAACCCTCAATCCGAGGAGGAGAATTCGTAACTTGACACACATTTGCGGGATTTTCATCAATTTTGATGGAAATTAATTAAATGCGAAATAAAAATTCATCAAATTCCCGTAAATGCATAAAAAAATATAAAAATAAATTTGCGACACGCACTGAATTTTTTCTCACAAAATGTTGGCATTTTTGCCCAATTGATGTCACGCTTATCCACGAACAGGTTTGGGTGACGGATCCGAACCATTCCGATAGGAGAAGTACGTGGCCGCAGCAAAGAAAGCAGCACCAAAGAAGCGCAAGAAGGCAGCAGCACCAGCTGCACCAAAGAAGCGCAAGAAGGCAGCTGTAGTAGCAGCTCCAAAGAAGCGTCGCAAGAAGGCAGCAGCTAAGAAGGCAGTAGCAGCTCCAAAGAAGCGCAAGAAGGCAGCTGCAAAGCCAGCTGCAAAGAAGGCAGCTCCAAAGCGCAAGAAGGCAGCAGCTAAGAAGGCAACTGCAAAGAAGGCAGCTCCAAAGCGTAAGAAGGCAGCAGCTAAGAAGGCAGCTCCAAAGCGCAAGAAGGCAGCTAAGAAGGCAACTGCAAAGAAGGCAGCTCCAAAGCGCAAGAAGGCAGCTAAGAAGGTTGCAGCTCCAGCAGCAGCACCAAAGAAGCGCCGCAAGAAGGCAGCAAAGAAGGCTAAGTAAAGCCCTTCAGCTTATTAAAAAACCCGCCACTCTATGTGGCGGGTTTTTTTATGCACAAAATTTTTTACTCTTTCTGCTCCATCGTCTCCGCGCGCAGTGAGGCTTCAATTCGTTCAAAAATTTCAGCCAAAGATTGCTGGTCATCTTTAGAGAGATGATCCATAAATCTCATGCGCACACTTTCAACATGATCGGGTGCTGCAGCAACTATCGCCTTCCAACCTTTTGGTGTCATGATCGCGAAGTACCCGCGTTTATCACCTGGGCATGGCTCTCGAACAACCCACCCAGCCTCTTCCATAACCTTCATTCGGTGAGATAACCGTGAACGCGAAAGCAAGGCGTTAGCTGCAAGTTCACTCATTCTCATACTGCGATCAGGGGCTTCACTGAGCTGCACCAAAATTTCATAATCCGGCATCGATAAATCATGGGCACCGAGATCGGAGTCCAAAGCCTCCAGCAGCCGACGACTGGCAATAATGTATCGACGCCAAGCCTTCATTTCAGTGGGATTGAGCCACCGTGGTGCGGTAGCGTTTTCACGTGCCATGAGTGCAGTCTACGGCAAAGGTTGAAGCTTCAACTACTTTTAATTGAAGGAGAATTGCGTGACCCACACCAACAATGATTTATCCAACGCTGGCTTAGATTTTTCCCATCAGGATAAATCGGTACGACCACAAGATGATCTCTATCGACACTTCAATGGTGGTTGGCTTAAGAGCGCTGTGATCCCTGCAGACCGCGCAAGCGATGGCGCTTTCATGGCGTTGCGTATTCAATCAGAGGCTCGAGTTCGCGAGATTATTGAAGGCGCAACCGGGTCAGATGAGGCGACCAAGATCTCCCAGCTTTATAAGTCATTCATGGATGCCGACGCGGTCAACGCAAAGGGCGGTTCTCCGATTGCTGCAGAGCTTGCCGAGGTTGATGCAATCTCATCGATAACTGATTTCACATCAACCCTTTCACAGTTGGAAGCTCGTGGAGTTTCAGGAATCTTCGGAACCTTTATCTATGCGGATATGAAGGATGCTTCAACAAATATTTTGTACTTGCAGCAGGGTGGAATCTCACTTCCTGATGAGGCGTACTACCGCGAGGAAAAATATGCAGAGATCCGCACCGCCTACCTTTCACATGTAGAAGCGATGTTTGCCTTAGCTGGTGTTTCAGATCCAGCAGGAAATGCTGCAAAGGTCATGGCCCTTGAAACCAGCATTGCAAGCCATCATTGGGACCAGGTCAAGGATCGAGATGCGACCTTGACCTATAACAAGATGAACCGAGCAGAGGTGAAGGCTCTGATGCCCGCCTTTGATTGGGATCGGTATTTAACCGATGGAGAGATTCCGGCAATCGTTTTGGACTCTGTCATTGTTCAGCAGCCATCATTTTTTGAAGGTCTCGGAACAATCCTGGCTAGCTTTGATGCAGATGCTTGGAAGGCTTGGCTTAAGTGGCACATCATTAGTGGTGCTGCCCCATATCTTTCTGATGAGTTCACCAATGAAAACTTTGCATTTTTCGGCAAGACATTAAGTGGGACCCCTGAACTTCGCGAGCGCTGGAAGCGTGCCGTTTCAATGATCGAAGGCTCTCTCGGCGAAGCTGTTGGAAAGGTATACGTTGAAAAGTACTTTCCCGCTGAGGCAAAGGCCCGGATGGAAAAGCTTGTTGCCAACCTTATTGAGGCGTACCGAATCAGCATTAATGAACTTGCGTGGATGAGCCCTGATACAAAGGTTAAAGCTCTAGAAAAGCTTGGAAAGTTCCGTCCAAAGATTGGGTATCCAGATAAGTGGCGCGATTACAGCGCTTTGCAAACTACCCCCGATGATTTGTACGGAAACGTTGGTCGAGTTGTTAAGTTCCAAC
>JBIKXW010000062.1:0-6181 GCA_044355565.1 Candidatus Planktophila sp. | reverse complement strand
TAGTCGGAACTCCGTACTCGAACTTAGATTCGACTCGCGCCATACTGTCATTCCTTTTGGGGACAGCAAGGTAATCACAATTAAGGGTTACTAGATTTAGCAGATTGTTCTGATCTCGGGCTTACTTACGTAAGTGGGTGGTGAGGGACTCGTTATCAAACCTTCAAACCATTCCCTTTGACCCACTATGCGGATATATCCGTTCTTGACTCATCTCCAATATTAGGGATAGCCAGTGACAAATTCAATGATTCAGTCTACGAATCCTTCCCTTGAAGCCGTCAGCAATCTAGAGTTTGATTATGAGGAAGTTGATTTGGGCCCTAATTAGTGTGGTTTCACTTTCTCTATTGGTTTTCCCAACAACTTCAGCCCATGCCGTACATGGCGGTGAGTCAGCCTTAGGAGACCCCAGAGTTGTTGCAATCATTCATTGGTATGAAAATGGTCAAGCCAATTGCACTGGGGCCTTAATCGCTCCCAGAATTGTTATGACATCCGCACATTGCCTTGCAAGAAATCCGACAGATGGGAAATACCCTTCTACCAAAACAGCATTACCCAAATCTGGACTACTTGATCTAAATGAGGCACCTGTTTGGGTGAGTGCTCCAGGAGTTATAGTCGCTCCAGGCAACATTGGAGCAAAGCAAAAGGCAAGAGGTATTGCACAGTTTCCTTCACCTTTGTATAGAGACGGTGGTGCAATTGATGGAGACCCCAACAAACTTTATGGCCCAATGTATGACTTTGGAATCATAATTCTTGATAAACCACTCAGCACAAAAACTTACAGAATTGCGACTTTAGAAGAACTTCGTGATTTAGTTAAGTTCAACAAGACAATCACGCAAATTGGATACGGTCTGACTTCCTATGAAGAGGCTATCGGAAAAGCACAGCGAGATGGAATTCCTAGAAAAATTGAAACAACGGTGAGGTCAGATTTAATTTTAGGGAACAATAAGGAACTGTATACAGTTTGGCCAGAACTTATGCTCCTGCAAGCAAAGTATAAAAAAGGGGAATATACGTGTGGGGCAGATTCTGGAATTCCCGCTTGGTTTGAAATCAATGACGAATGGATTTATATCGGTGCAGCAGGTGCGGGAATGGGCCCTGAATGCTCAAGCGCTCCCGATGATCCTATCTGGACAGACTCATGGCAGATTGAAATTGCCGGTGATCAATTTGATACAGCGCAGGCATATCCAGAAGTAATTGAAGCAGCAAATAAATTCCTTGTAGAACAAATAATTCTTGAAGAAAAGACTGCGGCTGCAGAGTTAAAAGCCAAACAGGATGCAGAGGCAAAAGCGGCAGCAGAGTTAAAAGCCAAGCAGGATGCAGAAGCAAAAGCGGCAGCAGAGTTAAAAGCCAAGCAGGATGCAGAAGCAAAAGCGGCAGCAGAGTTAAAAGCCAAGCAGGATGCAGAAGCAAAAGCGGCAGCAGAGTTAAAAGCCAAGCAGGATGCAGAAGCAAAAGCGGCAGCAGAGTTAAAGGCGAAGCAGGAGTCCGAGGCGAAGGCTGCTACAACAAAGAAAACAACGATTACCTGCTTGAAAGGAAAATTAGTTAAGAAAGTCACTGCAACTAAACCAGTTTGCCCAAAGGGTTACAAGAAAAAATAGTTAGTTGATTTTTTCGCATAGCGGTTTGGCAGATATATCCACTATTCAGGGGTTTGAACCACATCCAAGGTTTGGACGTAGAACTCGGATTCACTTACATAAGTGGGTGGTGAGGGACTCGAACCCCCGACCCGGTGATTAAGAGTCACCTGCTCTACCAACTGAGCTAACCACCCGAGGCACACAGGCGCCGGAAACGCTTGAATGCAGGGGGAAACCTATCAGGTACCCCCGCCTTGCCGCACATCCCCGACACACGCATACTGGGTGTGTGAGTCACATCGAAATAAGGATCGCCCTAGTTTTGAGTCTTCTTGTGGCGGGAATCTCGCCATCTCAGGCTGACTCCGTTCCTTCCGGATTAACAATTATTGAAGCTCAGGTGACAAAGGGACGAGCTGCTAAAACCGGATACACACGGGCCCAATTTGGGCAGACCTGGGCAGATGTTGATCGAAATGGATGCGATACCCGTAACGATATTTTGAAACGGGATTTAACCGGACAGGTTTACAAAGAAAAGACCCGAGAGTGTGTGGTCTTGTCTGGCACATTGATAGATCCATTTTCGGGGGAGACGATCAACTTTGTGCGGGGAAATGTGAGCAGCATGGAGGTTCAAATCGACCATGTTGTTGCATTGTCTAATGCATGGCAAACAGGAGCAGTTAAGTTATCGATTAAGGATCGCACCGCTTTTGCAAATGATCCGATGAATCTCTTGGCGGTCAAAGGCAGATTGAACTCGCAAAAGAGTGATGGAGATGCGGCAACTTGGCTGCCACCTTTGAAGAGTTACCGTTGTGATTATGTAGCTCGACAAATTGCGGTAAAGATTAAATACAAGTTGTGGTTTACCGCGCCTGAAAAAGAGGCGATGGTTCGAATCTTAAAGAGTTGTCCAGAAAAAGCATTGCCAAGTAATTAATGTGCGCCTTTAAAGCGAGCATATGAAGCGTTAATTTCTAACTCTGCTTCGTCGTGGCCTACCCACTCGCCGCCTTGAACAGATTTTCCAGGCTCTAGAGTTTTATATACCTCAAAGAAATGCTTAATTTCTGAAAGTTCAAAAGCCGGCACATCCCCTAAATCTTGAAGATATGACTTGCGGACATCGCCAGCTGCAACACATAGCAATTTGTCATCTCCGCCAGCCTCATCGGTCATGTTGAGCATCCCAATAACGCGGCAAGAAACGACGCAGCCAGGAAATGTTGGTTCATCCAACATGATGAGAGCATCTAGTGGATCGCCATCTTGCGACAATGTGTTTTTCACAAAGCCGTAGTCATATGGATAACGGGTTGAAGTAAAGAGCATGCGATCTAGGCGCACCTCACCGGTGATGTGGTCGATCTCGTACTTATTACGTGATCCCGCTGGGATTTCAACAACGACGTCGAAAATCATTTCAGTCCGGCTCTCTACTTATTGGTGCAAGGATTGTGCCTTACGTAAAACTTGGGGTGAACGACGGGGCTCGAACCCGCGACATCCCGGACCACAACCGGGTGCTCTACCAGCTGAGCTACGTCCACCATGAGTTGCAAAGTCTACCTGTTGCTACGAGGTGGTTGGCGCCTCGTTTTGCGCAGAAATGAAGACTGATTGACGGTAATACGCCAGTTCCGCGATTGAATCTTGGATATCCCCTAAAGCACGGTGATTACCGGTTTTGGCTGGGGCTCCGAAGTACGCCTTGGGAAACCAACGTCGCGTTAACTCTTTAATGGATGACACATCAACGGTTCGGTAGTGAAGGTATTCATTGAGCAAGGGCATATCACGGGCGATAAATGATCTATCTACACTGACCGAGTTGCCCGCCAAGGGAGATTTTCCTGGCTGGGTTGAAGCGCTTTCCAGATAAGCAATGACTCTGGCCTCGGCCTCTTTCACTGAGATTCCATATGGGATTTCGGTGATCAACCCTGAGCTTGTATGCATTTGGGTGACGAACTCGTTCATGCCAGCGAGCTGTTCAGGCGTAGCCTTGATGACGACATCGACTCCATCTCCGATTACATTTAAATCAGAGTCGGTGACCAGAACGGCGATCTCGACCAGGACATCCTTTTCAAGGGATAGTCCCGTCATTTCGCAGTCGATCCAGATCAGATTGGGTTGTTCATTGGCCACGGCCCAAACCTTAGGGCACAAGCGGTGATTTCACCTTCTGTTTACCTTCTAGACACCTTGGCTCCACCCAATCCTTGCCAAAGGGATACAAGATTCCCCGCATGACATTGATGGAAAATCAATCAGCAACTATCCCCGCGCCTCGGGAAATCACTACGAAGCCTAGATTGTCAGACCAAATCTTTCGAGGCGTAGTAACGGTTGGCGGTATGTCCTCGCTGGTTATTCTGGGTTTGATCGCTCTTTTCCTCTCGATCAAGGGTTTCAATGTACTTCGAGTTGAGCAACTCTCCTTTATCACTGAATCAAAATGGGAAGTATTGCAAGATGCCGAAGGAAAGATTGCCGAGAGCACCTTTGGATTAGGTGCCATGTTAATCGGAACTTTTCTATCAGCATTCATCGCAGTTTTGGTGGGTGTTCCGATTGCTGTTCTTAGCGCGCTGTACCTAACTTTCTATGCACGAGGTGCAGTGAAGAAGTTATTGGTGTCACTTATCGATCTCATGGCTGCCTTTCCTTCGCTTCTATTTGGATTTTGGGGATTTATAGTTTTGATGGGAAGTGCCGAATACTGGGCAAAGCTTCTCAATAAGTATTTGGGCTTTATTCCAATCTTTGATGTTCCTGCACCAATTTTTGAGAGATCGCCATTTATCGCAGGCCTCGTTCTCGCGATCATGATTATTCCAATCGTGACAGCGATATCCCGTGAAATTTTTGACCAAACTCCTTTAGATCGTATTCAAGCTGCATACGCACTAGGAGCGTCAAAGCTTTCTATGATTCGCGCAGTCGTAATCCCTTATGGTCGCGGTGGTGTTATCGGCGGAGCGATGTTAGGCCTAGGTCGCGCAATGGGAGAAACCGTTGCGGTGTACACAGTTCTCAATGTCGTATATCAAATCAACTGGCAAGTTTTGTTTGGTGCAGGTGGAAATGTTGCGTCACTCATTCTCTTGAAGTTTGGTGAGGCTGGCCCAGAAGAGGTTGATGCCCTAATGGCAGCGGGACTTGTCTTGTTCCTCTTGACCTTAATTGTTAACGCAATTTCTGATGTATTAATCAATAGGTTTGCAAGGAGTGGACGATGACGCAAACAAACATTCCTAGCCCTCAAACACCATGGGCGGTCTCAATTCAGCAACGGTTAAGTACAGCTGGATTAATCACTCTTGGGGCAGTACTTGCTGGTGTAGCAGTGAAAACGACTGGGCTTAGCGGAAAACTTGGCTTTGCAGCTTCATTCTTTTTCATCGCATCGCTTTTGATATTTGTTCAACAACTCCGCTTGCGCGATTTGGCTGCCGCTAAGGACTCTTTGCTCAGCAGTTTTGCGTCACTAGCCATCGCATTAACGCTGATTCCAATCTTCAGTATTGTTAGCACTGTTGTCGTAAAGGGTTACAAAGGCATCCACTTTGGAATGTTTGCCAACGATATGACCATGGCTTCAGTTAATGACCCAGTTCAATCAGGTGGATTGCTACATGCATTAGTGGGAACAATTATCATGGTCGGTGGAGCGCTAATCATAAGTTTTCCTATTGGTTTGTTAACAGCCTTGTATTTAACCGAGATCCGGGGAAATCTGGCACGTCCAATTAAGTTTCTTGTCCAAGCAATGAGCGGTGTTCCATCGATTGTTGCGGGTCTTTTCATTCTTTCAATCCTGGTTATTCCAGTAACGCAAGAGTTAACAGGACTTATGGGTTCATTAGCTCTAAGTATCTTGATGATTCCAACAATTGCTAGAACTGCCGAAGAGATGCTTCTACTGATTCCAAATGAGTTAAGAGAGGCTGGAGTTGCTCTTGGCGCTACTCAATGGCGCACTGTTTCTGGAGTTGTTGTGCCAGCTGCAAAGAGTGGATTAGTTACTGCAATCATTTTGGGAGTAGCCCGCATTATTGGCGAAACCGCACCGCTCCTTCTTGTTTCGGGAGGTGCAGATGCTCTCAACTTTAATCCAACATCTGGCCCGATGGGCTCCTTGCCTTTCTATATCTGGAAAGCATTTCTAACTGGCGGCACAGAAGAAGCGTATGCACGAGCATGGGGCGGCATGTTGATCTTGCTCATCCTTATCTTTGTTCTATTCGGACTAGCCCGCTACCTCAGCGGAAGAAGGGTTGCCTGATATGTCATCTACAGAGAATTCACCAAACGAAAACAACATGGAGAAAAAAATGCAAGCAACAACACCATCATCACTTGCCTCTGTTGCAAATAACCGAGAGCAGCGTGTTCCTGGCACTAATTTGCTAGGTACGGGGCTCGAGACACGTGGTGTGCACGCTTGGTTTGGAAAGAAGCATGTTCTCTCAGATGTCTCGCTTGATTTCGCTGCAGGTACTGTGACCGCACTTATTGGTCCATCAGGGTGTGGAAAGTCAACGTATTTGCGCACT
>JBIKXW010000061.1:0-6222 GCA_044355565.1 Candidatus Planktophila sp. | reverse complement strand
GACTGACAGATATTGATGGAACTAAGAGATATGTACTTGGAATAGTTAATGATGTTGGCTTGAAGCGCTCTGGACTCTTTGTTTCCTTGAAGAATTCAGCAACAGTTACTCAGGGCTTCTTAACTGAGAGTGTTAAGTCTCTAGGTAAATTGCCTGAAAAGATTCCTGCGCTATGGGGTGCAACGGTTCGCGGTGAAGAGCGAGATGCAAATGGTTTAGTCGGTGTTGTCGGTGTAGCACGCGTCTCAGGTGAGGCGGTTGGAAGTGACAAACTTTCACCGATGGAGCGGTTAGCAACATTTATTTTGATCGTTGCAAGTTTAAATATCTTTGTAGGTGTATTTAACCTTCTGCCAATCCTTCCATTAGATGGTGGACATATGGCGGTTGCTATTGCCGATTCAATCCGTGCTTTCTTTGCGCGTTTGCGAGGTCGACCACGTCCTGCACCGATTGATGTGACCGTTCTTACCCCAATAACGATGGTGGTTTTTGTTGTTTTGGCAACGCTGACTCTGCTGCTCTTGGTGGCCGATGTGATTAATCCGGTGACCCTCAATCTTTAAGCAAGCAAGTGTGGCTCTAATTCGGCAGAAATTGCTCTTGTAGTGCAGAATAAAGCCATGGTTGATCTCGGAATTCCTAGCGCACCACCTCCAACGCTGCACCCTCGTCGCAAGACCCGTCAGCTAAAGGTTGGATCAGTCGGTGTTGGAAGTGATTCACCTGTATCGGTGCAATCGATGTGCACGACGCTCACAGCAGATGTAAACGCAACCCTTCAGCAGATCGCTGAATTAACAGCATCTGGTTGCCAGATTGTTCGTGTTGCGGTTCCAAGCCAAGATGATGCCGATGCCTTGGCACAGATCGCTAAGAAATCTCAGATTCCCGTAATTGCCGATATCCACTTTCAACCCAAGTACATCTTTGCCGCTATCGATGCAGGGTGCGCAGCGGTTCGTGTTAATCCTGGAAACATCAAACAATTTGATGACAAGGTTAAAGAGGTTGCGAAAGCTGCAGGAGATGCAGGAATTCCAATTCGAATCGGCGTTAACGCTGGATCGCTAGATCCACGGCTACTTGCCAAGTATGGAAAGGCAACCCCTGAAGCACTTGCAGAGTCAGCGCTATGGGAAGCATCTTTGTTTGAAGAGCATGGTTTCTCAGATATTAAAATCTCTGTAAAGCACCATGATCCAGTAACTATGGTCAACGCCTACCGAATTCTTGCCGCTAAGTGTGACTACCCATTGCACTTGGGTGTAACTGAGGCCGGTCCGATCTTCCAAGGAACGATTAAATCTGCAACCGCTTTTGCAATCTTGCTTGCTGAAGGAATCGGCGACACTATTCGCGTTTCCTTATCCGCGCCTCCAGTTGAAGAGGTAAAGGTTGGAATTTCAATCCTTGAATCCCTCAACCTTCGTCAACGTAAACTTGAAATTGTCTCCTGTCCATCATGTGGCCGCGCGCAAGTTGATGTCTATACCTTGGCTGAAAAGGTGCAAGCTGGATTAGAAGGAATGACCGTTCCACTTCGTGTTGCTGTTATGGGCTGTGTCGTAAATGGTCCGGGCGAGGCACGTGAAGCAGATCTAGGTGTTGCTTCAGGAAATGGCAAAGGCCAGATTTTTGTGAAGGGTGAAGTCATAAAGACTGTGCCTGAAGCGCAGATTGTTGAAACACTTATCGAAGAAGCGATGCGTTTAGCTGAAGAAATGGAAGCCGCCGGAGTTGCTTCAGGGCAACCTTCAGTTGATGTTCGATAGGCTTGCGCTATGTTGAAAATGTCTACGCTATTTTTGCGTACTCTTCGCGATGACCCAGCAGATGCTGAGGTCGCTAGCCACAAACTTTTGGTACGCGCAGGATATGTCCGCCGAATCGCTGCCGGTATTTACTCATGGCTTCCGCTAGGCGTCATCACACTTCGCAATGTAGAACGGGTTATCCGCGAAGAGATGGACAACGCTGGTTTTCAAGAGGTTAACTTTCCGGCACTCCTTCCTCGCGAAGCGTATGAGACAACAAACCGTTGGGAAGAGTACGGCCCATCATTGTTCCGCTTGCAGGATCGCAAAGGCGGAGATTATTTACTGGGTCCAACCCACGAAGAGATGTTTACGCTCATGGTCAAGGGCGAGTACTCATCCTATAAAGATCTACCTTTAAGTATTTATCAAATTCAAACTAAATTCCGCGATGAAGCACGACCACGTAGTGGAATCATCCGTGGACGAGAGTTTGTTATGAAGGACTCGTACTCATTTGATCTCGATGATGCAGGGCTAGAGGTTTCCTACCAAAAACACCGTGACGCTTATGTAAAGACCTTTGATCGTTTGGGCATGAAGTACAACATTGTTAAAGCGGTTTCTGGCGCGATGGGTGGGTCTAAATCAGAGGAGTTCTTAGCGCCATGTTCAACTGGTGAAGACACCTATGTTTTGTGCCCTAAGTGTGGATTTGCAGCAAATGTTGAAGCGATGGTTACAAAGGTAGATGCTCAAGATTCTTCAAAGGTCCCAGCGGTTGAAGCTTTTGATTCTCCTAACACACCAACTATTGATTCTTTGGTGGATCTACTCAATTCTAAGTTTGGTGGGGGATACACAGGAGAGCACACATTGAAAAATGTGATGTTGATGGCTGATAACAAAGCGGTCTGCGTCTTAGTTCCAGGTGATCGCGAGGTAGATCTCAAGCGATTCCAAGAAAACATTGGTGGAATCCATGAGCTACGTGTCTTTGAAGATGCAGATTTTGCAAAGTTCCCGGCTCTTGTTAAGGGATACATCGGGCCACAAGATGCCAAAAAATCTGGAATCACTGTCTATGCAGATCCACGCATCGCACCTGGTACATCATGGGTGACGGGAGCAAATGAAAAGGATCGTCACGCACGACATGTAGTCAATGGTCGCGACTTCACACCTGATGCATATGTTGAAGCAGCTGAAGTCCGCGCCGGAGATGCATGTCCAGAGTGCCAAACACCTGTCGTAATTGATCGTGCAATTGAAATCGGCCACATCTTTCAACTAGGTCGCAAGTACGCACAAGCGCTTAACCTGACGGTTTTAGATCACAATGGAAAGTCTCAAATCGTCACCATGGGCTCTTACGGAATCGGCGTTACACGTGCAGTTGCAGCTATTGCAGAGCAAACCCATGACGAGATCGGACTTAATTGGCCAGCAGAGCTTGCTCCAGCAAAGGTTCATATCGTTGCAGCGGGCAAGGATGATCTGCTCTTTGAAACCGCGCTCACGCTCGGTACCGAACTAGAAGCTCAAGGTATTTCAGTGATGCTAGATGATCGTCGCGATGCAAGCCCTGGCGTCAAGTTTAAGGATGCAGAGCTGATTGGAAATCCAATCATTGTTGTTGTTGGCAAGGCTCTTGCTGAAGGCAATGTTGAGCTTCGCGTTCGCAAAAGTGGAGATAAGAAGGAAGTTGCACTTACTTCTGCTGTAAGCGCTATTGCAGATCTTTTGAAGTAATTGTGTTTTACGAATTAACCCTTGCCACCGCACTATTTCTTCTTGCAGCATCCTTCTTTGCAGGCTTTGTGGATTCCATCGCAGGCGGTGGCGGTTTAATCCAGCTACCAGCGATGTTGATTGGTCTGCCTAAATCTGGAACAGCAGAGGTTTTAGGTACAAATAAACTTTCGGCAGTTTTTGGAACCACCACAGCGGCGGCTTTGTACCGCAAGCAGATCAAACCTGATCCAAAAATTTTGTTAGGAATGGGGGTACCAGCATTTCTTGGATCTGCAGGTGGCGCAGTTCTGGCCTCTAAAATTCCAACCAGCAGTATGCGCCCCATGGTGTTGGTGCTCTTGATCCTGGTTGCGATTTATACATGGTTTAAACCAGATTTAGGTAAGTATGAAAATCTCCGCCATCTTCCGAAGCAAAGAGTTCAAATCGCAGCCCTTGCTGGTGCGACAATCGGTTTCTACGATGGAATCTTTGGTCCAGGCACCGGATCTTTCTTGATGCTTGTCTTGGTCGCATCACTTGGGTACACATTTATTACAGCTAGCGCTATCGCCAAGGTAGTCAATGTGGCAACAAATGTAGGCGCGATCATGGTTTTTGGATTTAATGGCGCAGTTATTTGGCAGGTAGGAATCATTATGGGTGTCGCCAATATCTCGGGTGCGATCCTTGGCTCTCGCCTTGCAATTAAGGGTGGCTCAACCTTGGTCCGTAAAGTTTTCCTTATTGTTACCGTAGCGCTGATTGTCAAGGTAGGAATTGATACCTTCTAATTGTTTGCGTTACACTTACGCCACAACTTAATAGAAAGAAGAGATTTGTGGCCCTTAAAGAATCAATCGCCGATTTAATCCGCCCTGCTGTCGAAGAAGCGGGCTTCTTTCTAGAAGATGTTTTCACAAGTAATCCCGGCAATCATCGAATTGTTACCTGCATGGTTGATGGAATAAAGCCACTTAGCCTTGATGAGGTAACCGCGGTTAGTCGCGAGATATCTGCACTTTTAGATGATTCACCCTTGCTCACTGAGGCCTTTACATTAGAGGTTACTTCTCCTGGAATTGAAAGACCATTGACTCTTCCTCGTCACTGGACCAAGAACTTAACTCGAATTGTAAAAGTTACCTTGAAGGATGAGACCGAGGTTTCTGGTCGCCTGACTGAGTTTGATGAAATCCGCGCAGTGCTCATTGAAAATATCAAAGGCCGCATGAAGACCCACGAGGTTGCATTTGTGGATATCAAGAAGGCTCAAGTTGAGATCGAATTCAATCGTAAGGATGAGATCTAATGCATGTAGAGATGTCGGCACTTGCTGCCCTAACAACAGAGAAAGATATTTCTCTCGAAGATTTGATTTACGCAATCGAGGTTGCAGTACTCGGTGCTTACAATCAGACCGATACTGCAAAGCGCCATGCACGAGCTCATTTAGATCGCGAGACTGGTGAGATTCAGATCCTGGTGCCAATTTTTGGGGAAGATGGAACACGCATTAGCGAAGAAGCCGACGCACCCGATGGTTTTTCTCGTGTTGCAACTTCGACAGCTCGACAGATAATTAAATTAAAGATGCGTGAAACCAATGATGCAGAAATCGTTGGAGAGTTCACCGCCTCCGTTGGTGATGTTATATCTGGTGTTGTGCAACAAGGTCGCGATCCAAAGATGATTAACGTCAATCTTGGTCGCGTCGAAGGTCGTATTCCGCCGCAAGAGCAGGTTCCTGGCGAGGTATATACCCACGGAGATCGCATCAAGTGCTTTGTTGTTGAAGTGAAACAAGGGCTGAAGGGTCCAGAGATTATGTTGTCTCGTTCTCACCCTGCACTTGTAAAGCAATTATTTGCATTTGAAGTTCCTGAAATCAATGATCGCATTGTTGAGATCATGGCGGTTGCACGCGAAGCTGGCCATCGCACCAAGCTTGCCGTTAAAACACATCGCGCAGGAGTTAGTCCTAAAGGATCATTAATTGGACCAATGGGATCACGTGCACGTGCGGTCATGGATGAGCTCCATGGCGAAAAGATCGACATCGTTGATTGGTCTGAAGATCCTGCAGAGTTTGTCGCTGCGGCACTTGCTCCTGCAAAGGTAAGCAAGGTTGAAATCACAGATCTAGCTACACGTAGTGCAAAGGTGACGGTTCCGGATTATCAACTTTCTCTTGCTATTGGAAAAGATGGGCAAAATGCTCGGTTGGCGGCGCGCTTAACCGGCTGGCGCATTGATATTCATCCAGATACCGTTGAAAGCGCGCCTGCAGACTCGTCATTATGAGAAGTAAGCAAGGCTCGGATACGATAAGCCCGTTGGATCGCACCCTTCCTGTACGTAGCTGTATCAGCTGCCGCAAGAGGGCAAATCCAGCGGCATTGATTCGAGTGGTCTTGGTTGATGGAAAAGTGATTCCAGATATCAAGGGCGGCGCGGCGGGTCGCGGTGCTTGGCTCCATAAGAAGTGTGCAGAAGTTGCGATAGCTCGGAACGCTTTTCTTTTCGCCTTTAAAACAAATAAGGCGCAGACAGACGCGGTCGATGTATCAGAACTTCTGAACTTTCTAGAAGCTCTATCGAATTAGTTAAGGCAGTACCTAATATCAAACGAATGGATATGAAAGTTATGAAACTCAAATGAGCTCGTTAGAACTATGAGGTCGTTCAACTAAGGCTTGCATTTGAGAAATGCGGGCCAAGACAGGAGAAA
>JBIKXW010000001.1:0-57047 GCA_044355565.1 Candidatus Planktophila sp. | reverse complement strand
GCCACCGGATAAATAATGGCTAAAAATGATTGCTTGAAATCCCCCTCAAAATGGGGAAGCACCGGATGAAGAGCAAAAGCGGTACCTAAAGTACTCAATCCCAAAGCCACAATTGATGCGTCGATAACTTCAAGTATTGAAAGCCTTTGTCGATTGGAGATTAATCGCTGTAAACCTAGAAGTGCTAATGGATAGAAGAGTAAGTACATCGCATCTGAGAAATTCCCGAATGCACTTGGATAGTCAACTAAAGAGGTTGATGTTGCAATCACCGAACCCAAGGACCAACTTCCCAGAGCAAAAGCGACCAGTGGTTGGGCCCATTTGTTGTTCACTCTTGGAGCACCCAACACAGAGAGTATGCACGCAATTGCCACGCTATTGAATGCAATGAGATCTCCCCAGATGCCTGTTAGGGCGTGGTGAATAGGAAGCTGCAAGGCCAAGAGAGCAGGTGCTATCAATCTGGCAATACGCATATAGACAGAGTAGGAACATCGTTATCATTTTGGGATAGGGATTCCCATAGATACAAAAAACCCGCCACCTGGTGAGGCGGCGGGTTTTCCTAAGAAATCTTGGAGCCTAGAAGCCCTTGGCGCAAATCAACTTAGCCATTTGTAAAGCGTCGCTTACATTGCTGGCTGAGTTTGTATACTGGCTGATTGCAGTGCTTTTAAAGATCTGCAACCGACTTATTGCTTTTTCAAATTTTGCTTTTCCTACTGGCCCTAAGTTATCGAGAGCCTCTTGCCAACCTTCTACGGCAAGGCCCCATTGCTTGATTGCCTCAGCATTTTTACTCGCATTTGCTGTATCTGCCTTTAGTTTGGCTAAATTACTCTTTGCTTCTTCAAGCTTAGGCTGAATCGCAGCAATTTTTGCAGGCCCAGTGGCCACAAATTCAGCATAATCGGCCTGAGCTTTCTTCAAATCAACATCAATTTCTGCAACGCGGGCATCAGAACTCTTTTTGATTGATGGCAATAACTTCCGAGTATTGACATAAATGTTTGCAGTATTTAGGCACTCAACCGATAACCAGGTCAGTTTTTTACTTGAGACCAAAGGATTCTTAGCGCAACGATAGGTTGTTCCACCAGCTTTTGTACTTTGTCCAGACTTCTTGCAAGCCACACCATTTGAGATCTTTGTGGCTGCATCGGCAGGTACGGCGACCATGACGCCTGCAGCGACAACTAGCGCTACAAAAAGTGAAGCAATCTTGCGAAACATTTATGTGCCCTTCGTAGTAAGGGTGCAATACTATCGATTACGCTCTTAAAGAAGGCTGAAAACCCGCCGTGAGTCCGGTTGGTATCGCCCTTATCTTCGCTGCTTAGCCCTCATATTCATGCCAACCTTTCTGACAATAAAGCGCGGCACGCTCTGCACCACAAATACTAAAAACTTGTACTGCCAGCCTGGAATGCTAACCGGCTTGCCTTTTAGAGCATCTCTCCACGATTGCTCAACTAATCGATCTGAGTTCAGCCACATGAAGTTAGGAAGACCCTTCATCGACATTTTGCCCCTTTGATGGAACTCAGTGCGAGTAAAACCAGGACAGAGTGCGCTCACCTTCACATTAGTTGCAGCTAGTTCGGTATTCAGAGATTCAGATAGGACGGTTAGATAAGATTTTGAAGCGCTATAAGTACCACCTGCAATGTAACCAGCCACCGATGAAACATTGATGATGACTCCGCTATTTCGCTGCTTCATCAAAGGCAGTGCTGCATGCATTAGTCGCATTGGTGTGCGCACCAATACATCAAGCAACTGCTGTTCAATCTCTATTGATGATGCCGTAAATGCCTTGTTTGTCCCAAAGCCCGCATTGTTAATTAGTACATCTATTTGATTTTCAAGAATGTACTTTTCAACTGTAAGGCAGCCCTCATCTGTTGCTAGGTCTGCCTGAATCACATGGGTTTTAACGCCGAACTTTTCTTCAAGCCCTTGCGCACGCTCTTGAAGGCGAGGCAAGTCTCGAGCCACTAAAACAATGTTGTACCTGTGAGAAGCCAATAGACGAGAAAAACTCTCACCAATTCCAGCGGTCGCACCCGTTACTAAAGCCCAAGAATTCATCTGTTCTCCTAACTAACCGTAAGTTCACCAACTGCACCCTTGGGTACAAATGGTGAGTGTGGTGCAACCGGTGAAAGCTTTTCATATTTCAGATTCTGTGTCGGGCGAGGATCTTCATCACCCTTATTTGGCCACAAAGAAAGCGCACGCTCTGCTTGAGCGGTGATAGTAAGAGAAGGATTAACCCCAAGATTTGCAGTAATTGTAGATCCATCAACGATATGAAGTGTTGGGTAGTTCCAGACTCGGTGGTACGGATCTACAACTCCTACTGAAGCATCGTGGCCAATGACGCAGCCGCCAACAAAGTGCGCGGTAAATGGTGCATCAACTAAATCTCCGATATGTCCACCAGCGATACCGCCATGTTTTTCAGCAATCCTTCTGACAACTTCATTTGCGACTGGAATGTAGGTTGCATTGGGATGATCTGAATCGTTCATAGATGTTAAATGCCAACCAAACCAACTTCGCTTTGGCTTAACAGAGATAAAGGAATCCACGTTTTGCATAGTCAGCGCAATTACTGTGCGTTGACTCCATTTGCGAACATCAAGAATATTTTTCAAAAGAGAAGGGTTTGCAAGAAATGCTTTCCACCATTGCTTGCGACGCAACTTTGATGAACTGCCATCAGTCATAATCGTTTGAAGTAATCCCATCAGGTTGCTGCCTTTGCCATAACGAACAGGTTCAATGTGGGTGTGCTCATCAGGGAAGAATGAGGATGTAATCGCGCTACCTTGGCTGAAATCAATATCTGTGTTTTTCATCATTGCCCCAGTGAGCGCTTCGCTGTTAGTTCTTGAAAGTTCACCTAATCGATCTGATAAAAGGGGTAAAACGCCTACATCCTTCATTTTGTGCAGCAGTTTCTGGGTGTTATACGTACCTGCAGCAACAATTACCTCTTTAGCGAAGAAACTCTTACCTCTTGATCCAAATGGATCATTTGTCTTGGTGGTTGTGATTTTCCAGCGCCCATCTTCTTTCTGCTGAACTTTTGTTACCGTAGTCATGGGGAATACTTGTGCACCCGCAGACTCTGCAAGCCCTAAGTAATTCTTGGGCAAGGTGTTTTTCGCATTAAATTGACAGCCAGTCATACATGAACCGCATTGCTGACAACCATTTCGATCTGGACCTACCCCACCAAAAAATGGATCTTTAGATAAGACTCCTTTACCTTCTCCAAAGAAAACTCCAAGCGGTGCCATCTGGAAGGTATGACCAACACCCATCTCTGTAGCAACATCCTTCATAGCTTGGTCACTATTTGAAAAGTATGGGTTTTCAGTTACACCCAACATGCGTCGCGCTTGATCAAACCAAGGCTCTAGCTCTTTCTTCCAATCGGTAATCGAGGCCCACTGTTTATCATTGAAGTAATCATCACCAGGTTGGTACAAGGTATTGGCGTAGACCAGAGAACCGCCGCCAACACCTGCACCGCTAAGAATCAAAACATCGGGCAGAACATCAATACGCTGAATGCCATAAAGCCCAAGTTTTGGAGCAAAGAGAAACTTATGTAATCGCCAAGATGTCTTAGGAAAATCCTTGTCCTCGAAACGACGCCCGGCTTCAAGTACGGCAACTGAGTAACCCTTTTCGCGCAATCGAAGCGCAGAGACCGAACCGCCAAAACCTGATCCGATCACTACGACATCGAATGTACTTGTCATTTAATCAAACAATGATTCCTGAAGGATCTTCATCGCGAATTTTCCACTCAGTTCCATAAGAAGGAAGTAGATCCAAGAAAGGTTTTGCATCAAACCATTCTGGTCCGACAACACCCTCTGGCTTCCAAATGCCCTTATGAATCAGCTCCATTGCGATTACTGGGTTGACTGCAGTCTGCCAAACAACGGCTTGATCGCCGTATTCAGCCATCGACCACTCGTTATCAACCACGTTATACATGTAACAAGCGTATGGCTTACCTTCTTTATCAAGACCCTTTACAAGAGCACCTGCACAGGTCTTGCCCTTCATACGTGAACCAAGTGTTGCAGGATCAGGAAGTGCCGCAGCAAGTAGATCACGAGGTGAAACTTGAATGCCTTGAACATCTACATGGTCTTTACGATCCATTCCCAACATATGAATTGTCTTCAAAGTTGTAATGAACTGTGCGCCAAGTCCGTACTTAAAGTTAACCTTCTTTGCATCAACTTTCTGCGGAATCAATACAACCTCTTCATGCTCAACATTTACGCACTCAACAGGCCCGATGCCTTCAGGGAAATCAAATACTTCGATCTCGCTAAATGGTTCCGTTGTGTACCAACCACGTCCATCCTCCCAAACCAATGGAGGATTTAAGCACTCTTCAATTGTTGTCCAAATTGAAAATGATGGAGCAAAGTCGTAGCCCTCAACTGTTAAGTTCGAGCCATCAAAGATTGTGAATGAATCAATTCGGCTAAAGAGATGATCTTCGGCGTAACGTGCAAAGACATCGCTCATACCTGGCTCAATACCCATTCCAACAAGAGCGTAAATCTGTCGCTCTCCCCAGTTCCAATCACGTGCAAACTGCTCATCACCAAGCTTTACGCCGGTTTCAGAGTTTGGATAATGTGGGTGGGGACGAGATAGCGACATCGCCATATCGATGTAATTTGTATTTTCAATTTCACATGACAGGAAAATCGGCATAACAAAACGTGGATCAACGGCATTGATAACAACATCTGGCTTTACCTTGCGAATCAACGCACGGATATCCTCCAGTTCGGCAGCATTCACCTCCGCTGCTGAAAATCGTGAATCCTTGACTCGGGTAACTGCTTCTTCCGCGCGTGACAGAGTTCGATCAGCGACAACCATTTGAGTAATAAATGATTTACGTGATGCGATATTGACAATAGCTCTGCCAACTCCGCCCGCGCCTATAACTAGCGCTTTCATTGTTGGCCTCTCATGAGGGAATTACTTCCTTTTCGTTAGATTAGGGAGTCTACCTGTCCACTTTATTCATGACAAGATTGGACAGTGATACTTAGCATTAATTAACTATTGGTCCCCGTAGCTCAGTGGATAGAGCAACCGCCTCCTAAGCGGTAGGTCGCAGGTTCAACTCCCGCCGGGGACACTCCTTGATTTATCTCAATAATTTATGAAAATACAACGGTTCTTTTGCCAACGATGAATATCTTGTCATCGGCGTACAACTTAACCGCTTTTGCTAAAACTCTACGCTCAATGTCACGACCAATAGCGATTAACTCCTCGGCAGAGGCGTTATGAGTCACGTGTGCAACATCTTGCTCAATGATCGGACCTTCATCTAAATCACTTGTAACAAAGTGAGCGCTAGCGCCAATGATCTTTACGCCCCGCTCATGAGCCTGGTGATATGGCTTAGCACCCTTAAATCCTGGCAAGAATGAGTGATGAATGTTGATGATCTTTCCTGGCATTGTGTTACAGAACTCTTCAGAAAGAATCTGCATGTAACGGGCCAGCACAACAAAATCAATCTTTAGCTCCTGAATCTTCTTGAGAATTTCAGCTTCTTGAGCCACCTTATTATCCGAAGCGACAGGAAGATATAGAAACTTAACTCCGTGAGATTCCACCAAAGAGCGTAGATCCTCGCGATTAGAGATAACTAAGGGAATCTCAACATTGAGCTCACCAAGTTCTTCTAAGTACAAAAGATCGCGCAAGCAATGACTCTCTTTTGTAACCATGACAAGTGCTCGTGGCTTTTGGGCTGTTGGGCGAATGTGAAGTGAAGGAGTGAACTTTGAAAGTCCCTCATTCAAACTCTTATTTGCACCATCTAATCCTTGAGAAGTTTCAAAACGGGTGCGCATGACAAATTGATTTGTCGTTGGATCGGTGAACTGTTGATTCTCAATGATGTTTCCACCACAGGCAAGAACCGCCGATGTCATCGCATGAACGATGCCAGGCTGATCTGCGCATTGCAGGGAAGCGATTAGATCCATGGCCTAAGGGTACGCGAGATTAGTGGTGCAAGGTAAATCGTTGCATCCACTTAGGTGCCCACCAGTTGTTTTCGCCAAATAGGCGCATCAACGCTGGCACTAAGAGACCTCGAACAATAGTTGCATCCAGAAGCACGGCTAATGAAACGCCGAACCCCATGGTTTTAATGGATGTGACACCGCTGGTAACAAATGCACCGAACACCACTGCCAACAAGACTGCTGCCGCGGTGATAATTCGTGCAGATCGCTGAAGTCCCACAGCAACTGATTCAACATTTGATTTACCGGCAAGGTGTTCCTCGCGGATACGTGAAAGTAAGAAGAGCTCATAATCCATCGAAAGACCAAACACGACGACAGCAATCAGGATGACAATTGAAGTATCCAGTGTTCCGGTCACTGTAAATGAACCAACAAGCCACTGAAGATTGCCGTCAACAAATACCCAAGTCAGCACACCCATAGCTGCACCAAGTGAAAGGAAGTTGAGAATCACAGCCTTGATTGGCAAAATAATTGAGCCGGTAAAGACAAAGATTAAGACAAGAACGCTGAGAACAATCCAACCAAGAGCCCACGGCAAAGTGCGCGAAATACCGTTTTGTGAATCTGTGTAATCAGCGGCTACTCCACCGACCAAAGTTCCTTCGGGAGATTCAATGCTTCGAACATTTTGAATCAGCTCTTGAGATTCAGGTGTTCGAGGAAGCATCGCTTGATATGCAACCACGCGCACATCTTTTCCGATAACTGCCGGTGGAACTACTCCAACAATTCCTGCGGTTTGACCAAGCTTTTGGGTGTAGGTATTGATCTCTACTAACTTATCTGCGCCATCAATAATGATAATTTCAATTGGGGTACCAGTCTGTCCTGGAAAACGCTCAGATTGTAGAGCAGTTGCAAAAGCTGCCTTGTTATCTGCTGGCAACATACGAGAATCTCCTTGAGAAAACTTGATCCCAGTAATTGGAGCTGCCATCACACCAAGAATTACTAGTGAGACAAGTACTGCGCTCACCGGACGTTTCATAACTAGACGTGCAGTCTGTGCCCAACGACCATCTTCCTTTGGAGTAATCGCGGATTTGCGAACAACTCCCTTGTCGATGCGATCGCCAAGGATTGCCATGATTGGAGGCAATCCGAACAAAGCGCCAATTACTGCAAGAGCAACAACTGATACACCTGCATATCCAAATGACTGCAAGAAAGGCAGAGGAAAGAAGGTGAGCGACAATAAAGTTACCAACACTGTCATTCCTGAATAAAAGACTGTTTTCCCTGCGGTAGCCATAGTTGTGACTATGGAATCTTCGATGTTTTTTCCTCGGTGTAATTCCTCACGGAATCGGTTAACCATCAATAGTGCGTAATCAATGCCTAAGCCAAGGCCCATGCCTGTCGTTAAATTCAGTGCGTAGATACTGACAGTTGTAAACAAAGTGAATAAATAAAGAATAAAGAATGCGCCTAAAATCGCGGCTACACCAACGATTAATGGCATGGCCGAAGCAGCCAAAGCTCCAAAGACGAGGACTAGCAAAATGAAGGTCAATGGAATCGAAATGAGCTCAGCAATCTTCAGATCATCGGAAATCTTTTTGGTGATTGCGTGGCCAACAACTCCAACACCGCCGGCGTACAGCGTTAGACCTTCATAGGAGCCATCATATTTTTGCTGCATCACCTTTCCGAGCTCCTGGCTTTCTGGAGTAAAGGCCTCACCATCACCGTAGACAAGGATGTAAGCAGCTTTGCCATCAGCTGATTTCAAAGTTGCTTCGCCACCGCTGGTCCAGAAAGAAAGTGTTTTTGTTACACCCTCTTCTTGTGCAATCTTCTTTTCTAGCGCAACGCCCTTTTGTGCCACTGAAGGATCAGTGACATCGGTGGAACCTGAATCAACAATGATCACAACTGCTGGCTCTGAAATCTTTAACTCTTCTGTCAAGTATTCGTAAACCTTGTAAGAGTCACTTTTTGGATCGCTATATCCACCCGAATCGAGACGACTAAATGCCAATGAGCCAAATCCACCGGCGACCAGAATTCCAACAACAAATAGAATCACTGCGCTCTTTCTGCGCTTAAAGATCAAGTGGCCAAGCTTTTCAAACATTTCTATCTCTTTTCTTAGTGGTTAAAAGATTTAAACCGGTAGTAGAATTAAGTTATGAGTGATCTCTTCCCAAAAGTAACTTCAGATGAAATTGATCTGGATGCTGCCTCTGAACAAGCAAAGCGCGAAGAAGAGTTGAAGTCAGATCGCCCACCACATCACGAGGGTTAATCAGCCTTAGGCGCAGGTGTTGGCGCAGGCGTGCTCTTTGGTGTTTCTTTTTTAGCTGAATCTGTTTTGTAAAACCCTGACCCCTTGAACACGACACCTACGGCGGTGTACACCTTTCTAATTTCACCCTTGCATTCTGGGCAGATTGTCAGAGAGTCATCTGAGAAGGATTGAATAGCTTCAAATTGGTGGTCGCAGGCGGTACATGCATATTGATAAGTAGGCATCGCGACTCCTCTTCTGGCTAAAACCCCCGGTTGGGCTATGTGCTTAGTCTAAAGAAGTGAGAAGATTGGCGCGAATTGAGGCACTTCCTTGGTGCTTCAAGAAAGGCAAATGTGAGGAAGTTCGCATCAGGTAGTGCATTAGTACTTTTACTTACACTTTTGGGAACAAGTGCGACATTTGCTAACTCATTGGTCAGCACATCGCCGATGAGCGGATCCACATTGTCAGTTTCCCCGACCAGTGTCACAGTTACAGGGCAGCTTCCATTGTTGCCTGATGCAAATGAAATTTCAGTCACAGATCCAAAAGGTGTTCGTGTCGACGATGGAACCATCATGGTTACCGATGTCAGCGCAACTGTCGGTTTGATGCCATTAACAGAATCAGGTTTTTACACCGTTACTTACTTGTTGTTTGCTGAAGCAGATGCACCGCTTGAAGGAAGTTACCGTTTTAAGTATCAGGCTCCCAGCACTATTGCACCAGAGACTCCGACCCCTGAACCAACCGTCTCTCAAACTCCGGCAAGCAGTAGTTGGGGAACAAATCTTTTTATTATTCTTCTTCTTGTACTTGCTGTTGGCGTAACAGTCGGTTTGTCGCTGTATGCACGCAAGCTATTTAACAATCGATGAATCTTTTCACAACTACTTTTAAATTTTTCAATCTCGCTGGCGGTATCAGCGTGATCGGTTCACTTTTGGCGATGGCATTTCTTCTCATTAATCAAGATGGATATCTTGCAACTTCTGGGGAAAAACTGCGCCGATTACTCAAAACATCTGCTGTTATCTGGGTAGTTGGTGCATTTGGGACAATTCTCTTTACCTTGGCACAAATTCTCGGTACAACATTCACGGACGCGTTAGATACAACGGTCATTAGATCTTTCATTACCCAGATTTCCCTTGGAAAGTACCTGGCCTTCCAAGCAATTGTTGCCACAGCTGCTCTGATCTTCTCCTTCTTTACTCGCAAAATCGAATCACTTATTCTGCTCTTTGCACTGTCGATCGCTGGATTAGTTGCACCCGTTTTTGAGAGCCATGCCGCGTCCAGTGGCTCTCACTCGCTTGTTATTGGTTCTCTTGTCATTCACGTTATTGCTATCTCATTATGGGTCGGCGGGGTTATTGCAATAGCCTTTCTTTCGCCCCTTGATCGCCCTGTGGCGGTACCTCGCTTTAGCCAGCTAGCTTTATGGGCTGCAATTGCGGTCGTCGCTAGCGGCGCAGTAAATGCTTGGGCCCGATTAAACTTTGTTGATGCCTGGAATTCACGTTATGCATTTCTAGTCATTGCAAAGATTGTGGCAACTATTGCTCTTCTTTACATTGGTTTTCTTCATCGCAAAAATCTGGCCAAGAAAACAACACTCAATTGGTTGGGATTTGCCAGACTCATCTCTTTTGAAGCGGCAATCATGGTGGTAACAGTTGTCATGGGAACATGGCTATCAACTAGCTCTTCACCCGATCGCCCTGGAAATCAAGATTTCAACGCGGCTCTATCGATAGTTGGGGTTTCAACACCACCTGCACCGACCTGGTCTCGAATCTTCTTGAGCTATGAACCGAACGCTCTCATGATCGGAATTTTGATTTTGATGGTAGCTCTGTATGTAAAAGGCGTAATTGTTCTAACTAAGCGCGGAGATAAATGGCCGGTCGGACGCACAGTGGCATTTGCGCTGGGAATTACCGCAATTGATTTTGCAACAAGTGGAGGACTTGGTGTGTATGCCCAGTTCTCCTTCTCGTATCACATGATTTCTCATATGGTTTTAGGAATGATCGCACCAATTGGTTTAGTTCTTGGTGCACCCATGACATTAGCTTTACGAACTCTGCCACAAGGCAGAACATCTGAAGAACGCGGCGTGCGAGGCTCTTTACTGGCTGCGTTGCATTCAAGGTATGGCGTAGTCATAACTAATCCGATTGTGGCATTAGCAATTTTCGATGGCTCTCTGTTCGCTCTCTACTTCACAGATCTTTTTGCAGTTTTGATGCAGAGCCATGTCGGCCACTTGTTTATGAGTCTTCACTTCCTCGCCGCTGGTTTCTTATTCTTCTTTATCATCATTGGAGTTGATCCCAACCCCCGCAGAGTGCATCACCTCGTTCAGATCGTGATTTTGTTTGCGGCAATGAGCATTCATGCATTTTTCTCAGTGGCTTTGATGTCTACTTCAACCCTCATTGATAAGGGTTTTTACGCCTCCCTTCAAACTCCATGGTTAACCGATTACTTAGCCGATCAAAAGCTCGGTGGCTCTATTGGCTGGGCTATGGGCGAGATCCCAATCCTGATTGCTTTGGTGGCGACATTTATCAATTGGATGCGAGATGATTCTCGTGAGGCAAAGAGGATTGATCGCAATACCGCTCGCCAAGCGGCTATGGGTCAGCCTGATGATCTAGCCAATTACAATCAGTATCTACAGGAATTATCAAAGCGCGATAGGAATGAGCCCTAATGGAAAACTTGTTTGATCTGCCTTCAGAGTACAAGGAGTTGCGCACTAGCGTGCGTGCGCTTGCTGAAAAAGAGATCGCACCATTTGCTCAAGCCGTCGATGAAGAGCACCGTTTTCCAGTTGAGGCCAAGAATGCACTTGTAAAAAATGGATTGTATGCAGCACATGTTCCTACAGAGTTTGGCGGAGATGGCGCAGATGCTTTAGCAGCTGTGTTAATTATTGAAGAAGTAGCACGCGTGTGTGGATCTTCTTCTTTGATTCCAGCGGTAAACAAACTGGGTTCAGTTCCATTAATTTTGGGCGGCAACGATGAGCAAAAGAAGCGTTGGCTTCCACGCTTAGTAAAGGGAGAAGGGTTCTCTTACTGTCTATCAGAGTCAGAAGCTGGATCTGATGCATCTGCTTTGCGAACAAAGGTGGAACGTTCAGGTGATGGGTGGATCCTCAATGGAAGTAAGAAGTGGATCACAAACGCAGGCGAATCAGAGTTTTATTCAGTTATTGCACAAGGGGATCCATCGTTAGGCTCAAAAGGAATTACAGCTTTTGTTGTTGAAAAATCTGATCCAGGTGTTTCTTTTGGCGCACCAGAAAAAAAGATGGGTATGCGCGGATCTCCAACACGTGAGGTTTACTTCGACAATGTTCAGCTAAATGATGACCGCCGAATTAGCGAGGTTGGCCAAGGTTTTGCTCTCGCCATGAACACTTTAGATCACACTCGAATCACAATCGCTGCACAAGCTTTAGGTCTTGCACAAGGTGCATTGGATATTGCTACTAAGTATGCACACGAGCGCCATCAGTTTGGTAAGCCGATCTTTGATTTCCAAGCGGTTCAATTCATGCTTGCAGATATGGCTATGAATATTGAAGCTGCGCGTTTGTTAACCTACTCCGCCGCAATTAAGAGCGAAAATGGTGAACGTGATCTTCGTTTCTTCTCAGCAGCTAGCAAGTGTTTTGCTAGTGATATGGCGATGAAGGTGACTCAGGATGCAATTCAAGTTCTAGGCGGTTATGGATATGTCACCGACTATCCAGTTGAACGCATGATGCGCGATACAAAGTTGACTCAGATATATGAAGGCACCAATCAGATTCAACGAATCGTGATGGCACGTAACCTTCCAAACAGTTAAAACCTAACGATTAAATCGCACGACAATCGAAGGTGTGGCGGCTGCATCCAATGGCACATCATGGGCTTCATGTGGAAGCTCTTCACTAGATAACTCACCTGCGTAGACCAAGCCAATCTTCCAAGCATTGAGATGGACAAGGGCACGGTCGTAAAACCCACCGCCTTGACCCAATCTAAATCCAGATTGATCGATTTTTAAGGCGGGAACAATCACAGCTCCAATATCGGATAGATCTGTAATTGCAGCCCCCACCGGCTCTGAAATCTTTTTCTTGGTGATCAACATTGCAGGATCTCCATCCCACCTCACCCATTCCAATTGGTCTCCATTTATTCGAGGAAGAACCAGAGTTTTCCCACTTCTCAGGAATGCCTCATTGACTTCGACGGTGCTGGGTTCGTACTCGTAGGAGATATATGAGGCGACTATTGTCGCTGAAGCAATTTCGGGAGCTTGCAAAATGACATTAAAGTTTGATGGGATGAACTTCTGTAACCGTTCCCGGCGGGCACGTTCCCGTAATGTGGCTTTTTGATCTGTCATTTAAATCTCCCGTGAAATCCCAAAGATCAAACTGTTCAACAAGTAGGGTTCGATTATGTCAGAACACACTCGGGTAGATGAGTTTCTAACCTCATTACTAGCCATCTGCAAACCCCTCGAATCATTTGAGATGCCACTATTGGATGCACATGGTGCAACCCTTGCCTCTGATATTTATGCAGGGGATCGCTTAGTTTTGCGTGAAGGCGTTCGTATTCGCTCAACCCAAATCGGATTAGCAGCTTCAATTGGTCGGGATCATCTACCAAGCCGACCACACCCGCGAGTTGTTGTCTTATCTGCGGGTCCAGATTTAGTTGAACCAGGACAGCCGCTGAAAAATGCAAGCGATGAGTACGAGACAAATTCTTGGTTGCTCACAACAGCGGTCCGTGAAGTTGGGGCAGTTGCATATCGAGTTCACTCAATTCCAGATAATGAAGAGCAACTTCAGAAGGTTATTGAAGATCAACTTGTGCGGGCAGATTTAATTATCATTAGCGGAGAGCGCCACGATGATTCTTTTGATTTGATTACACGCACTCTGTCTGGCCTAGGCGAGATCACCACCGTTGATTTAGCGATTGAGGCAAGTGGTCGTCATAACTTTGGAACAATCGGACCAGATAAGACGCCTGTCGTAACTCTTCCTGGCGACCCAATCTCCTCATACATCTCCTTTGAGCTCTTTGTTCGCCCCATGATTCGCACCATGCTCGGAGCGGCGACTATTCATCGTCCATCTGTAAAAGCCGCACTCGAAAAGCCAATTGAATCCGCCCCAGGTGTTCGCTCATATATTCGAGCCGTCTTAGCTGAAGATGGCAGCTCAGTTGTTCCTCTTCAGAATCAAGATGAACAATCCACCCTTTCAGATGCCAATGCATTTATCGCAGTCTCTGAAGGTGATACCAGCCTTAAGACTGGTGATCAGGTGACAGTAGTAGTACTCGAGCGTCGCTACATCTAGTTTATGAAAAGTAAATGGCCCATTGAGATCAAAGGTCATGAGATTCTCCTCCGTCCCTTGCGTTTTAGGGATCGGGCCAAGTGGAATCAGGTTCGTGTAGAAAACCGAGATTGGCTCTCTCCGTGGGAAGCGACGATGCCGAACTCAGGTGAGGAAAGTTATAGCCAGCTCCCATCATTTTTTGAGATGGTAAAGATTTTGAATTATGAGGCGCGCAATGGGCGATCTTTATCATTTGCCATCTGGCACCAATCTCAGTTGATCGGCCAAATTACATTGGGCGGGGTCATGTACGGCGCTATGCGAGGGGGCCACATTGGGTATTGGATCGATCGCAACTTCGCCAACCGTGGATACACAACACAAGCCGTTGAAATCCTTACTCGGTATGCATTTCAGGAGTTAAAGCTGCATCGACTAGAGATAAATCTGCGTCCTGAAAATGCCTCATCTCGCAGAGTCGCGGAAAAAGCTGGATATATTCTTGAAGGAGAGCGCCCCCGGTATCTGCATATCGATGGCCAATGGCGAGATCACATCACATTTGTTAGCGAAAATTCCGCGATCAAGTAGCCCCCAAATCCCAGAAATTCATCACCCCTACCTTTAGATTTACCCATCATGACTTCGGGAATCATTTACATTGCGATCATTGGAATGTGGGTCGCTTATTTTGCGCCCCGTTGGATCCATGACCGCAATGAGTTCTCCGGAAAGTCGGTAGAGCGTTTCAAGGGCGCACTTCGAGTCGTGGCCAACCAGTCACCTCACGCCTCAATAGCTGGCGGATCGATTCACATTGATTTAGATCAAGAAGCAAAAAATCAACAGACACTTCTTCGCCGCAGAATTACTTTCATACTTATTGCATTCTCACTTGTATCGACAGTTTTAGGTGGAGCCATGAACACAATGCCATTTGTTTACGCACTAGTGCCAGCATCTGCATTATTGATTTACATCGCCCATGTACGTCGGAATGTAAATGGTGAGCAATTACAGAAGCGTCGAGTTCAACAACTTAGCCGTCAAAATTCCGGCGTCTCAAATACAAATCTTGCAGATGTAGTTCAGCCAAAAGCAAGCAGTGAACATTGGATCCCATTATCCGAGCGCGAACTCAAGGGCGTTGTGATTTTGCCTCAAGGAACAGCTGCGGTTCGAAATGCTTGGGAGCCCACAGAGATTCCTGTCCCTACATATGTCAATGCACCTAAGGCAGTTGTTCCAAAGCGCGTACTTGATCTGACAATTCCTGGTCAATGGAGCCAAGAGCAAGAGCGTCTTGAGCGTGAAGCGTTAGCTGCAGTTTCACCATCTCGTGATGAAATCTTTGATCAGCAACTTGCAGATGAGGCTGTTGATCGTTTGAATCAAGTTCGCGCAGCTAACGAGTAATTAGATCCAAGAATCAAACCACATACGCATTTTCCATTCATCGTATGTGAGGGTTTGGCCGGTATACAGAGGCAAGAAGTAGATAAAACAAAGCAGCACTAGGGTGAATAAACCCCCCACGATTGATTGAGAAACAACTGGCTTAAGACCACTATCAAGCAATAGTTTTGCGCAATACACAATAGCCAGGATCATAAATGGTTGGAGAATGATCGAATAAAAAGAGAACATGGTTCGCTCTTGCATCGCAAACCATGGGAGATAGCCTGCGACAACTCCTACACCAACAATATTTGCGGTTGAATCAACTGAGCGATGCACCAATGACTTGATCCAAAACCCAATCACAACTGCAATTGCAATTGTTCCAATCCACCACAAAATTGGTGTGCCAAGTGCCAACACTTCTCGGGCACAGCTTTTGCTTCCACAATCTGAGGGTGAGTCATAAAAGAAGGATGTTGGTCTTCCCATAATCAGCCAGCTCCAAGGATTAGCTTCATATGGATGTGACTCGGTTAAACCTGTGTGAAAATTTAACATCTCGGTGTGATAGTTCAACCATGCAATTAATGGATTAGATGAACTTTGTCGATCCCAACCACGATCAGATAAAAACCATCCAAACCATGTAGCGAGATAAACAAGAATCGGCAGCAAACCAAACTGTGCAAATTTAGTGAGTAAGGGCTTCACGGCGGCTCTTAAATCCATCTTTACTAATATGCGATAGACCGCTACTAATGCGATAGCAACAATGAAATAGATTGCACTCCACTTGCATCCAAGAGCTAATCCAAAGGCAAGCCCAGCCCACCAATGTCTATCCCTTTGCCACAATAAAACGCCGACAACTATAAAGAATGTTAAGAATAAATCTAGTAATGCGGTTCGAGAGTGCACCAAAAGCAAACCATCAAGGGCCATTAATGCTGCACCTAAAGCAGTCAACAATGGTGAATAGAAAAGTACATGTACCAAGCGAGCAAAAACTAAAATCAGAAGTGTGCCAATAAGGGCGGTTGCAAAGCGCCAACCAAATTCGTTATCCCCAAATATCGCTATACCCCCTGCAATTAGCCACTTTCCAACCGGGGGATGGACAATGAATTCAGGGTTAGCACCAGTAACCTCAACGCCGTATTTCAGTAGATCTCGAGCACCATCAACGTAATAAACCTCATCAAAGATGTAACCCTTGGTAGCGCCGAGATTTACAAGACGCAGCACAAATGAGGCTAGCGCGATGAGTATCGGAGCAATTGCTGCGGCCATGGGACAAGAGTATGCGCGTTTACTGAGAGGATTAGCCCATGACGCTCATTCTGGCAGCAACCCCTTTGGGCAATCCTGGGGATGCAAGCACCCGTCTCAAGAGCGCGATCGAATCGGCATCAATCATCGCAGCAGAAGATTCCCGACGTTTTCATCGATTGTGCGCAGATATCGAGGTCACATTTACCGGACGGGTTCTCTCTTTTTTCGAAGGCAATGAGGATGATCGCAGTCGCGAGTTAATAGCTGAACTCAAAAGTGGTGCCGTTGTTTTAGTTGTATCTGATGCAGGCATGCCCACCATTAGTGATCCAGGTTTTCGTCTCATGCGTGATGCAATCGCAGAAGGCATAGAGGTTTCTGTAATACCTGGACCAAGCGCTGTGACTATGGCGGTTGCATTATCTGGTTTACCAACTGATCGTTTTTCCTTTGAAGGCTTTCCTCCTCGTACAGCCGGTGCTCGAATGGCAACATTTGAAAAGTTGCGCTTTGAAGAGCGCACAATGGTTTTCTTTGAAGCTCCACACAGACTCGCTGAATCATTATCGGATTGCATCAAGGTTTTTGGCGCAGACAGACATGCAGCTGTTTGTCGTGAAATGACGAAAAGATATGAAGAAACTATTCGTGGAACTTTGACAGAGCTTTCACAGTGGGCACAAACAAATGAAATCCTGGGTGAAATCACCTTAGTTATCGCAGGCGCGGTGACCGACTCTGCTTCATTAACTGCAGCAGACATGGTCGGTCGAGTTCGTGAGTTTGAGTCTGCCGGTATGGATCGAAAGGCTGCAATTGCTACCGTTGCAGAAGAGTTTGGCATCGCAAAACGCCTCGTTTATGCCGCTGTGGTCGATGCGAATAAGATGAGCCAGTGACCAAGTCCTTCTATTTAACGACGCCGATCTATTACGTCAACGATGCCCCTCATATTGGGCATGCCTACACAACAGTTGCCGGAGATGTTCTCACCCGTTGGCATCGTCAAAAGGGTGAATCAGTGTGGTTCTTAACTGGCACTGATGAACATGGTCAAAAGGTAATGCGTACAGCAGATGCCAACAATGTCGCACCACAGGTATGGGTGGATAAGTTAGTCGCAGATGCTTGGAAGCCAAATTGGGAACATCTCAATATTGCCAATGATGATTTCATCCGTACCACTGAAAAACGCCATACAGAGCGAGTACAAAAGTTTTTGCAATCACTCAAAGATTCTGGACACATCTACGCCGGCAAGTACGAAGGTCCTTACTGTGTTGGCTGCGAAGAGTTCAAACTTCCAGGCGACTTGATTGATATCGATGGCGCTAAATGCTGCCCAATTCATAGCAAACCAATTGAACTTGTAAATGAAAATAACTGGTTCTTCAAACTATCTGCATTTGTTGAGCCACTGCTAGCACACTACAAAAACAATCCAGATGCGTGCCAGCCAGAGAGTGCACGCAATGAAGTTGTTTCATTTTTAGAAGGTGGCGTTTCCGATCTCTCGATCTCTCGTTCAACCTTTGATTGGGGAATTCCAGTTCCTTGGGATACCGATCAGGTTGTATATGTTTGGTTTGATGCTTTGCTCAACTACGCAACAGCGGTTGGTCTAACCGATGCACCAGACACTGAAGGCGGCAAGAAGTTTGCTCAGACCTGGCCTGCCGATGTTCACTTAGTTGGTAAAGATATTTTGCGCTTTCACGCTGTTATTTGGCCGGCGATGTTAATGGCTGCAGGACTAGATGTTCCAAAGAAGGTCTTTGCTCACGGCTGGTTATTGGTCGGTGGCGAAAAGATGAGTAAGAGCAAGTTGACCGGTATTGCTCCAAAGGACATTACCGATCACTTCGGAATCGATGCTTTCCGTTACTACTTCTTACGTGCGATCCCATTTGGTACAGATGGCTCTTTTTCATGGGAGGACATGAGCGCTCGTTACACATCTGAGCTTGCAAATGACTTTGGAAATCTAGCCTCCCGCAGCGCCGCAATGGTTGAAAAGTACTGTGCTGGTTCGCTTCCAGCGGTAAGCCATGATGCTGGTTTAGAGGCAGCGTTGACCGAAACCGTTGCAAAGGCAGATGCTGCAATGTGCGCCCTAGATTTCCAGGGCGGAATCATGGCAATTATGGATTTCTGTAAGCAGGTCAATGGTTATGTAACTATTAAAGAGCCTTGGATTCTTGCAAAAGATCCAGCAAACCAAGCTGTCTTAGAAGAAGTTTTATACAACACAGCTGAATCATTGCGTGCTCTTGCGGTTTTGCTACACCCAGTAATGCCTCAGACATGTGAAGTTTTGTGGCAGAGCCTTGGTGCGCAGGCATCGCTAGGTGATTTATCTGCACAAAAGATTTCAGAGGTTGCAACATGGGGACAGCTTCCACAAGGTGCAACTGTTACTAAGACTCCAGTTTTGTTTCCGCGACTAGAAACTCCTGCTTCGTAACACATGGCTGATCGCCACAACCGCGATATCGATCGACCTCGCGCACCATTGCCAGAACCTTTACCGGTTCCAACAGTTGATGCTCATGCGCACATGGAGATCGTCACTGATGCCGCCTTTGATTCGCAAGAGGTTGCAGATGTCATCGCTGAGGCCAAATCTGTAAATGTTGATCGAATTGTTCAAGTTGGTTATTCAGCAGAACAATCAAAGTGGTGTGTAGCGGCGGCTGAAAAGTGGAGTACATCTGTCTTGGCAGCGGTGGCTTTGCATCCCAATGAAGCACCGGTGGTTGTTGACCTAGAGGCGGATTTAAAGATTATTGAAGAGCTTGCACAACATCCGCGTGTACGAGCAATTGGCGAAACAGGTCTTGATTACTTTAGAACTCCACCCGAACTTCGTAAACGTCAGCAGGATTCCTTTAAGTGGCATATTGAATTAGCTAAGAAAACCAATAAGGCACTTGTTATTCATGATCGAGATTCACATGATGATGTTTTATCAGTACTTCTAGAAGTAGGAGCCCCAGAAAAGACCGTCTTTCACTGTTTTTCAGGGGATGTCGCGATGGCCAAGCTGTGTATTGAGCGTGGCTACATCCTGTCCTTTGCAGGCACATTGACCTTCAAAAATGCACCTGAGCTTCGTGAAGCGGTGAAACTGGTGCCTGCCGATCAATTGTTGGTAGAAACAGACTCACCTTTCCTTGCACCATCACCACATCGAGGTGCAGGAAATACTCCAGCACAGATCGCAACAATTGTTCGTGCAATGGCATCAGAGCGGAATCAAGATTTGGCTGAGCTTGCAACAGCGCTCAGCGAAAACGCTGAGCGAATTTTTGGATCCTTCGCCCCATGACATTGTTAGGTGCGGCGCAGATCCGCGAACTTGCAGCGCAGTTAGATCTCAAGCCTTCTAAATCTTTAGGACAGAATTTTGTTATCGATTCAAATGTCTGCACGAAAATCGTACGCACCGCTGGTGTTACCAAAGATGATATTGCCTTAGAAATCGGGCCAGGGCTTGGCTCATTAACCCTTGCAATGTTAGATGCAGCCAAATCTGTCATCGCAGTTGAAATCGATCCGCGCCTTGCACAGCAACTTCCAATAACTGTTGCCCAACACTTTGCAAACCCTGAAAATCTCACAGTCATCAATAAGGATGCCTTAGCGCTGCATGATCTTCCATTTGCGCCAACGGTTTTAGTTGCGAACCTGCCGTACAACGTCTCAGTTCCGGTTTTGCTTCATCTTTTGGAAAAGTTCCCAACGATCCGTACAGGTGTTGTTATGGTTCAAGCTGAGGTTGCTGATCGTTTAGCGGCAAAGCCTGGCGGCAAAGAGTATGGAATCCCAAGTGTTAAAGCTGCTTGGTGGGCCGATGTTAAAAATGTCGGAACAGTTTCAAGATCTATCTTTTGGCCAGCTCCTAATGTTGACTCCAAATTGGTGGGCTTTACTCGTCGCCAAACTGCCGGAAGCGAGGAGATGCGGGAAAAGGTTTTCACAATCATTGATGCAGCCTTCGCGCAGCGCCGAAAGATGCTCAGATCAGCCCTTTCCAGCCTGTATGGCTCATCATCTGCAGCAGAAGAGATATTGATCAAAGCTGGGATTGATCCAACTTTGCGAGGCGAAGCCCTTGAGGTTAAATCTTTTTGTCAGATCGCAGCGGTTGCACCTGATATTTTCTAAGAGCAGTTATAGGGTCACCGCATGCCTGTAAAGAGTGTGACCGTGCGAGTACCTGCAAAGGTCAACCTTCAGCTTTCCGTTGGTCCAAAAGAGTCCGATGGTTTTCATAACCTAGTATCAGTTTTTCAAGCCATATCAATCTTTGATGATGTAACGATCAAGTTATCTGAACCTGGTGCAGGTTTGACGATTTCTATAACAGGAGATCAAACACATGGTGTCCCCGCCGATTCAAATAATTTGGCAGCAAAAGCGGTGGCGTTGATTTCTAAGGAGTATGACTTAGTTGTCGATGCACATATAGAAATCAAGAAATCTATTCCAGTTGCTGGTGGAATGGCTGGAGGAAGTGCGGATGCTGCAGCAACAATTGTTGGGATTGATTCTTTATATTCTCTCGGAATGACTCGCGAAGAGATGGTCGAGATCGCCTCTCAACTTGGTAGCGATGTTCCATTCATGCTCAGCGGTGGAACTGCGATCGGGCGGGGACATGGCGATCAATTAACAGCTGCATTGTCACGGGGTACTTACCACTGGGTACTTGCTTTATCTACAGTTGGCTTATCAACTCCTGCTGTCTATGCCGAATGCGATCGCTTACGTGCCGAACTTGAAATTGTGGAACCTCAAACTAATGAATCCTTAATGCAAGCCCTGCTTGCGGCAGATGCACCTGCTGTTGGAGCAGCCCTAGTTAATGATTTACAAGCAGCTGCATGTTCTTTGAGACCTGCACTCCGTTTAGTGCTCGATGTTGGCCAGGAATATGGAGCGCTAGGGGCGATCGTTTCAGGATCAGGCCCAACAGTTGCTTTTTTAGTGGCAGATGAAGAGGCTGGGCTTGATTTAGCGGTTGCTTTAACCTCAAGCGGGGTAGTTGGCAGCGTTGCTCGTGCGTATGGCCCTGTGGCGGGCGCAAAGGTAATCTCCTAATTTCTATCAATTGATCGCCTTTTGCTGGGCTATGGTCGTCAGCACCACCATTTATGAGGGAGAATATGCGTTCCGCCATTGTGTAGTGGCTAGCACATGGGCCTTTGAAGCCCAGGGTCCAGGATCGATACCTGGTGGCGGAGCCACCGATAGACTTCACTCGTGACCGTACAAACCGTGATCCTCCTCGCCGCAGGTGAAGGCACACGTATGAAGTCGGCAACTCCCAAGGTTCTACACAGCGTTGCTGGTCGTTCTCTGCTCGGCCATGTTGTTAATGCGGTATCTCAACTTAATCCCAGCGAACTCCGAATCGTTATCGGTTCAGGTCGCGAAATGGTTGAGGCTCATATTTCACAGATCGCACCAGGTGCAGTAACTGTTGTGCAGGAACAGCGCAATGGAACAGGTCATGCCACCCAGCTAGCGCTCGCAGGTAATACACCAAAGGGAACGGTCTTGATTCTCGCCGGCGATACTCCACTTTTAACCGGCGATTCTTTAGCGCAGTTTGTTGCTGCTCACGCCGCAGGAGAGTTTGCTGCATCGGTTTTAACTGCAGAACATCCAGAGCCAACAGGCTATGGTCGAATTATCCGCGATGACAGTGATGAGCTACTTCGCATAGTTGAAGAAAAAGATGCGACCGATGATGAGAAGTTCATCTTTGAAATTAACAGTGGCGTGTATGCATTTGATGGCGAAAAACTTGCAGCATCAATCGGTAAGTTAACTAATGCCAATGCACAAGGCGAGCTGTATTTAACCGATGTTATTGGAATTCTAAAGTCAGCTGGCGAATCTGTTGCTGCAATTATGATCGATGATTTTACTGAAACTCTTGGCGTCAATGATCGGGTTCAGTTGGCAGAAAGTGCTGCCATGTTGCGCGATCGCATCAATGATCATTGGATGCGAGCAGGTGTCACCATTATTGATCCCACCACGACATGGATTGATTCAACGGTTGAACTTTCACCTGATGTAACTATTCACCCAGGATCAGTACTTCTTGGCTCAACAAAGGTAGCAACTGGCGCTGTTATTGGGCCACGAACAACTTTGACTGATTGCTTAGTAAAAGAGAGCGCCTCTGTTTTGGAATCAATCGCGATTGAAACCGTGATTGGAGAAGGATCATCCGTTGGCCCATTCACATATTTGCGAGCGGGAACACAATTAGGAGATGCAACAAAGGCTGGCGCATTTGTCGAGATGAAGAATGCAACCGTTGGAAATGGTTCAAAGGTTCCGCATCTTTCATATGTTGGTGATGCAACAATCGGAGAAGGCAGCAACATTGGCGCTGCAACTATCTTTGTAAATTATGATGGGGTTGAAAAACACCACACAACAGTGGGTGATCAGGTTCGAATTGGCAGCGACACAATGCTGGTAGCCCCTGTTCATATCGGAGATGGTGCATATACAGCCGCTGGATCGGTGATTACGGAAGATGTTCCGGCAGGCGCGATTGGTGTTGGCCGAGCGAAGCAGAGAAATGTAATAGGTTGGGTCCTGCGCAAGCGCGCGGGCAGCAAATCAGCAATCGCAGCAGAAAAGAAAGGCTAAATACATGAGCGAGATCCGTTTATCTTCTGAAAAGAGATTACGCCTATTTGCAGGCCGCGGATTTCCTGAGCTAGCTGAAGAGGTCGCAACCGAACTTGGTATCCCTCTAACACCAACATCTGCATATGACTTTGCTAATGGTGAAATCTTTGTTCGCTTTGAAGAATCAGTTCGCGGCTGTGATGCTTTTGTAATTCAGAGCCATACAAACCCAGTTAATAAGCAGATCATGGAACAACTGATCATGGTTGATGCTTTGAAGCGCGCGTCAGCAAAGCGAATTACTGTAGTCACACCTTTTTACGGTTATGCACGTCAAGATAAAAAGAGCCGCGGTCGCGAGCCAATTACTGCACGCTTGATGGCTGATCTTTTCAAGACCGCAGGAGCTGATCGCTTAATGGCGGTTGATCTGCACACCTCACAGATTCAAGGTTTCTTTGATGGTCCAGTGGATCATCTCTTCGCACTTCCAATGCTCGCAAACTATGTTGGCAGCAAGGTAGATCGCACACGCTTAACCATCGTTTCTCCAGACTCTGGACGAGTACGTGTTGCCGAGCGTTGGTCAGATTTATTGGGTGGTTGCCCAATTGCATTTATTCATAAGACACGTGATCCACGTATTCCTAACGAATCCATTACAGGACGCGTTGTTGGTGATGTTGTTGGTCAAACATGTGTAGTTATTGATGACATGATCGATACAGCTGGAACAATTACAAAGGCTGTTGATGCACTATTTGAAGCAGGTGCTGCCGATGTCATTATCGCTGCAACCCACGCAGTGTTTAGCGGCCCAGCTGTAGATCGCTTAAAGAACAGCCGTGCTTCCGAAGTTGTCATTACAAATACCTTGCCAATTACTGAGGATCAAAAGTTCGACAATCTGACTGTGCTTTCCATCGCTCCACTTCTGGGCCGTGCAATCCGCGAGGTCTTTGAAGATGGTTCGGTTACAAGCCTCTTTGATGGTCACTCCTAAGCGGGGATTTGGCGCTTTCTCCCTAATCTCATAGACTTCAACCATTCTGGCGAGGGTTTCAATCGGAACCGTTATCGACGGCAAGGTGTCTAACTCCTGTCAGATCTAATCGACAGGAGTTTTTTCATGGCAGAAGTAAAGATCGTCGGAACCACTCGTACTGAATTTGGTAAGGGCGCATCACGTCGTGCACGTCGCGATGGTTTAGTTCCTGCAGTTATCTATGGTCACGGTGAGAAGCCTCTTCACATCACCCTTAACGCTAAAGAGATCGGCGTTGCACTGAAGCAGTCAAACGTTCTTCTCGACATCACAATTGATGGCAAGAGCGAGCTAACACTTCCAAAGGTGATCGTTCGCGATCCCCTCAAGCAGATCCTTGAGCACATCGACCTAGTTCTAGTTCGTCGTGGTGAGAAGGTTGTTGTGGCGGTTCCTGTACACACTGTGGGCGAGCACGATCGTGATGGAATTCTCGAGCATGTTCACAACACAATCGAAGTTCGCGTGGATGCATCATCTATTCCTAACTTCCTAGAGCTAGATATTCAAGGTCTTGCATCAGGTACTTCAAAGTACGCAGCTGATGTAAAGCTTCCAGCAGGTGTTGAACTCGATTCAGATCCAAAGATGATCGTCGTTCACTTGTCAGAGAAGTCAACTGCAGCAGCTGAAGACACAGCAGCGGCACCAGCAGCGGATGCACCAGCTGCGCCAGCAGCTGAATAAGCAATAGAAAGTAAGGCTTAACCCTTAGGCTTTGTTGTTATGACGTGGTTGGTAGTGGGACTGGGTAATCCAGGAGATCAATACGCTGCCACCCGTCATAACATCGGCCAAATGGTGATCGATGAACTCGCTCGACGCCACTCAGTAAAGTTTTCTTCACACAAATCCCGCACAGATATCGCAGCCTTCAAGCTAGGCCTGGGCGTTGATGCTCACTCGGTGATAATCGGAAAATCAAAGAGCTACATGAATGAGACTGGTGGCCCAGTAAAAGCCCTAGCAAACTTTTATTCAGTAGAGCCAGCAAAAATTATTGCTTTGCATGATGAGTTAGATATTCCCTTTGCAGCAATTAGAACAAAGTTTGCCGGGGGAGATAACGGCCATAACGGGCTTAAATCAATGACATCGGCCTTTGGTGCTCCTGATTACTATCGAGTTCGCTTAGGTATAGGCCGACCTATGGGTCAACAAGATCCTGCAGATTTTGTCCTAAAGGCTTTTTCAAAGGTTGAACAAAAGGATCTATCTGAATTCATTGTTCGCGGGGCTGATGTTGTTGAATCACTAATCACCAAAGGTTTAGAAGTTACGCAATCGACCTTTAATAGTTAAATCATCCGGTATTGCGTAGGCCTGCCGCCACTCCATTGATTGTTAGCAACAAAGCACGACGCAAAACAGGATCTGCTGCATCTCCTGCATCTCGTACACGCTTCAACAAGTTGATCTGCAACAAGTGAATCGGTGAAAGATAAGCATCACGCACCTGCAAGGTGCGTGCCAAAATCTCTTGATCACCCAACAGGCTGGTCTTATTAGTCAGCGCCAGAATCTCGGAAACAGTTAAATCAAACTCTTCCTGAATCTCATCTAGGAAATGATGCAGCTCAGCAGGAACTAATGTTTCAACATATCGCTTTGCAAGAGCCAGATCAGTCTTAGCCAATGTCATTTCAACATTACTTATAAAGGTTGTGAAGAAGTGCCATTCGTTGAGCATCTCAGTTAATAGAACAGAATGCCCTGCTTCGCGCGCAGCCTTAAGGCCTGAACCAACGCCAAACCAACCTGGAACAATTTGACGTGATTGAGTCCAACCAAAAACCCATGGAATTGCGCGCAGCGATTCCAGTCCACCCGCTGCATCTGGTCGTCTAGAAGGGCGTGATCCCAAGAAGAGTTCACCAAGCTGCTCAACAGGAGTTGATGTGTAAAAGTACGCCGGCAGATCTGGCTGCTGTATCAAAGCACGATAACGCTTAAAGGAGGAGTCGCTAACTAGCTGCATGCAATCGCCCCAGGCAGCAAGCTCATCTTTGCTTTGGCGAGGCCCGCGGTTAAGAACAGTTGCCTCAAGGGATGCAGCCAGGGTTAACTCAACATTTTCTCGAGCAAGTGATGGCAATGCGTACTTATCGCTGATTACCTCACCTTGCTCTGTCATTTTGATGTGACCATCAACCGAACCCCATGGCAGTGCGATCAACGCATCATATGTTGGGCCGCCACCGCGACCAACAGATCCACCACGACCATGGAACAAACTCAGCTTTACGCCATGCTTCAATGCAACATCGCGCAATGAACGCTGCGCTCTATGAATCTCCCATTGGCTAGTTGCTATTCCGGCATCTTTATTTGAATCCGAGTAACCCAACATAACTTCTTGAAGATCGCCACGAAGTTCGACGATGGAACGGTAGGCAGGATTGCTTAAGAGTTTTTCGAGAATCTCTCCCGCTGCACGAAGCTCAGCAACGGTTTCCAACAGTGGAGCAAAACCAATGCGTGCCTTCTTCTCTTTAAGTGAGACCAGCCCTGCTTGCTGTGCGATTACAACCGCCGCTATTAAATCATCGGCACCCTTTGTCATTGAAACGATGTAGGTCTCAATTGCTTCAGGGCCAAAACGATCAATCAAATCATTTATTGCAACAAAGGTATCAACTGTTTTCTTGCCGAGAGCTTCAAGTTTTGAGGTATCAAAGCGCATATCGTCAGCGAGAATTTGGGTAAGAAATTCAAACTTTTCATCATGTGATTTTTCGAGATACCCATCAACACCAGTAAGCTGTTTTAGAACATTGTGATGAGCATCTGAATGTTCACGAACATCCATAGTTGCATGGTTTATTCCAAATGCCGCAATCGTTCGAATTGTGCGCTCAAGTAGGCCTGTTGCAATGAGTTCACCGCGGTGAGCCAGAAGCGAATCACGCATTAAGAGCAAATCATCCAAAAGCTCTGCCGTGCTTGCATAATCGCGGTGAGGAACATGTGGAGCGCTCTTTGCATGGCGGTCGCGAGTAAATGCTAAGCGGTGAACAATCGCGGTAGCTTTCAAACGGTACGGCTCTTCAGCGTTAAGACGCAGGAAACGTGGTTCAAACTCGGGGATGTGCTTTAAATCCTTTTCAACTGAGGCAGACAACTCTGGGGTAGCGCCAACAATCTTGGTAGAAACAGACAACATTTGGCGCAGAGCGTTCATGGCCGCAATAGTTACTCGGATTGCATGGGAAACCTGAAGCTCCATCGCATCAGTTGTGACCTCAGCAGTGATATTTGGATTTCCATCACGATCTCCGCCGATCCAGTTTCCAAATGACAGTGGTCTAGCTGTTATTGGAACCTCTACATCGATTCGCTTCATCTCTTTAGCAAAGTCATTGAGAACTTCAGGAACAGTTTGAGTGAACAAATCATCTAAGTAATACAAAGCGTTAAGAGCTTCATCTAAAGGTTCGGGTCGTCCTAATCGAAGTTCATCGGTTTGCCACAAAAGATCAATTGTTTCTGCAAGGCGATCTTGCTGAGATGGATTTCGTGGATCATCAAGAAGATCTGCGATGCTGCCTAACTTGTTTAAAACCGATCTGCGTGCCGCTTCAGTTGGGTGAGCGGTAAAAACAGGACGCACGGACATTGCACCGACCCATTCGGTAATCTCTTCTTTGGTTAACTCATGACCTGGTGTTTGCGCTTTTAGCGCTTCATCAATGCGATCAACCGCACGAGCCAACCATGAACCACCAGTGACGCGTGCTTGGGCAAGAACTCGAGCACGGTGAACTTGTTCTGCAACATTAGCTAGATGAAAATATGTACTAAATGCACGTACAAGTTGAACAGAGTCTTCAACTGAAAGTTGAGCCAGAATTTCTGCACCGCTACCTTCGCGAACAGCTTTGCGAACCTCTTCGACAAGGGCCAAAAGTTCTGGACCCTCTTGTCGAACAAGGGTCTGACCTAATAGATCTCCGAGTCGGCGCACATCGCTGCGAAGGGCTGCATCATCTGCAGCGATCGGGCTCTGGCTCATGAGGCAATCCTCTCAGGTAACACTGTTTGATAAAACTAATTAGACTGAGCACATTCAAGCCCCCCTCCTTTGGAGTTGGGGCCTAACTGCATTGGAGAGTAATTATGCGCGGATTAATTCCAGCCTTGCCACTTAATTCCGATGCATCTCATATTGTGGCGCCGCAATCCCTATATCCCTTTCTACTAGCGGCCCGAGCAACCTCTCACCCACTATTGGTGGTTACTAGCTCAAGTCGCAGCTCTGAAGATTTTGTAAATGAGTTACGAGAGCTCCATGACAATGTTCTTGAGTTCCCAGCGTGGGAAACATTGCCCCACGAACGCTTAAGCCCCCGCAGCGATACCGTGGCACGAAGAATTCAAACCCTGTATGGACTCCAACAAGAACACACAATAAATCCCATAGTCGTCACACCAGTCCGCGGAGCGATTCATCGAATCATTAGTCAGCTAGGCAAATTGCCTCTACTTCAATTAGAAATTGGCAAAGAACAATCACTTGATCAACTTGTTCGCCACCTGTCCTCGCTGGCATATACCCGAACAGATTTAGTTGAAAGACGTGGTGAGTTTGCCGTCCGTGGTGGAATTGTTGATCTATTCCTACCGCTTAGCCATCATCCGATTCGTATTGATTTCTTTGGTGATGAAATTGAAGATTTGAGTTACTTTGAGGTTTCAGATCAACGTACCTTTAAGCCAGTTGTTGGTGCGATTGAGATTTATCCCTGCCGCGAGCTATTGCTCACACCTGAAATAAAGCATCGTGCGATTGAAATCGCTGATCAGTATCCAGCGGCAGCGGAAATGCTGGGCAAGATTGCTGAGGGAATGACATTTGAAGGCATGGAGTCCTTGATTCCATTGTTGATCGATCAGACTGAGAGCTTGATCTCGCGAATGCCTGCTGGGACTCAGATTGTGTTTATCGATGAACAACGGATTAAATCTCGTGCGGCAGATTTGCTCGCTACAAATGAAGAGTTCCTGAACGCCTCATGGTCCAACGCTGCACTTGGTGGAGTAGCACCGTTGCATGATGGTGCCGGTACCTACATGGCCTGGGAAGAGCTCTTTGAAGAAATCTCGAAGGCACAGATGAGCACAAAAGAGCTCAGCCCTTTTGGAACTGATTTAGATCCCGAAACAACTTTCTTGGAATATGCAGCGATCGATCCAATGCGTGGAGATGTTGATCGGGCGATACAAACTTTGCGTCAAGCGCTAGAAGAACACCGCACCGTTGTTTTTGCAACGCATGGCCATGGAATGCTGGAACGGTATGCAGGAATTCTGCGTGGCGCGGATCTGCCCGTTTACATCACTGAAAAACTCTCTGCAACCCCTACAAAAGGAAGCATTCACCTAACTACCTCCGTTATCGCTCATGGTTTTGAAAGCGCCACCGATCTCATCTTCTTCATGACTGAACGAGATTTAACTGGAAGCAAGGGAAGCGTTAAAGATGGTGAACGATTACCTTCAAAGCGCAAGCAAGCTATTGATCCCCTAGAACTAACTGCCGGCGATTATGTGGTGCACGAACAACACGGAATTGGTCGTTACATTGAGTTATTAGAGCGCACAGTTGCAGGTGTAACACGTGAGTACTTAATTATTGAATACGCTCCAGCAAAACGTGGTCAACCAGGCGACAGAGTTTTTGTTCCAACTGATGCACTTGAACAAGTTTCTAAATATGTCGGCGGAGAAACACCTATCGTTCACAGAATCGGCAGTGGTGAATGGCAAAAGGCAAAGGGGCGTGCCCGTAAAGCGGTTCGACAAATTGCAGGAGAGCTCATTCGCTTATATGCCGCCCGTACTAGTTCACCAGGTTTTGCATTTTCACCAGATACTCCTTGGCAGCGCGAGCTGGAAGACTCTTTTTCATATATAGAAACCCCTGATCAACTTTCAACAATCAATGATGTTAAGCAAGATATGGAACGCCCATACCCAATGGATCGAATCATTTGCGGCGATGTGGGTTATGGAAAAACAGAGATTGCGATTCGTGCAGCCTTTAAAGCTGTACAAGATGGAAAACAGGTTGCTGTGTTGGTTCCTACAACGCTTTTGGTGCAACAACATTCAAAAACTTTTGCAGAACGGTATGCAGGCTTTCCACTGAAAGTTGCAGGTCTTTCACGTTTTAATTCAGCCAAGGAAAGCAAAGAGATTCTCGAGCAGTTAGCTGCCGGAACTGTAGATGTTGTCATTGGTACCCATCGATTATTGTCGAACGATGTTCAATTCAAGGATCTTGGCTTAGTCGTTGTTGATGAGGAGCAACGATTTGGTGTCGAGCAAAAAGAGTCATTGAAGAAGCTACGTACAACGGTGGATGTTCTGGCCATGTCGGCGACCCCGATTCCACGCACATTAGAGATGGCTGTTACTGGAATTCGTGAGATGTCGACCATTACAACGCCCCCTGAAGAGCGCCACCCCATCCTTACCTATGTTGGTCCAGCAGAAGAGGCGCAGATAACCGCAGCGATACATCGAGAATTACTGCGTGATGGTCAGATTTTTTATCTGCACAACCGCGTAGACACAATTGATAAAACAGCCATACGGTTAAAGGAGCTAGTTCCTGAAGCAAGAATTCGCACAGCCCATGGCCAGATGTCAGAAGGCGAACTCGAAGATGTAATTTTGGCTTTTTGGAACCGTGATTTTGATGTATTGGTGTGTACAACAATTGTTGAAAGCGGATTAGACATTCAAAATGCAAATACCTTGATAGTTGAACGAGCAGATCGTTTTGGATTATCACAGCTTCATCAGCTACGTGGTCGCGTAGGTCGTGGGCGAGAACGAGCATATGCGTACTTTCTCTACTCGAATGACGAACCTCTTTCTGAGCTAGCTCATGAACGTTTAAAAACCATTGCGACAAATACTGACTTAGGTTCAGGTATGAGGGTTGCACTTAAGGATCTTGAAATTCGCGGAGCAGGTAACTTGCTCGGCGGAGAACAGTCTGGACATATTGCAGATGTTGGATTTGATTTGTATATGAGAATGGTTGGAGAAGCGGTTCAAGAGTACAAATCTGGAATCATCGAAACCGAGGAAAAGATTTCTGAGTGCAAGGTAGAACTTCCTATCAATGCGCACCTATCTTCTGATTACGTTCCTGGAGAAAGACTGCGTTTAGATCTCTATAGGCGTCTTGCAGATGTAAAGGCACCAAGTGATGTTGAGTCAATCGAATCAGAGTTAATTGATCGATTCGGAGATCTACCGGAAGAGGCAAAGGCTCTCTTGGGTGTTGCTGCATTACGAGCGCAAGCAAAGGCTGCGCGGTTGACTGAAGTTGTCGTGCAAGGAAAGTTCCTTCGTCTTGCCCCATTACTTCTCCCTGAATCGCGACAGTTACGTTTGACACGTTTGTACCCAGGATCGCTCTATAAAGGTGCGGTAAGCACCGCTTTAGTCGCCCTTCCGAAGGCCGCCTCTTGGAATCCGTCCCAGAATGCGCCTGAAATAGTGGATACTTCTCTCCTGGCCTGGGTCGTTGAGGCCCTTCATCAATTGAGCGATGCACCGAAAGCGAGTACAGAATGAAGAAGATCCTGACAATTGCGGCAGTAGTAGCAACTCTTCTATTGGCTGGATGTTCCCAGGTTGGTGCAGCTGCAACGGTGGGCGATATCAAGATCACCCAAGCTACCGTTCAAGGAAGCGTCGATGCGATTCTCGAAGAGCGCGCAAAGGTTGATACCTCCCAGATGCAGCTAGAAACTGGCGCATCGTTAAATGTTTCTCAACTTCGTTTCCACCTCTTGCGAACCTTGTTTATTGAACTTGGAAAAGAACTTGAGATCACAGTAACCAAGGCTGAGATTGATACACGTCGTGCAAGCATTGTTGATCAAGTCGGTGGCGACGAGTCACTACCTTCAGCATTAGTGAGTGCAGGAATTGCTCCAGAAGATCTAGATGAGTACATCGAAGTAATTTCTTACTCAGACAAAATTAGTCAGAAGTTAGTTGCTGCTGGTGTTACTGAAGATCAGATTGGTGTTGAAATTCAAAAGCTTGTAATCGCAAAGGCGAGTGAGATTGGCGTAACTGTTAATCCTCGCTACGGCAAGTGGGATCCAACTAATGCTGATGTCATTCCTGCTGATTCTGCCGAATCAGCGGTTACACCATCCGGCAACTAGTACTAAATACTATGCAAGGCTCTCAACTTCAACGACTCGTTGAAGTCATGGATACCTTGCGTTCCCCTGGTGGATGCCCGTGGGATGCTGAACAAACTCATGAATCTCTATTGAAGTATTTATTAGAAGAGTCCTATGAATTTGTTGATGCGGTTCAAGCAGGAAACCGCGTCGATATGCGGGAAGAGCTTGGCGATGTCCTTTTGCAGGTTTATTTCCATGCACGAATGGCTCAAGAGCATCTCACCGATCCATTTTCAATCGAAGATGTTGCACGAGGAATTGCTGACAAGCTGATTCGCAGACATCCACATGTTTTTGAAGGTGTAGAGGTTCGCGACTCTCAAGAAGTTCTTGAAAATTGGGAGGAGATAAAGAAAAAGGAGAAGGGCCGCACCTCTCCACTAGATGGGGTGGCCATGTCTCAGCCAGCGCTTCCATTGGTGGAAAAACTGTTGTATCGCGCAGAAAAATACAATGTTGAAGTAACCACCCCTGACTCAGTTTCTATCGATGGGGTGGCTGATGAAAGCGCAGTAGGGCAAGCCCTTTTAGCGGTCATCGCTTGGGCACACTCCAATGGAGTTGATGCAGAGGCGGCGTTACGCAAGGAGGCCATGCGGATTAGCCAAGAGATTGGGCCCGCCTAGTCTTTTGTAGCTTCGCGGTAGACTTACCGCATTGAAGTACTTGCCATTTCAGTGTTGAGGTCGGCAACAGATTAAGAACCCAGACCTTTAATAAATTTGAGGAGAAGTGCAATGGCAATTATCGAAGCTCTCGGAGCCCGTGAAATTCTTGACTCCCGTGGAAATCCAACGGTTGAAGTCGAAATTCAATTAGAGGATGGCACACAAGCTCGCGCTGCCGTTCCAAGCGGTGCATCAACTGGTGCATTTGAAGCAGCTGAACTTCGCGATGGTGGCAAGCGTTACCTAGGCAAGGGTGTTGAAAAGGCGATTGCATTTGTTAATGATGAGATCGCACCAGAGATTATCGGTTTTGATTCTCAGGATCAGCGTCTTATCGATGTAGTGATGATTGAGCTAGATGGCACCAAGAACAAGTCACGACTTGGCGCAAATGCAATTCTTGGTGCATCTCTTGCGGTGGCTAAAGCTTCTGCTGAATCTTCAGATCTTTCACTGTTCCGCTACCTAGGTGGACCAAACGCACATGTGCTTCCAGTCCCAATGATGAACATTCTTAATGGCGGCGCACATGCTGATACAAATGTTGATATTCAAGAGTTCATGATCGCTCCAATTGGCGCACCAACATTCCGCGAATCAGTTCGTTGGGGTGCCGAGATCTATCACGCACTCAAGGCAGTTCTTAAGAAGCGTGGACTTGCAACCTCTGTTGGCGATGAAGGTGGCTTTGCACCAAACCTAGATAGCAACCGAGCAGCACTTGATTTGATCCTTGAAGCGATTGAGGCTGCAGGATTCAAGCCTGGTTCTGAGATCGCGCTGGCGATGGATGTTGCCGCAACCGAATTCCACGAGAACGGTAAGTACAACTTTGAGGGTGCCGTAAAGACATCTGATGAAATGATCGCGTATTACACCTCTTTGGTCGATGCCTACCCAATCGTTTCAATCGAAGACCCTCTTAATGAAGAGGACTGGGCTGGTTGGACAGAGATGACTAAGGTCCTTGGTTCACGCATCCAGATCGTTGGAGATGACCTTTTTGTAACAAACCCAGAGCGCTTAGCTAAGGGAATCGCTGGAAACACAGCAAACGCACTTCTTGTAAAGGTCAATCAAATCGGAACTCTTACCGAGACAATCGATGCAGTAGAGATGGCACATCGCGCTAACTATCGCAGCATGATGAGCCACCGTTCTGGTGAAACTGAAGATACGACTATTGCAGATTTGGCTGTTGCTCTTAACTGTGGACAGATCAAGACCGGCGCACCTGCACGTACCGAGCGTGTTGCTAAGTACAACCAACTGCTTCGTATTGAAGAAGAGCTATCTGATGGTGGGGTCTACGCAGGTCGCGCAGCATTCCCACGTTTCAAGGCGTAAGAATTAGCCATGGCACGTCGACAACTTCGCTTTGGTCGTCGCCGTACCTCTAATCGCGTTTTAGCTTTATCTGCAATCTTCTTTGTGCTTGCTTTAACAATCGCACCACCCGTGAAGCACTACTTCACACAACGTGCACAAATCAGCGCATTGAAGGCACAACTATCTGCAGATAACTCTGCGCTTGAGAAAGCACGGCAAGAGTTAACGCTGTGGCAAGATCCAGAGTATGTGAAGTCACAAGCACGCGAACGTCTTCACTTTGTTCTTCCAGGTGAGCGTCAGTACATCGTTACAGAGGGCGAAACACAGGCTGGGCAAAACAGCACCACAAAGGTCGCTAGCTCACTAGCAGATGGACAGCCTTGGTATTCCCGCTTAATCGCATCAATCAGTGAAACCGGCAATTAATGCGTGAGGTAACACAAGCCGATCTTGATTGCATTCAAACTCAATTGGGTCGAACACCTCGTGATGTGCATGCAATTGCATATCGCTGTCCATGTGGAAAGCCTGCTGTTGTTGAAACTCCACCCCGGCTTGAAGATGGAACACCATTTCCTACCTTCTACTATGCAACCTGCCCTCGCTTAACCGCGGTTATTTCAACCCTTGAAACAACAGGGTTGATGGGTGAGATGAATGAGCGCCTAGAAAGTGATCCAGAATTAGCTGGTGCATACCGCGCAGCACATGATGATTACATCGCAGCACGATCGGCGCTGGGGGTAGATGTTCCTGAGGTCGACAATGTTTCAGCAGGTGGAATGCCAACGCGGGTGAAGTGCCTTCATTCACTTGTCGCCCATTCATTATCTGCAGGTCCTGATGTAAACCCATTAGGTGATGAAGCTCTGGCAAGACTTCCTGAATGGTGGAAGAACAACCCATGCGAGTAGCGGCGATTGATTGCGGAACTAATTCGATACGTTTACTGATTGCCGATATCGATGGCAACAACTTTCGTGAAGTTGTGCGCGATATGGAGATTGTTCGCTTAGGACAAGGCGTTGATGAAACAGGACAGTTTCACCCCGATGCAATTGCCAGAACACTTACCGCGGTCGATAAATTCGCTACCGAGATTGCAAAACGCGGTGTTGAAAGAATTCGTTTCTGTGCCACAAGCGCCACGCGGGATGCAACTAATCGCCACCTGTTTGTAGATGGAGTTCGTGAGCGTTTAGGAATCGAGCCTGAAGTGATTTCAGGTGATGAAGAAGCAGCGCTCTCTTTTGCTGGCGCAATTAAAGATTTAGATCCAAGCAATGGTCCTTTCTTGGTAGTTGATATCGGGGGAGGATCGACTGAGTTCGTTTTCGGAACATCAACCGTTGAAGCAGCTCGCAGCGTCAACATCGGATGTGTTCGCATGACTGAGCGGCACATATCTTCAGACCCTGCTACAGCTCAACAGATTGAGTTAGCACGCACCGATATTCAAACTGCGATCGCAGAAGCGGCGGCGGTTGTTCCTATTACAAAGGCAAAAACTTTGGTGGCGGTTGCAGGAACAGCGACGACAGTTGCAGCCGCTGCACTCGATCTTCCCGAATATGATCGATATGCGATTCACCTAGCCCACATATCAGCGCAGCAGGTTCATGAGGCGGCAACAATGTTTGCAGCTAATACCCGCGAACAACGATTGCTATTGGGGTATATGCACCCAGGCCGAGTCGACGTCATTGCAGCAGGCTCACTTGTTCTTTCAGAGATTATGAAGGCCACCGGAGCAGATGAATTTGTAGCCTCCGAGTCAGATATTTTGGATGGAATGGCATATTCCCTTGCCCGCAAGTAAGTCTCTAAAGCTTCTTGATCAAAAGATCGTTGCTTGTCGGCGTTGCCCACGTTTAGTCCAATGGCGTGAAGAGGTCGCTGTTGTAAAGCGTAAGTCCTATGAAAATGAAAAGTATTGGGGAAAACCAGTTCCAGGATTTGGACCAGATAATGCGCGAGTAATTATCGTTGGGTTAGCACCAGGTGCGCACGGTGCAAACAGAACAGGCCGAATCTTTACTGGGGACTCATCTGGTGATTGGCTCTATAAGGCGCTCCACAAAAATGGTCTGGCAACTATTCCGACCAGCACCTCAGCAAATGATGGTCAAACACTCATTGATACTCGAATAACCTGCGCGGTTCGGTGCGCACCACCAGATAACAAGCCTTCAACCGAGGAAAAAGTGGAATGCTCTGATTACCTAACAAATGAAATTGAACTCTTGATGCCCACGGCACGGGTCTTTCTTGCCCTTGGCAGTTTTGCGTGGAGTGCGACGATTAAAGCCCTGCGCGCAATGGATCAACAGATCTCAACCCCAACACCAAAGTTTGGACATGGCGAGAGCTTTACTTGGATTTCACCTGATGGAATTAAGCGAATGGTTTTAGGAAGTTACCACCCAAGCCAGCAAAACACTTTTACAGGCAAATTGACTGAACCAATGCTCAAGGCGGTAATCAAAAAGGCAAAGAGCTTTAAATAGCAGCGTTCTTCAGTTGATCGATATGTCCTTCAATGTGGTTTGCAGAAAGAGTTACTAACTGCAATAGCGTGACAGCGCCACGTTGAGGATGAGTCGAAACACGTTCCCAATCAGCTTCGCTAGCATTTTTTAGAATCTCATAGTTCATGGCATGGCTTGCGGCTAGCGATTGAAGTGAGATCGCGACTGAACGGTTGTTGTACTGCAATCCAGTAGGAAATTTCTCTTCATCGAAGGGAACAATGGTTGGATTCTCTTCACACAGTGCGTTTGCATATCTGACACCAAATTGAATCTCAGCATCTGCAATGTGGTGGATAACAAAGGCTGCAGACCATTCGCCATCCTTTGATTGGCTCATGCTTTCAGTTGAGATCTTTGCGCCCTCTTCAACAAATGAGGTTGCAGATGAGTGATACTTATCGAGAATTTGCTTATGGTCCATGGCTGCATCGTAACCCTGATATCTACCTCATTTAAGGCTCAGTTTCGGCAAAAGCCCCCCATCAAGTAAACTTCCGCGCAGTTGACTGTGGCCCCCGTAGTCCAATGGCAGAGACAGAGGACTTAAAATCCTTCCAGTGTCGGTTCGAGTCCGACCGGGGGCACTTTCCAGATATTCACTTAAAAACCCTTGCCCAGTATTAATCCTTCAGATTAATCTCCCGTTATGAATTCTAAAATATCTGGTCTTGGCAAGTTCTTTATTGGTTTATTAATCGGTTCGCTTTTATTGAGCGGCTCTGCAATTGCGGTCAATAAATACATTGCAACTAATACCGCTGAAAAAGGGTATTTACTGTGTGCAAACATCAAAACAAAGGCAGTCACTTTTCCTAACAAGTTGAGTTGCCCGCCGGGAACGATTGCACTTGATCTCGGTGCAGTTAAAGGTTTGGCTGGACCAGAAGGACCAGCCGGACCGGAAGGACCAGCGGGAGCTGATGGCGCAGAAGGACCCGAAGGACCAGAAGGACCAGAAGGACCCGAAGGACCCGAAGGACCCGAAGGACCCGAAGGACCAGAAGGACCAGAAGGACCAGAAGGACCAGAAGGACCAGAAGGACCGGAAGGACCAGAAGGACCAGAAGGACCGGAAGGACCAGAAGGACCAGAAGGACCGGAAGGACCAGAAGGACCGGAAGGACCAGAAGGACCAGAAGGACCGAAGGGTAAAGATGGTTCCGTCACAATCATTGCTGCAGCAAATTACACTTCAGACTCTGCGATCAAGAGCGGCGATGTTGCATCCTTAACTAATCCGGTAAAGCTTGGTCAAACCAGATCTCTGAATAATTTTCAATACACGATTAACTCAGTTACCTTCCCAAATGACACAGCGGTTTGCGCAGCAAGTGGAGGATTTGCAACAGGTTGTAAAATTAATGCCGACCTCCAAGCAATCGTGGATAGCGCTGCTAAAGATTCATGGGTAACTTTGAATGTAACTGTTACCAATCTTTCAAATCAAACACGCTCAGCGTCAGATGATCTGAGATTCTATGTGGTGCTTGCTTCAGGAGAATTGGTTTCAGATGATTACTCAGGTTTAAAGAGTTTGGGGGGCATGCAGCTCATTAAAAATGGAAAGGGGGAGGCGACCGTCTCCTTCCGAATTCCAAAGACTCAAATCGCCAGCTCCTTGATCCTGATTATCAGAAGCCCATGGATGGATTTTTCCACCCAAGATAATCACTTTGCTCTGAAGTAACTCGCTTATTGAAGAGAGTATTTCTAGTGTGACCGGCCATCGCCCTGATTCGGGTTTCTAGCGAGTCAGGGCGATGGCTTTAAGTCCTTTTTAAGCATTTGAGCGTGCTTTTCGTTGGCCTCGGGGCTCCCCAAACCGTACGATTATCCCGCACCACAACCGCCGGAGATTCTGGCGGACCTACAAAAGGAGAACAAAGATATGCGCAGTTCAAACCCTGTTCTTGGACGGGCGTTTAATCAGCGTGGATACGCTGCATTCGATCCGAGCACAATTAACTCAGACCCAGCAGCGCTAGAGAATTTGTACAACACACCTGCCGCATCATCATTGCGCACAGGCCGTATGACAATTGATGATGTTGTCGCACGCACAGCGATCATGTTTACAGTCTTGGTGACTGTAGGAGCTGTTGCTTGGTCAATGGACCTAGGTGGCGGAGCGTTAATGCTTGGCTTCATCGGTGGATTCATTCTTGCGATGGTCAACTCATTTAGTAAGACAGTAAAGCCCGCGCTAGCAATCGCTTATGCAGCTTTCCAAGGTCTTGCACTAGGAACAATCAGCAATTTGTACAACACCGCATATGACGGAATTGTTAGCCAGGCAATCTTGGTAACACTCAGTGCATTTGCTGGAATGTTGTTTGCATTTAAGAGTGGACGCATTCGCGTTACTCCTAAGTTCACCAAGGTATTGATGACAGCGCTCATCGGCTACCTAGTACTTGCTGTGGTTTCACTAGTGTCTTCTTTCATTACCGGAACAAGCATCTACAGCATTGGTGGACTTGGATTAATCATCGCAACAGGTGGAATGGTTCTTGCAGCCTTCTTCTTGATCCTTGATTTTGATTCAATTCAAAAGGGAATAGCAGCTGGTGCACCAGAGTCTGAGTCATGGAGAGCAGCATTTGGTCTCATGGTCACAATCGTCTGGTTGTACCTAGAGGTTCTACGCGTTCTTTCAATCTTGCGTGGAAATGACTAATTAGATCTAATTAATTAAAGATCTTCATCGAGGGGCTTCAGGTTATTTACCTGGGGCCCTTCGAGATTTCTAGTCTCTGGAATTCGATACACCAAGAAAAGCACCGCGGTAAAGATCACCGCAGATGCGCCAAAAGCGGTTCTGTATGAGTACATATCGGAGATCCAGCCAATAATGATTGGCCCAAAGATCATTCCAGCATCGCCGGCCATCTGGAAGATTGCAATTACCTTGCCACCCTTACCTTTGATGATGTCTCCAACAATGCTCGCTGGGGTTGTCGAAAGAAAAGCTCCACCCAAGCCAAGAATCATCATTGATAGCAGAAACATCCATGCATTAACAGCAAAGGTGAGAACCAAGACTCCGACGAAAACGATATTTGCACCGAGGATCGAAGCAGCGCGGCGACCTCTTCGATCCGAGAACCTTCCAGCTCTCAGCAGAATTGCTCCTTGAACTATTGCTGATAAGGCAAAGCCATATCCAACAACAGCTGTAGTTGAATTCAACTCTTCAGTGACGAATACAGGCAAGATTGATGCACGCATTCCGAAGAAAACCCAAGTACCGATAAATGCCAATACCAAAGCGATTCGATACGGCGGCATTGCAAGGGCTTCACGAATAGTCGTTGCACCATCACTCTCACTGTTCTTTACCTTTGCGCCAATTGAATCTCCCTTGAGGAAGAAGAGCGCGACAAGGCCAGAACAAAACAAAAGAACTGAGTACACAAAAAATGGTGCGCGTAAAGAAATAACAGAAAGAAGCCCACCGATTGCAGGTCCTGCCATACCGCCGACAATGAATGAACCTTGATAAACAGATTGCGCATGACCACGTTGATCATCGCTAACTGAGCGCATGATCACTGAGCTGGCAGCAACTGAAAACATCGAAGAACCTAGACCACCAGCAGCTCTGAAGAAAAGTAATTGCTCATAATTTTGAGCAACACCTGCAAGAAAGGTAAAGAGTGAGACCATAAATACGCCGGTTGAGAAAACTTTTCTTTCACCAAACTTATCGACCATGGTTCCTGAGATAAGCCCTGATGCGAAGCGAGTAATCGCAAAGGCTGAAACCATCAAGCCAATCGCAGCGTTGTTTACTCCAAAAGACTTGGCAAAGACAGGGATCGCAGGCATGATGATTCCAAAGCCAACTGCGACAAAGAATGATGCCGCTACAAGTATTGAAACCTCACGTGGAAGATCTCGAAAAGGTGAACGGATCAACCGAGTGACTCTCCTGCCGCCTCTTCGCGAGCTGCCGCATACTCCTGGTTAGTACGAAGTGGAGTTTCACGAAGTTTGAGCGCTAAAAAGAAGCCGATTGCAGTAATTGGTGCTGCTGCCCAGAAAACAATGTGAAATGAGTTTACGAAGGCATTAAGCGCAGTTGCCTGAATCTCTGGTGGCAGAGTCTTTAGCACCGCGGTGTTATTGCCGATTCCCTCAAGCTTGGACATATCAAAACCCTGTACAGCTGCAGGATTAGTTGTTGCCAACTCTGCAAAGTTTGATTCAAGATAATGTGCAACTCGATTAGTCAAGATACTTCCAAAAATCGCAGTACCAAAAACCGAACCCAGAGAGCGGAAGAAGGTGTTGGAGCTTGTTGCTACACCCATGTCCTTGAAATCAACTGAGTTTTGAAGGGCAATAACAATTGTCTGCATAGATAGACCAAGGCCTGCACCAACAAAGATTGCATAGATTGCGATCTGCCAGAACGGCGTATCAATCTGTAAACGTGTCATCAACAAAATACCAATAGTCATGAGTGCAGTACCTGCGATGGGGAAGCGCTTGTAATGGCCATGCTTTGAAATAAGTTTTCCTGAAATGATTGAAGCGGTAACAATTCCGAGCATCAAAGGAATCAATTTAAGTCCAGCTGATGTTGCTGTATCGCCCTTAACAACTTGAAGATACAGAGGAAGCATGACGATAGCGCCAAACATTCCCGCTCCAATTACTGCTCCTAGAAGAGAGGTAAGAGAGAAGGTATGGTTCTTAAACAAATGGAGCGGAAGAATAGGCTCTTTGGCACGTTTCTCCCACATAAAGAACACAATGGTCAGAATTGTTCCGATGATCAGGTAAGAAATTGTTCGAGAATCTCCCCACCCATTTTGTGGCCCATAAACGGCCAGTGACAGCAGAACTAAAGTAACTGCAGAGACCATTAAAAATGCGCCAAGATAATCAATAGAGTGCTCGCGCTTTATCTTTGGAAGATGAAGTACCGCTGAGGTGATGATTAAGGCTGCAATTCCAAAAGGAATATTGATATAGAAAATCCAGCGCCAACCACTCACACCTAAAATTTCGCCACGATCTGAGAAGAAACCACCCAGTAATGGACCAGCAACAGATGACAATCCCCAAACTGCGCCAAAGTAACCCTGGTAACGACCGCGCTCACGTGGAGCAACAATGTCACCGATAATTACAAATGTAAGTGCCATCAAGCCACCGGCACCTAAGCCCTGAAGTGCACGTGTTGCAATCAGCTGCTCCATGTTTTGTGAGGCACCCGCCAGGAATGAACCGATTAAGAAAGTAACGATTGCAAATTGAAATACAACGCGTCGTCCGTAAATATCTGAAATCTTTCCGTATAACGGGGTTGATGCGGTTGAAGTTAACAAGTACGCGGTTACAACCCATGTGTAGTGATTCAATCCATCAAACTCTTCAACGATGCTCTTGAGCGCCGTTGAGACGATGGTCTGATCTAGTGCTGCTAGAAGCAATCCCGTCATCAGACCACCCAAGATCACCATAATTTCTTTGTGAGATAGCTGGCTTGAACCTTGATTTGTAGGATTCTCATGAGACATGAAGGTAAGGTTACTCCGTGAAATCAGTTATCGCCGAACACTTAGTAAAGACCTATCGCAATGGCGAGGTCAAAGCACTCAATGATTTGTCATTAGATGTCGAAGAAGGCACTGTTTTAGGCGTACTTGGGCCTAATGGTGCAGGTAAGACAACTACTGTGAGAATTCTCGCAACGCTACTCAAGCCAGACTCTGGATCAGCAACTGTTGCAGGTATTGATGTCATTAAACATCCAGACAAAGTTCGTGAGCAAATTGGTTTATCAGGACAGTATGCAGCTGTCGATGAGACATTAACCGGCTGGGATAACTTGGTGATGTTTGGCCGTTTGTATCACTTGGGTCGCCAGAGCTCCATTGATCGCGCCAATGAGTTATTAGAACGTTTTGATTTAACTGAAGCTGCGAAGCGTCCAATTAAAACTTACTCAGGCGGAATGCGCCGTCGCCTTGATCTAGCAGCATCTTTAATTGTTAAGCCCAAGATTCTCTTTTTAGATGAGCCAACAACAGGTTTAGATCCACGTGGTCGCCAAGATATGTGGCAGGTAATTCAGGAGCTTGTTAAAGGCGGAGTAACACTTCTTCTTACAACTCAGTATCTAGAAGAAGCTGATCAATTAGCAGATGAGATCGCCGTTATTGATCGTGGAACAGTTATTGCTCGTGGCACATCAGATGCTTTGAAAAAGCAGGTGGGTGGAGAACGTCTAGAAATCACCGTTGAACCGGCAGATCTTGCAACTACAAATGAAATTGTTGCCAAGATCAGCGGTCATGCAACACATGTAGACCATCGCACCGTCAGTGCACCAGTGCTTCATGGATCAAAGGATTTGATGGATGCATTACGCGCTATGGATGATGCCAAGATCCACCCATTAGATATTGGACTTAAGCGTCCATCCCTAGATGATGTCTTCCTTTCATTAACAGGACATGTTGCAGAGGAAACTGTTGAAGAACCAGTGGCTAAGAAGAAGAGAGGCGGCAAGAAGTGAAAAATGCAGTTAACGATGCAATGGTCATCACCAAGCGTCAACTTCTTCAGTTAGCGCGTGTTCCAGAACTACTAGTTTTCTCAACGATTCAACCAGTGATGTTTGTGTTGTTGTTCCGCTATGTATTTGGTGGCTCAATTGATACAGGTCAACCTGGTGGATATGTGCAGCTATTGATGCCTGGAATCTTCGTGCAAACTGTTGCTTTCACCTTGGCATCAACCGCTATTGGCTTAGCTGAGGATATGAAGAAGGGCTTGATCGATCGCTTTAGATCCCTTCCGATCTCACGCGGCGCAGTTATATTCGGACGCACCTTTGGTGATGCGCTTCTCAATATTTTGGTGCTCGTCGTCATGGCCCTTGCTGGCTTTGCAGTTGGCTGGCGTCCAACATCAGGAATCCTGCAAACTACTTTGGCTTTCCTATTTCTCTTCATGTTTGGATACGCCTTGTCATGGATTGGAATTTTGGTCGGCCTGTCGGTTAAAGAGGCTCGCACCGTTCAGAGCGTTGGCTTCTTGGTGACCTTCCCGTTGACCTTCTTATCCAACGCTTTCGCACCTACAACGGGAATGCCTAAAGCACTTCAGTACTTTGCTGAATGGAACCCGGTCTCAACAATGGTTGCCGCCTGTCGCCAACTATTTGGCCTTAAAAATGAATTTGGTGCAACTGCGAACTCTTGGCCAAGCCAGCACCCACTAGAGACTTCTTTGCTTTACATGGTTGTCTTGATGGCGATCTTTATTCCCCTGAGTATTCGCAAGTACAAAAACTACTCTAATTAACTTTTCCAATGTAGTGATTGTGAAATGTTGAATCCCAGTTGTTTTTTATTTCTTGAAGAGCTTCCCCATCTTGTCCCATAGGAAAGACGCCACCTTCAATCTTGCCTCCTAAGCCAGATAATTGCTGAAGTAATTCAGCATTTTTCTTTATGTGCTCGAAGACCGCTTCTGGGTAGGCGTACTCCTCCAAAATTGTGCAGCGGGTTTTGTTATCGCTGAAAAACATGTCATAGCGAAGAATTGATTCTTGTTTTTGAATCTCAACCATCATCTGTTCGGCTAGTAAACAAAACTCTTCAAGATTAGCTGGCTCAATGTGGGGAAAGACAGCAACTGCTCGGAAGGTATTCATCGCTCTCCTTGATTATTCAGAATCAATTAATTACTCTTGAGAAGTGTCAGTTTCTTACCCAAAAGCTAGCAAGACAATAGTAGGCCACAAGGCTGTACGAGAAGCTTTACGGGATACAGAGACTTATTCATCGGATCTTCAAGGTGATTCCGATGTTCGTGACTACAGACAGTTACCTCTCGAAGTTGATCCTCCACGGCATCACCTTTATCGAGTTGCACTAGCTCCATACTTCGTGAAGCCATCAATCGAGTTATTAATCCCTGAATTTAAGAAACATACCGAAGCTTTAGTTACAGATTTTTTTGCAGATAGCTCACTTGAAGTTGGGCGTGACCTTGCCCTTCCACTGGTGATGAGGAATCTTGGAGTTATCTATAGTCGCCCGCAAGATGTCGCTGAGTGGATTTCTTGGGGACCGGATGTATGGACCGCCGAATCGGAAAAGCGAGATGGAAAGGTTTTACATCGCTATCTAGACGCTATTTACGAAGAGGCGTTGCAGCACCGCAATAATGACATCTGGAACAAGATCGCACGCCTTGAGATAAATGGTGTTCAGGTTTCGGCAGATGAGTTTCGCGGAATAGCGGGTGTAATGCTTGCGGGTGGCCGAGATACCGTCGTTAAACTCTTTACAGGAATCATCTGGCATTTTGGTAACCACCCTGAAGATCTCCACTTACTCCGTTCAAGACCCGAACTCATTGGTTCAGCGATTCAAGAGTTTTTAAGGTTCTTGACTCCACTTCCTGCGATGAATCGAACCTTGGTTCCAGAAAGCACCGGCTTGGAGCTTCCCGATGACAGATATGTTGGGATCAGCTTTATTTCGGGTAACTTTGATGAAACTGTTTTTACTGATCCATATCAAATCGACTTCAATCGTGGACGAAATCCGCACCTTAGCTTTGGTTTCGGACCTCACACCTGCCTGGGAAATCACATCGCAGAGATAGAGGCAAGAGTTTTCCTTGAAGCACTTTTGAGTTCAAACTTAGATTGGGAAATTGTTACCCAAGAGATTCGTTTCCATGCGACACCGTATGAAAAAGTGCCAGATCACTTTGGAACTGTAAAAGTTGGAAAAATCTAGTTATTCAAAGGAGTAATCAACGCTTGCTAGGACTAGCTGTACGTAGGTCATATCGGCCCAAGAAAACCAAGGTCTCGTAAACTCTCTATCATCATTTACATCGAATGCCTCGTGCATGTTTCCGGTTCCGGCATCGGTTTTCTCAAGCAATTCCAAGGTTTCCAACTTCCTATCTACTGATGGATCAGTTAATGCCTGTACGGCCAGGGCAATTGGCCACACATAGTTGGTTGGCGTGTGTAGTGAGCCGACTCCTTCAGCCTTTGTTCCTGCAAAGAAGAAAGGATTTTTCTTGGAAAGAATGAACTCTCTAGTTGCTTTATAGATTTTGTCGTCCGGAGAAACACAGCCCAGAAGCGGAAGACTTAATAGTGAAGGGATGTTTGCATCATCAATAAAGAGTGAATTTCCAAGTCCGTCAACTTCATAAGCGTACTTACCATCAATTATTGCAAACTCTTCTAGACCTTTTCTGATCTCCGAACTTAAGGCAATTGATTCTGGAGATTTAAGGTTTCTTGGCAAGAGTTCTAGTTCATTGAGAAAAAAGATGTTTGATGGAACCAGATATCCATAGACACACGCATCATCACTTGGACGAAAAGCTGAATAGACCATTCCTGTGTATCCAATTGGTGCTCCGTATCCATTATGGGACAAAGAATCATGGGGAACGCCATTGTTACGCCTGAAAATGTATGACTCGGGATGATGGTGTTGCTCTTTGCGGGCCAGTTTGAGCATCAATTCAAGCGCTTCTTTGAAAGAGCTATCAATGTGATCAAGGCGCTCATACTTCTCGACGATCATTCTCGCCAAATACAAGACCGAAGCCCATGAATCTAGTTCATATTTGCGTTCAAATACCCAAGGTGATTGATCCCAGAAGTCCTTGTGCCAGCACTCACCGTTGGGGGCTGGATTAAATGCGTTTGCATAGGGATCAATCATGAAAAGTTCTATTTGTGTTTTACTCAGAGCGATTAGCAAGTCAATGACCTCTGGATGTTTTGAGTGAAGCAACGGAGCCACTTGCCAGGTTGAATCACGCAACCACATCGCAGGGATATCGCCTGTAATGATGAAGGGATTCCCGTTTTCAAGTCGAGTAAGACTTTTACTAAACAAAGCATTAATCGCTTGTGAAACTCTGTCTAAACGAGAGTCCGAGATCAAGGAATCTAAACCAGGGAAAACATCTCTGGCGCTTAGATTCACGACTAAAAACTCTTTGCTAGGCGTAGAACTCGGCAGCGACGATTTCGACTGAGATTTCGCGACCGTTAGGTGCTGTGTAAGAAACCTTTGCGCCGACATCTTGGCCAAGAACTGCAGCTCCCAGTGGTGATTTTTCGCTATAGACATCGAGATCACCTGAAGAGATCTCACGTGAGCCAATTAAAAACTTCATCTCATCACCAGCGATAATCGCGGTAACAACCATTCCTGCACCAACTTTGCCATCGGCACTCGCAGGTGGTGTTCCAATGTGCGCATTCTCTAGCATCTGCTTCAGTTGGCGAATACGCGCTTCCATCTTGCCTTGCTCATCACGAGCTGCGTGGTAGCCGCCATTCTCTTTTAGATCACCTTCGGCGCGGGCTGCCTCAATCTTGGCTGTGACATCTTTGCGACCTGGACCTTCAAGCTGCACAAGTTCAGCACGCAACCGATCTGCGGCCTCTTGGGTTAACCATGTCTGTGTCATAAGGGGTAACGGTACTGGCTATCTACTTGGCGCGACAACTGGATACATCGGCATTGACTGATTCGCTCCGCGTAGGGACAACGGTAACCAGCTCAACCTTTGATTTTCCCGCACCAATCTCTTGATCGATCTGGCCCACGATGTTTTTATCGTAATCGCGGGCAATCAGTGTGCACACCACTACCTGCTGGCTATCGGTTCGTTCAATGAAGTATCGAACAGATGCTTCACGATCATTGGTAATTGTGAAGGAAACTAGCTGAGAGCGAAGCGGTGGATTGGAGTGATACAGCGCAGACCACATCAGCCAACCAATTCCCAGAATCGCTACAACAAGGGCGATCACAGGCCAGCGCGTGGCTTTGGCAGCGCCATATCGCTCTTCATAGTTGAACGGCTCTGGAGATTGCATGACATGATTATCGCATGGAACAAGAAGAAATCTTTATGGGATCAGCCGGCTCCCTAACGGTTGGAATATTGCTTATCGCTGTTGTCTTTTTGATGCGCAGTTTTTATAAGCGCTTCATGGGCGTAGATCGAAGCGATGACTCAACCGAATAATCTTCTAACCAAGATTTTCCAAGGTGTTGCAGTTGTCTTAATTGCTGCACTTTTTGTTGGATTGGGTTTTTGGCAGCTTCAACGCGCTGCGGATTTAAAAGCTAGTTTAAAGGTTGCCCGAACAGTCATTACAGATGTTGTTCCGCTGCAAACCGTTGCAACGCCCCGCCAATCATTAGGTGAGCAAGCATTTAATCAAACCGTTTCAGTAACTGGAAAGTACATTGCAAATTTCAGAGCGCCTAACCAAATCGATGGTGATGGGGTAGTTGCTGATTGGGAGGTTGCCTTAGCCCAAGTTGATCAAAGCTCTGCGATTTTAGTTGTTCGTGGTTTATGGTCTGAAAGATTACTCAACCCAGATATTCAGCAATCTATGGACATCGATATAACTGGTGTTGTTGTTGCAAGTCAGTTTGCAGATCGCGCAGATAACACCCCGGGAATCATTTCTCGAATCGATAGCGCCGTTGTTGTCGGTCTGACTGATCTAGATTTATATGACGGATACATTTTGGCCAGATCTGAATCAACCCGTGATGGCGAACTAATTCGTAGCCGGGTGACTGAAGAAAAGCTCAACCCTAAGATCCCTGGTTTTTACTGGCAGCACCTTTCCTATGTGGTCATTTGGTGGCTGATGGCTGTTGTTGTGCTGTATCTACCCTTCTATCGCCGTAGAGTTACCCCATGAGCGGAGCAATTAAGCGGTACCGATTTATGGCGCTAGTCGCCGGGGTTATGTCTCTTTTACTGTGGTTTGTTGATCTGCCAGTGGCGTATCTATTGAATAATCAAGAGTGGAAAGAGGCGGTTGCCTGGATCCCCTTTGTTCATGGCTGGGTGTACGCGGCGTATGTACTGGTTGCTATTCAATTCTCGGTCAAAGCTCAATGGCCGATGAAGAAGATCATCTGGCTCATTCTGGCCGGAACTCTTCCAATCGCATCGATCGCTGCGGAGCGCAGAGTTGTTCGCCAGTATTCGTAAACTCATTAAATCTCTGATCTACCCGCTATATGAATGGCGCTTAGTTCGATCATTGGATTTTTCAAAGACCCCTCATCATGTTGGCGTAATCCTGGATGGAAATCGTCGTTGGGCAAAATCTAATCCCACCGCTAATGATCCACATGGCCACAAAGCTGGAGCTAATAAGATCATCGATTTCTTGGGCTGGTGCGATGATGCCCAGGTCAAGGTTGTAACTTTGTGGTTGCTTTCAACCGATAACTTCAAGCGCTCGCAGGAAGAGATCGATGAGTTGCTAAAGATTATCGGCAACACTGTTGATGAGTTAGCTGCAACAGGTCGCTGGAATATCAAAGCTGTGGGCGCCCTCGATTTACTTCCACCATGGCTTGAGGAAAAACTCAGCTCACTCAAGCCAATCCGCAATGATGGTGTCGAAGTCAATGTTGCCATTAGCTACGGCGGCCGCCGCGAGATCGTTGATGCGGTCAAGAGCTACTTAAGCGATGCCGAGTCTGCCGGTCATTCCATTAAGCAAGCACAAGAGAGTTTAAAGATTGAAGATATTTCAAAGTTTTTATACACCGCAGGACAACCAGATCCTGAACTATTAATTCGAACCTCCGGCGAACAAAGACTCGGCGGCTTTCTGTTATGGCAAAGCGCATTATCTGAGTTTTACTTTTGTGAGGCCTATTGGCCAGATTTCCGTCGAGTAGATTTCCTTCGCGCACTTCGTTCTTACTCTGTGAGACAACGCCGCTTCGGTTCATAAAGCGAAACCAAGATTTAACTTTTCACCGTCGCGTGTCTGCGCACTTTTCCTCGCTAACAGTTCTACCTTTTTACTGTCAGAAGCACATCCGGCGAGAACAATTTAATCTAGGAGTAAGCATTGGCTGCTAAAGGTCAAAAAGCTAAGAAAACCTTTGTTTTAGATACCAGTGTTTTGCTCGCAGACCCCGGGGCGCTCTATAGATTTGCCGAACATGAAGTCATCATCCCGATCGCAGTTATCGGAGAGCTAGAATCCAAGCGGGATCACCCAGAATTGGGCTACTTTGCCCGTGCCGCTTTGCGCGCCCTTGATGATCTCCGGGTTAGCCATGGCCGGTTGGATAAAGCGCTGACAATTACCCCTGAAGGCGGAACCCTTTCCGTCGAACTCAACCACACCGATCTTTCAACCCTGCCCCATGGATTTTTGCGGGATGGCACTAATGACTCTCGAATCCTTGCCATCTCAAAGAACCTGATGTCTGATGGAAAAAATGTCATTTTGGTAACCAAGGATCTGCCGCTTCGAGTCAAAGCCTCATCCGTTGGTGTCGAGGCGCAGGAGTATTTAGCGGAGCTAGTTTCAAATAGCGGCTGGACCGGTATAGAGGATGTGGATGTTTCATCCTCGACCATCGATGACCTTTACTCAGGAGAGTTTGCAGATCATGAGGCCGCCCATCAACTGCCGGTTCATACCGGGGTAGTGCTCCATTCAGAAAAAGGATCAGCCCTTGCTCGAGTCACCGCCGACAAACAGTTGAAGTTGGTTCGGGGTGATCGCCAAGCCTTTGGACTTCATGGTCGAAGCGCTGAACAACGGATCGCACTCGATATCTTGTTGGATGAAGGTATTGGCATTGTCTCCTTGGGTGGACGTGCCGGAACTGGAAAATCAGCGTTGGCTTTATGTGCTGGATTAGAAGCGGTGATGGAGAAACGTCTTCACAAAAAGGTTGTCATCTTCCGCCCCTTGTATCCAGTTGGTGGCCAAGAGCTGGGATACCTGCCCGGCTCTGAAGGCGAGAAGATGTCTCCTTGGGCTCAAGCGGTTTTTGACACCTTGGGGGCATTAGTAAGCCAGCCGGTGATCGATGAAATCATTGATCGGGGATTGATTGAGGTTTTGCCGCTGACACATATCCGTGGCCGCTCACTTCACGACTCCTTTGTCATCGTCGATGAGGCTCAATCTTTGGAGCGGGGAGTCCTACTGACAGTCCTGTCACGAATTGGCACCGCATCTCGAGTCGTCCTGACCCATGACATCGCCCAGCGAGATAACTTGCGGGTCGGTCGTCATGATGGAGTTGTCGCTGTTGTTGAAACTTTGAAGGGCCATCCACTCTTCGCCCATGTCACCTTGACCCGAAGCGAGCGCTCGCCGATCGCCGCACTGGTCACTGAGATGCTGGAAGGCCCCCTTCCGAGCTAAAAGAGGCGGGCCAAAAAGCCGGTAGCGACATGGCCGATCTCAGGGCCAAATCTATCTCACAGTCACATTTCGGACATATCGGACATTCCCCTAACTGACCTGCGGTTTTACCTGCCCACACCTTTTTACTTTTCTGAGAATTTCCGACTCCCGCATACTTTAATTTGCCGTTGCGCCGCTCATACCTCACCATAAAGGCATTCCCCTTAACTCTATAAGCCTCAATTGAGGCTATTGAGTCATGGCAGGAAAGCTCGGGTGAGTACTCGGGGGTGATGAGATATGGAAAGGAGTACCGAGATGAAGACAGCTATACAGATTAAAAAGATGATCGCCATCCTTGGCATCTCCTCCTCCCTGTTGCTGATCGCAACCTTGTTGCCATCGGCAAACGCTTTGGAGGCCTCACTGACCTCGAGCGTTGAACTTACGACACCTCAGAGCACCGTGATCGTTGAACCACAAACTGAGGCCGCTCTCTTTGGCGAGGATGACCTCACCGCCACAGCATCGGGTGCGATCTTCTCGACTCAGATGGCTTTGGTCTCGGCGGTAAGTCGTCAGGTTGAGTTAGCCAGAACTCCATTTGGAGCGAAGAAGGTTGCCAAGAGCATCCTGCTGGATGAGTACGGCTTTAATGAGAAGCAGTACAACTGCCTCAATCAACTGTGGACTCAGGAAAGTAATTGGAACTACAAATCTCGTAATAAGAAATCTGGCGCCCATGGAATTCCTCAGGCGCTGCCAGCTTCAAAGATGAATGTTGTTTCAACAGATTGGCGCACCAACCCTGTAACTCAGATCCGATGGGGACTTCGCTACATCAGCATTCGATATGAGACACCATGCAAGGCGCTGGCAAAACACAAGCGCAGCAACTGGTACTAAAGCTAGCGTCTACAGTTAATTAGGTTTTTTACCAATACTCATCGGCTTGCTTGTTTCAGCAAAGAAATCATTGCCCTTGTCATCGACAACGATGAAGGCTGGGAAATCCACAACATCGATCTTCCAGACCGCTTCCATTCCTAGCTCTTCAAAATCTAAGACTTCAACCTTGGTGATGCAATCCAAGGCCAACCGAGCAGCTGGACCTCCGATCGATCCAAGATAAAAACCACCATGAGATTTACATGCATCAGTAACAGCCTTTGATCGGTTGCCCTTGGCAAGCATCACCATAGAACCGCCCTGTGCTTGGAAGTAATCAACATAGGAATCCATACGACCTGCAGTTGTTGGCCCAAAGGATCCTGATGCATACCCTTCAGGGGTCTTGGCCGGACCTGCGTAATAAACAGCGTATTTCTTCATATATTCAGGCATTGGCTTGCCCTCATCCATCATCGCCTTGATCTTGGCGTGTGCTAAATCGCGGGCCACAACCAGAGTTCCGGTCAGGGATAGACGGCTCTTTACCGGGTGCTTGGAAAGCTCAGCTAAGACATCGGACATTGGTTGATTTAAATCAATCGCAACAACATCATCATTGAGATGCTCATCAGTTGTCTCTGGCAAGAAATGTGCCGGATCGCGCTCGAGCTCTTCCAGGAAGATTCCATCCTTGGTGATCTTGGCCTTTGCCTGACGATCTGCAGAACAGGAGACCGCGATTGCGATTGGCAGCGATGCACCATGACGAGGAAGGCGAACAACGCGAACATCGTGACAGAAGTACTTGCCACCAAACTGTGCGCCGATTCCAAGGGTGCGGGTGAGTTCAAGAACCTTTTGCTCTAATTCAACATCTCTGAAGCCATGTCCAGTTGCCGCATCTCCTGAAGTTGGCAGTGAATCCAAGTACTTGGTGCTGGCAAGCTTTGCAGTCTTGACGGTGTGCTCGGCACTTGTTCCGCCGATGACAATGGCCAGGTGATACGGAGGGCAAGCTGCGGTTCCAATAGAGCGAAGTTTTTCATCCAACCAGTTCATAAATGAGGTTGGGTTCAAAACAGCCTTTGTTTCTTGGTATAAAAATGATTTGTTAGCACTGCCACCACCCTTGGCGATATACATAAAGTTGTACTCATCCTGATGATCGCTATCTGCATAGATTTCGATCTGGGCTGGCAAGTTATTGCCGGTGTTCTTTTCCTCCCAGGTAGTTACGGGGGCCATCTGGGAGTAGCGAAGATTCAAGGTGGTGTAGGCATCGTAAATACCTTGTGAAATAGCCACCTCATCCTTGCCGGTTGTTAAAACAAATTGGCCTTTTTTGCCCATAACTAAAGCGGTTCCAGTGTCCTGGCACATTGGCAAAACACCGCCCGCTGCAATGTTGGCATTTTTCAATAGGTCGATCGCAACAAAACGATCATTGGGCGAGGCCTCTGGGTCTTTAACGATATTTGTTAACTGCTGCAGGTGGTCTGCGCGAAGGTAATGGTTGATGTCATGAATCGCCTCAGATGTCAGCAGTTCAAGGGCTGATGGTTCAACCTGTAAAAACTCTTTGTCGCCAAGCTTTACAACTGAAACACCCTCGGTACTGACAAGACGGTACTTAGTCTTATCCTCGCCAAGAGGCAGAAGATCTGAGTATGAAAAGTTTGGCATCTGGGTTTCTATTCGGGCTTTACCGCGTCAAGTTTTTTCTTAGCTCCGTCCAACCATTCCTGGCAGATCTTGGCTAACTCTTCGCCGCGCTCCCACAACTTCAATGACTCTTCAAGGGTTGCACTTCCCGCTTCTAGGGATTCAACAACCTCTGCTAGCTCATCACGTGCTGCTTCATAGGAGATTTTCTTTGCTTCGGCCATGTGCTAAATCTACTCTCTCTTGGCAACTACTTGACTGTGGCTTTGGTCTCGCCCTTTGCAAGACGAAGACGTAATTCATCGCCCGTTTTTACCTTCTTTGGATCTGTCACGATCTGGCCGTCGGCTAGCTGGACTACTGAATAGCCACGATCCAATGTTGATTGCGGTGACAAGGACCGCACGCGCGCCTTGATCTGCTTGAGCTCCTCTTTGGCCAATTTCAAGGATGAGCCAAAGGATCGACTAGATCTATCGCGCAGTCCAGCAATGACTTCAGCCCTTGTAGTGATTAAGACATGTGGGTCTTTCATGACGGGACGGTTTCTAAAATTAGTAATTCGCGTCATTTCAAGATCTAGTCGATTGACCAATGTGCGACGGGCACGATCTCGCATCGAACTGATCATCTGAATCTCTTCACTGATATCTGGAACAACTCGTTTAGCTGCATCTGTTGGTGTAGATGCTCGGTAATCAGCAACTAAATCCAATAACGGCGAATCCTTTTCATGACCGATCGCAGAAACAATTGGGGTCGTACATGATGCTGCCAAACGCACTAAACCTTCATCGCTAAAGGGCAGCAAATCTTCAAAGGATCCGCCGCCGCGAGTAATGATGATGACCTCAACATCTTTATTGGCTTCTAACTCGCGCAGCGCTTGTGAAACCTCGCTAACGGCAGCAGCGCCTTGAACAGTTACCTCGCGGATTTCAAATTGAACGCTGGGCCAACGACGCTTTGCATTTTCAACAACATCTTTTTCAGCATCTGTGTTGCGACCGCAAATCAATCCAATAACGTGTGGCAGCAAGGGCAGAGCCACTTTGCGATCAGAGTTAAACAATCCTTCAGCAGCTAGCTTTTCTTTCAACGCCTCTAATCGAGCAAGCAGCTCGCCGACTCCGACCTGACGAATTTCCCGGGCTGAAAATGAGAGGGATCCATTTTTTGTGTACCAGGATGGCTTTGCATACATAACAATGCGGGCGTTATCAGGCAAAGGCTTCACAGCGGCGATCACAGATTTGTGGCACATCACCGAGATAGACATATCAACGCTTGGATCGCGCAACCGCATAAATGCCATCATTCCGCTGCGTTCATTCAATTCGCTGATCTCGCCCTCAATCCAGATAGGGCCTAGCCGTTCTATGTAATCCTTGATCGCTTCAGAGACGGTCCGAACCGTTGCTGGTGCCTCACTTGAAGTTTCGAACATGGGATGAGCCTAATAGACTGCCCCCATGGCTAAGAGAGTTCTACTGGCAGCGCCTCGCGGATATTGCGCAGGGGTAGATCGCGCCGTTGTTACCGTTGAAAAGGCGTTGGCTCTCTATGGTGCCCCGGTCTATGTTCGCAAGCAGATCGTGCACAACGTTCACGTTGTGACCTCGCTCGAAGCAAAGGGTGCGATCTTTGTTGATGAGACAGATCAGATTCCTGAAGGTCAGACAGTAGTTTTCTCAGCACATGGTGTTTCACCGATGGTGCATGAAGAGGCGGCTTCGCGAAACCTTAAAACAATCGATGCCACCTGTCCTTTGGTGACCAAGGTCCACCACGAGGTTCGACGCTTTGCGACCGAGGATGCAGAGATTTTGTTGATTGGCCACCACGGCCATGAAGAGGTTGAGGGAACTGCGGGTGAAGCCCCAGACAAGGTTCGCATCGTTGATGGCCTTGAAGGTGCACGCACCATTGTGCCAACACCTGGCAAGAATTTGATTTGGCTTTCACAAACAACCCTGTCTGTTGATGAAACTATGGAAACCGTTGCAATTTTGAAGGAGCGCTTTCCAGATATTCAGGCACCACCAAGTGATGACATTTGTTATGCAACCCAAAATCGCCAAGAAGCGATCAAGGTCATCGCACCACAAGCAGATTTAGTCATCGTCGTTGGTTCACAAAACTCAAGTAACTCGGTACGCCTGGCAGAGGTCGCTCTTGAGTATGGTGCCAAAGTTTCACATTTGATTGATTACGCCGAAGAGATTCAGGATCACTGGTTTACAGATGTCGAAACAATCGGCGTTACAAGCGGTGCATCGGTGCCAGAGATATTAGTGAAGGATGTTTTAGCAACCCTTGCAGAACATGGCTTCCGCGATGTTCAAGAGATCACCGCCGCTGAAGAGTCTCTACTTTTTGCTTTGCCACCTGAGCTTCGTAAAGATATGAAGGCGGCTGGACTGGCTTAATCTGCTTGTCGCGCAGCTCTTTGCTTTGAAGGTTTACCCTTCGCTCTTTCATTCCCATACACAAACCAGCCATAGAGCGCTGAAACAATCAAGAATGGCGCCTCTGATGCAAGGGCTGCGATGAAATCAATACCGACCCGTGAAGGTCTAAATCCACCCAGCAAAATTGTGAAGAAAAGTGCACTGCCCACAAAGGCTAGTGGGGGAGTGACAGCTGAAACATAGCGTGTTCCGGGACGTCCAAAACGAATTGATGCAAAGGTTGCCGCACAGATAGCGATTCCCGTCAGGATTCCTACCCCTGTGCGGATTGTCATCTCAATAAAGACAAAAAAGCCGATAAAGAGAAACTGCAAAACAACAATGCCCTGCTTCTTTAATCCAGGACCTTGGATCTGCAACTTTTGAACTGTACTCATCGCTCATCTACCTCTTCTGCATCAATGTAATCATCGCCAGCTTCTAGTTCGGCGCTCTTTAGATCGCGAACCGCGCCAGGGGCTTCAGGATACTCAATCGCTAACTTATCTTTATCCCCTGTGACACCTAAGTTGTGAATTCTTCTGGCCGGTGCCAAAACAGTCTTTTCAGCTGTTGGCACGAGATCCTCATACGCCTTTGATGTCGATGAGATCGCTTTGCCAACGGCCACAATCTTTGTATGCAACAAGGTGATGTTCTTCAAGAAGGTGCTTGCAACCTTTTGAATCTCATCAGCATTTTCCGCCAACTTATTGCGGGTAAAGATGTAACCGATTGTGCGCAGCAACGCCATCATCGATGTTGGGGTCGCAATAGTGACACCAACCTTGAACGCCTTTTCAAGGAACATTGGATCCATGCGCAATGCCTCAGATAATAAGGTTTCAAAGGGAACGAAGAGAACAACAAAATCTGGAGAGCCAGCGGATTTGTGATAGCCCCGCTTTGCGAGCGCTTCAACATGCTTCAACAAATCCTTGGTGTGCTGTTGCAGATACTCATCACGTTGTGATTGATCCTCAGTGCCAAAGGCTTCTAGAAAACGTTCAAAGG